>DASZXD010000224.1:0-35968 GCA_035546015.1 Occallatibacter sp.
GCGACCGACCGGATCTCGGCCTTCGATCATGTGCTGGGTACGGGAATTCCGAGCAAGGGTAAGATTCTGACGCAGATTTCGCTCTTCTGGTTTGAGGTGCTGTGCGAACTGGCGCCCAACCACCTGATCACGGCGGAGGTCAGCGAGTATCCGGCGGCGTTGCAGCCTTATGCCGATCAACTCGTGGGCCGGTCGATGCTGGTGAAACGGGCGAAGATGTTTCCGGTGGAGTGCGTGGCACGCGGCTACCTGGCCGGATCGGGGTGGAAAGAGTATCAGGCGTCGGGAACGGTGTGCGGCATTCCGCTTCGGGCTGGACTGCTCGACGGATCACGGCTGCCTGAGGCAATTTTTACGCCGGCCACCAAAAGCCACGACGGAACTCACGACGAGAACATCTCGTATGAGGCAACGGAGGCCGTCGTGGGTGCGCAGGACGCAGGGGAGCTGCGCCGTCTGACCCTGGCCATCTATGGGCGCGCACGGCTGCATGCCGAAAAGTGCGGGCTGATTCTGGCCGATACAAAATTTGAGTTTGGCCGGACGGAGGAAGGCATTATTCTTGCCGATGAGGTTCTCACGCCGGACTCTTCACGCTACTGGAATGCGGAGAGCTGGAAGCCGGGCGGTGCGCAGCCCTCGTTTGACAAGCAGTATGTGCGCGACTATCTCGAGTCGATCCGCTGGAACAAGCAGGCTCCGGCACCGGGGCTACCGGACGAAGTAGTCGAGCACACGCTGGCAAAATATGTGGAAGCTTATCGCAGACTGACCGGGCACGATATTCAACTGTAATGCGGAGATGGAGCCATTCATGACCTGGGTCGATTGGGCCATAGTGATTATGCTTGCCGGGTTTGTGCTGGCCGGCCTGGTGCAGGGATTCTTCCGCACCGCATGCTCTCTCGTGGGGCTGATTGTGGGACTCTCGCTGGCGGCGTGGAACTACTGGCGCATAGCCGCCCTGCTGATTGCACTGGTGAAGGTGGAGGCAATAGCCGATGCGATCGGATTCTTCTTTATCGCTATTGTTGTGTTTGCCATTGCAAACCTGATCGGCAAGGTGCTGGCCAAGGCTCTCGAGTGGATGGGACTGGGTTGCCTGGATATGCTGGCTGGCGCAGTGCTGGGATTCTTTCAGGGACTCGTCTTCGTGACGCTGTGCGTACTGGTCGGCGTGGCGTTCTTTCCAGAAGCATCGTGGTTAAAAGACTCACGGCTACCCAAGCAGTTTTTTGGCGCGCTACATATGAGCATGCGCGCGACGCCGGGCGAACTTACCGACAAGATACGCGAGGGCTTTCACAAGATGGAATTGGAGACACCGGACTGGGCACACCCGAAGAACGGTGTGTCGTGAACGATACAGCTTGCAGAAGAAGGCGAGCTTCTGCATTTCAGGCTTGATGGGAAAGGGTCTGACGCCGTATAAAAGCGGCACAAAAAATTTTAGTGGAACGAGAGCTGGGCGAGTGGTATTTTCCCATTTTCGCCGGCCGGTGTTCGATGAGACCGGCTCAGGAATTCACCTGAGGTATTGGGCAGCGTGCAATGTGCGTTTTCTTGAGGGAAACGGCGTTTGAGAGCATCAACTCCCTTACACCAATTCCTAATCCGGTGTAGTCTGTTGATCTGGCTCTGTGGAGCGTGATAGAAATTGAATCTTTCATAGCCATCCGACCGATTCATTGCAACTGCTCCTTCGAGGAGCAACCGGAGAAATGCTTCCGCAGCGGTTAAACTAAATCAGCGACTCGAGCAAGAGGTGGACGTGAGACGAGAACTGGACAGCCTGGTGACGCAAATGCACTCCAGCGGCATTCGCTATGAGGAAGCGGTGCGGGAGTTTAAACGGCAGTATCTGCGTGAGGTTCTGGTGGCACACCGGGGAAACCAGTGCAAAGCAGCCGACGAACTGGGAATGCACCGCAACACGCTAAGCCGGGCCATGGCCGAACTGGGACTGGACCTGGCAGAAGTGCGCGCGGGGCTCAAGCGTCCGCCGCGTTCGGAACGTCCAGTATACGGAGCATACCGCCAGGGCTATCGCTAGTTGACTGACCCAAGAGCGGATGTGCCTGCATCCGACATGCACACCTTATCGCAGAGCCAGGAACCACGCGTCGCCATCGAGCCTGACTTCGAGTGGGACGGGCAGAATGCCTATCTGTTCGACATCGACGGCACGTTGCTGCGCAGCCGCGACCGTATCCATGTGGATTCAGTGGCCGCGAGCGTGCGGCGCGTGACGGGCTTAGAAATTACACTGGCGGGCGTTGTTATCCACGGAAGCACAGACACGGCAATTTTGCGCGATGCGTGCCAGCTGGCGGGCATTCCATCCGAAGTGATGGAAGAGCATGCCGAGGCGATTCTGGACGCGATGCGTAATACCGTGGCGGAGCGGCGGCGCGAGATGGACCCGGTGCGGATGCCTGGCGTGGAG
The DNA here is from genome assembly GCA_035546015.1 of Occallatibacter sp. Classification (GTDB taxonomy): domain Bacteria; phylum Acidobacteriota; class Terriglobia; order Terriglobales; family Acidobacteriaceae; genus Telmatobacter. Next base: position 2,447 of record DASZXD010000224.1, read on the forward strand.
GACGTGCTGCGGCATCTCGCCCGCAAAGGCGCGCTGCTGGGCGTTGCAACAGGCAATCTCGAAATGATCGGCTGGATCAAGATCGAGGAGGCGGGGCTGCGCGAGTGGTTCCGGTTTGGCGGGTTCAGTGACCGCTTCCCGGTTCGGTCAGAACTTGTTGGGCAGGCTGCGGCCAAGGCACTCGAGCTGGGCAGCGGTACAAAGATATGCGTGGTGGGCGATACACCACGCGATATTGAGGCGGCAAAAGCGAATGGATTGCCGGTGATCGCCGTGGCGACAGGAAACTACAGTTTTGACGCGCTGCTCGAACACAAGCCGGAGGTTTGCACATCTTCTCTCGCCGACCTGCTGGCGCTGACACGGAAGCGGTCATGAAGAGAAACAGCGTACTGCGCGCGCATGTGCGGTGTTTCACCGCGGCGACGATGATGGCAGTCTTTCCCGGTGTCGCAGCGGCACAGGCTGCAGGACAGACATCGATTCCTGCGGCTCCAACAGCACAGACGGAACAGGCCAATGAGACCACGCAAAACGCAGACAGCGCACACAAGCCAACGAACACCGATAAACGGCGGGCGATCAAGCTCTATCTCGCAGCAAGCAAGCTGTTCATGAACGAAGAGTTTGAAGCGGCGATGCACGACTATGCTGAGGCTGCAAAGCTCGATCCGACGAACAACGACTACAGGCTTTCCGTTGAGGTTGCGCGCAGCCATGCGGTCACTGAGCTGATCCAGGCCGCGGCCAAGGCGCGGCTGCTGGGCGACGAGGCTACGTCGCGGGCAGCTCTGTCGCATGCTCTGGAGCTTGACCCCAAAAATGCTGAGGCTACGCAGCATCTTGACGAGCTCGCCGACGATGCGGTGCGCGGCCAGCCACAGCCGACGTACGCGCAGGCAGGCGCCTCACTCGAAGACGTGGTAACCCTGCTGCCCGCTACAGGGCTGCACAGCTTTCACCTGCACACGGACCGCGTTCAGGCGATTCACCAGGTCTTTCAGGCATATGGAATCACGGCCATGATGGACGACAGCGTGAGCAACCTGCAGGTGCGCATTGACATGGATGACGCCAGCTTTGAGGAAGCGATGCGCGTGCTGAGCATGGTAACCGACACGTTTTACGTTCCGCTCGATCCGCATCATGCCCTGGTGGCGCACGATACGCGCGACCTGCGCGAGCGCTACACGCGGCAGGAGATGGAAACGCTCTACACGCCGGGGCTGAGCGACACGGAGCTGACCGAGGTGCAAAACCTGGCGAGAAACGTCTTCAACGCGCGACAGGCTGTTAAGGATTCGGTTGCCGACAGCATCACGTTGCGCGCACCACCCAGGACCCTGGCCGCGTTCAACCGCACGATGCGCGTGTTGCTTGAAGGACGCAACCAGGTGCTGCTGGATGTGAAGCTGATCCAGGTGGCGCATAATAATACTCGCAATACGGGTGTAGCTCCGCCGCAGACCATCACCGCGTTCAACGTGTACGCAGAAGAGCAGTCGATCCTGAGTCAGAATGCGGATCTAGTGCAGCAGATCATCTCCTCGGGACTGGCCAGCCCGGGCGATACGCTGGCTATTCTCGGCATTTTGCTGGCCTCAGGCGCGGTTTCGAGCTCGCTGTTCCAGAACGGCATTGCGCTGTTTGGCGGCGGCATTACGGCTTCAGGGCTTTCGCCCACGCCTGCCACGCTGAATCTGAGCCTCAACTCCTCGGACTCGCGCGCGCTGGACGATATTCAGCTGCGGCTAGGCGACGGCGAGGCCGGAACGATCAAGGAAGGCGAGCGGTATCCGATACAGACTTCTTCCTACTCCAGCCTGTCGCCGGGGCTGCCCAACATTCCCGGGCTTACAGGCGCGGGCAGCTCGAGCAATCTTTCAGCGCTGGCATCGTCTCTGGCAAGCACGGTGCCGAATATTCCGATGATTCAATATCAGGACCTTGGTTTGACATTGAAGACAACGCCCAAGGTGATGCACGGCGACGATGTTGCTCTTACTCTCGATCTCGCGCTCGATTCTCTCTCAGGATCGTCGATCGATGGCAACCCGATCCTGAATAACCAGTCATACTCCGGCGTGGTAACGCTCAAGGAGGGCCAGGCGGCGGTGATTGCGGCGGAGCTGAGCCGCGCGCAGAGCAGAGCCATCAGCGGGACGCCGGGTATCAGCGAGATTCCGGGACTGAACAATGCGACCAGCAAGGATCAGCAACTGAATTACGCCACGCTGGTGGTCGTGATTACGCCGCATGTGGTGCGAGGCACGCAGGATGCCGGACACACGCCGATGATGCTGGTGGACAAAGGGCAGCAGTAAACCGAGCCGTACGCGTGATGACTGCATGGCTGCCTGTCAGTCCGTCAGAACGGAATACCGGCCAGAATGGCGCCGGCAACCCAGAACGAGAAGACAGAGGCCAGCGTCGCGAGCCACCAACGCTTGGATCCTGCAATCCCGGCAACTGCGGCGAGCACAAATCCTACCGGCCAGATCCAGACCCATAGAAGGAAGAGTGCATCCAGCAACTGCATGGTTGGCTCGCGTACGAAATGAACGAACTGACCGATCCAAACAGGAACGGCCAGAACCCGGGAGAACACGTCAGGCTTACAGTGCCCAGCGTATTTGCTGCTCTCGTCGTCCGGCCGTTTTCGGAGCCAATTCAGGATTACCGCTACTGCGTGATGCCGTCGAGCTTAGTCTGATACTCGATGATTTTCTTCAGTGTGTCGTAGGGAGCGTTGGCCGGCACCATGCGGCCGTCGACGGCCAGCATAGGCACAGAGGTGATGCCGAGATCGGAGGCGAGCTTGACGGAAGCCTCCACCTGATCTTTGACGGCGGGAGTTGCTGCGCAGGCTGAGACCTTGGCTGGGTCGAGTCCGGCCTTGGTCACTGCGCTGTTCAGAGTAAGCGTAGCGCCGTCGGCAGTGGCAAGACCATCCTGACCTTCAAACACGGCAGATGCGTACTGGAAGAAGGCGTTGCTACCGCCGAGCTTGTTGACGCACACGCCGTACTGGGCCGCGCTCACCGCCTGCGGATGAATCTGCGCGATGGGGTTGTTCTGGAAGACGATGCGCGCGTTGGGGAAGTCGACGGCGAGCTTGTCCATGTTAGCCTGCGCCTCTTTGCAGTGCGGGCACTGGAAGTCAGCAAACTCGACCAGCTCGAAGTTCTTGCTGGCGGAGCCGCGGTAGGGTCCGTCAGCGCGCTGCTCAAGCTGCGCGCGGTTGTCGGCAAACGGATGCTCGCCGAAGGGGATCACTTCGTCACCCGAGATGATGTGCTTGCCATCAGGAAGCGCGAAGAACTCGAGGGCCTGCGGCTTCTCTTTTCCGGTCTTGTCTCCGATGAAGACAACCACCTTGCTCAGTCCTTCGACCGGAGTCTTCAAGATGGCCTGCACTTGCCACATGCGGTTGTCGTCGTAGCCCCAGTTGGCCTGCAGAAAGGCATTCACCTCTTCCTTTGTGGGCGTGGCCGCTGTGAAGTTAGCCGGTTCGGGCTTGGGGAAGACAGGCGCGGCAGAGGGCGCGGGCGCTGAGGGGGCGGCCTCAGGCGCCGTAGGCGTGGAAGACGTTTGCGCGGGTGCAGGAGGCACCTGCGTCTGTGCGTGAGCCTGAGCGAATGAAAGTGACAGGGAAAAGAGCGCGGCGGCGCTGAGAAGACGGACAGACAGACGAATCAAGCGGTTCTCCTTAGAGCGTCTCACGGCACGGTTGCGGAAACGCCATATTTCGCGGGATGGGTGCGGCCCGGCAGTGACACAGGAGCCGCACCGAACCCCAGCATCTAGCTTATACCTTCACTTTGACGGCAATGGGGAATCTGCGGCCCATGCCGAAGGATTTGGAGGTAACTTTCAGCACCGGCGCGGCCTGCTGGCGCTTATACTCGGAGCGCTCGATGAGCCGTACCACCTGTTGGACGAGCTCGATCGGGAATCCGTTTGCTTCAGCAATAGATTCGGGGGTCTCGTAGCGCTCAACATAGGCCTCAACGATGGGATCTAGGACATCATAAGGCGGCAGCGAGTCGGTATCGCGCTGATCGGGACGGAGTTCCGCGGAGGGCGGCTTTTCGAGGATTGCGGCAGGGATGATCTCTTTTTCGCGATTGAGCCAGTTGCAGACGGCGTAGACGCGGGTCTTGACGAGGTCGCCGATGACAGCAAGTGCGCCGACCATGTCTCCATAGAGCGTGCAGTAACCTACGGCCATCTCGGACTTGTTGCCGGTGGTGAGCACGAGCGCACCGAACTTGTTGGAGAGCGCCATGAGCAGCACGCCGCGGGTACGGGACTGGATGTTCTCCTCAGTCAGGTCGGGCTTCGTGCCGGCGAAGAGCGGCGCAAGCGCGTGTTTGTACTCCTCAAAGAGGCCCGTAATGCCGATGACTTCAAAACGGATGCCAAGATTGGCGGCAAGCCGGCGGCTATCGTCGATGGAGCCACTGGATGAGTAGGGACTGGGCATGCCTATGCCGATGACGTTTTCCGGGCCGAGTGCTTCAGTGGCGATGGCTGCGACGAGCGCCGAATCAATGCCGCCGCTCAGGCCCACAAGAGCTTTTTTGAATCCGCACTTGCGAACGTAGTCGCGGGTGCCTAGGACCAGCGCCCTGTACGCGGCTTCCGTGTCGTCATCATCCGGCGCGGGGATTGCGGGCGCGGCGAAGGGATCAAGAACTACCAGATCTTCTTTGAACGACGCGGCCTGTGCGATGAGTTCTCCGCGGCCATTCAGCGCGAGCGAGGAGCCGTCAAAGATGAGGCTGTCGTTACCGCCAACTTGGTTGCAGAGCAGGACTGGGATTCCGTCGCGGCGGGCGATGGCGGCGAGCATCTCGCGGCGCACGGCGCGCTTGGAATGCCAGAAAGGCGATGAGGAGAGATTCACATGCAACGCAGGGTTCTGGCGCATGAGCTCTTCCATGGGATCGACTGTATAGAGCCGGCGCTGCCAGAAGTTCTTGTCGTTCCAGGCGTCTTCACAGATGGTGACGGCGAGGCGCACACCATCGAGCTCGATCACTTGCTGGGATTTGGCGGGAGCGAAGTAGCGCTGCTCGTCGAAGACATCGTAGAAAGGCAGCAGGCGCTTGTGCTGCTCGAGAAGTAGGCGGCCTCTGTCGAGCAGGACCGCTGCATTTACGGCGGGCTTGCCTCCGTGACCGGGGGCGGGCAGAGCGACGCCGGAGAGCACGGCTGTGGGCAAGTCACGGGTGGCTTCGGCCAGCTCGTCGACGGCCTCGCGGCACCGGGCGAGGAAGCTGGGCTTCTCAAGAAAATCAGCGGGAGGATAGCCGCAGATGGCAAGCTCAGAAAAGACAGTCAGCCGCGCACCGAGAGCCACAGCGCGGCTGCTCGCTTCAACAATTTTCTCCAGGTTGCCGGTGAAATCCCCTACGGTGGGGTCTATCTGGGCCAGCGCGATCTTCACACTATCAGTTTATCGCGAAGGCCCAAAAGAAAGAGGCCGCTCACATTGCGAGCGGCCATGTTCAAGTGGTCGTACTGGAGAGAAACGATGATGCCCTATGTACCGGTTCCCGCGAAGACCACGCCTACGGTCTTCACAATGATCTTGAAGTCGAGCCAGACGCTCCAGTTATCGATGTAATTGACATCGAGCGAGACATAGCTGGCAAAGGAGGGGTCCTGGCGGCCCTGCACCTGCCAAAGGCCGGTGATGCCGGGTGTGACATCGAGCCGGCGCAGATGGCTGAGCTTGTACTGTTTGACCTCGCTGGCAATGGGCGGACGCGGTCCCACAACGCTCATATCGCCTTTGAGAACGTTGAAGAACTGTGGCAGCTCATCGAGCGAGTACTTGCGCAGAAACCGGCCTAGTTTGGTAATACGGGGGTCGTTGGAGACCTTGAAGAGCACGCCGTCACGCTCGTTCATGTGCATGAGTTCAGCGCGGCGCTTTTCTGCATCCTGCACCATAGTGCGGAACTTAACGCAGTGAAAGACCACGCCTTTTTTGCCGATGCGTTCAGACGAGTAGAGGACCGGACCAGGCGAGTCAAGCTTGATGGCAATGGCGATGGCCAGCAATACTGGCGAGAAAAGAATGATGACACTGGCGGAAAAGACGATGTCAAAGACGCGCTTGAAGATGAGACCGAGCTCGGGCACGTGGCCACAGTGCAGCGGAATGGTCGGGAACTGGCCAATGTATTCAATTCGACTGTTCCAGGCCAGGCCATCGTACATATCGGGAACGACGCGCAGGTCTACGCCGTGGATCCGCGCCTGATCCAGTACATTCTGGATGATGCCGCGCTCACAGGGCGTAGTGAATAGGATTTCGTCAACGAAGAGCTTGCGCGCATTCTGGAAAAGCGTGTCAAGAGTGCCAACGACGTCGCTCGTTGTGACCTTGAAGCGCGGCTGTTCATCAGGGATGTCGACGAACCCCTTGAACGTGTAGCCAAGGCGCGGAATGCTCTGGATGTGGTGGCGTAGCGCATGGGCTTCAGGGCCAGCGCCCACAATAAGCACGTTACGTGTGCCTACGCCCCGGTCAAAGCGACGGTAGAGCAGCACCCGGTAAACAAATCTCCGCACGCTGAACACAAACGTGACGAGCAGGATGGTGGATAAGACAATTCCGCGCGGGATGTCGTCAAGGTGCAACACATAGAGACTCCCTGTAAGCAGAAGACCCGACATAAAGCAGGCCACAGCATTGAGCCGCTGCTCATGGAGAATGCCTGAAATGCGCATCGGATTGTAAAGATGCAGACGCTTGCTGCTCACAAGGATTGCAACGGTGAAGCCACAAAGCAGCGCCAGCAGGATACCCATGGAGCGCCCATGGATGAGGGTTCCGTGCCATAAACCGCGAGCACCGGTCACAGGACCGGTGTGGAGTTCGTGAAGCGTAGCGAGGACGGCGGTACAGAGGATGGTCATTACATCGAGAACCATCCAAAACTTTACCGCGCCGCGCGACCCGCGAGTTGAATCTCCTGCAAATCCTGGCTCCCACTCGGGGGAGGTTGCCATGGAAGCAGAGAGCCTTTGCCAGAAGTCAGAGCTCGCCATCGGTTTCCGTAAACCTCAAAAAAATAGACACACTACGGTTGAGAAAGGCAGCTGCTGCTGCCAACTGTTTGCGTTCAAAGAAACAGCGCAAAAACGGGAACCTGTGTGCAGTCACGGTGTTAGACGACAATTGTGCAGGCTATGGTTGCCTGGTTCTGGGAAACTTTCAATGCAGTCAGTGTCGTTAGGGTTACGGCTCACAGTGAGTAAGAGAACAGCTGCCTTGTCAGGTCAGTCCAAGGCATTTTGTGCGCCGGGTTTGGCTCAATCCGCCAGTCGTGCAGGTGTAAGCCGCAGGAAAAAACCACTTCATGCCATTCTTGCTGGATCGCCTATTTTCCACTGAAAACAAAATAGTTAAGCAATCCACACTCATCACTTCGGAAATTCCAGGCCGCCGGGACTCTCCATCCTACTTGCCTGCAGCCTGCTGCCGGTAGACTCACCGATTGCATGGCAAAGCGGTCCTTCATCAGCATCGCTCGAACGATGATTGAAGGCAAGCAAATTCTTGGACAATTTTTATTTTGAGTTAACAGCCTTTTCAGGCCTCTGGAAAGACATAGGCGTCCAAAGTAAGGAACTGCTGAACATGCGGGTCGTTGGAGGCCAGGAATTGCTGAAGGGGGCCAAAAAAGCGGGCCTGCCCCTGATCAAGGAAGAGGACTGTATCCGCAAGGCGCTCAGCGAAACGCATGTCGTGGGTGACGACGATGCTGGTAAAGCCGAGCTGGTGCTTAAGCCGCTGGATGAGGTTGCCGAGACGCCGCGCAATGATGGGGTCGACCATGGTGGTGGGCTCGTCGTAAAGCACCACCTCGGGCTGTGCGGCGAGGGCGCGGGCCATGGCGACGGCGCGCTTGCGGCCGGTGGAGAGGCTTGAAGGTAACGCGTCAACGACGTCTTCGGCTCCGACGAGGGCAATGAGACGGTCGACAAGCAGTTGTATCTGGTCTTCGGCGAGACTACCGCGCTCGCGGAGAGGGAACGACACATTTTCGCGGACACTGAGCGAGTCAAAAAGCGCGCCATTTTGAAAGACCATTGTGATGCGCTTGCGGATGGCCATCATCTCTTCCTCGTTCAGGCCAACGATCTCGCGGCCTTCAACGTGGATGGAGCCGGAGTCAGGCTGGAGAAAGCCCATGAGCATGCGCAGGGAGACAGATTTACCCACTCCGCTGCGGCCCAGGATGCAGAGGGTCTGGCCGCGGTCGACGTAAAAGCTGACGTCTTTGAGGACGGAGCGGCCATCGAAAGAGATGGAGACGTGTTTGAATGCAATGATAGGCTCGGCTGGATCGCCAGCCGGTTCTGAAAGAGACTGAGCCCCCTGATCGGTATCCTCCCCACCTGTGCTCATCTCGGCGATGGCCTCGACGAGCGCAGGAAGTTCCTCCTGCTCGCCTGCGCCTGAAGGGGTGGCTTCAGAGTCCGAACCAGGCGTTTGCTTTGGTTCGGGTTCGGGTCGAGATTGAGACTCGTTGACCGCCATACGCTTTATCCAGCTTACGGGATGCGGGCCATGATGCGTGTAGCGCAGGCAAGCGTCTCGATGCGCGCCAGTTCATCGGGGGTGTTGGCGTTGAGGAACCAGCGGACAGGAGGAAGCTGACGGGGATCGGCTGTCTGGCCCGCCTGAGTGAGGAGTTCAACGGGTACCGCACTTATGCCGTCAGGGCCTGCTGCGGCGCGAAAAGCGCTCCAGCAGGCGCGACGGCCGGAAGCCAGCTCGGCCTGGAGCGAAGGCAACGCGGCGCGGTCGAGAACCGCGGGAAAGGTCTGCGGCTCCCCGCAGAGCGAGGCGAGGGTGATTCGACAATGGGTGACCTGCGCGTGATGGAGCAGATAAGCGATAAGCGAAGACGGGATAAGCGGCTGATCGACTGTAATCAACACCGCGTGCGTGGCCTCGGTCGACTCAAGCGCGGCGCAGATGCCGGAGAGCGGGCCCTGACCTGCGTGATGGTCGGCGATGACCGGCGCGAATTGGGCGAGATCGGAACGGGAGCCGGCGATTTGTGGCTCGATGCCTGCACTGCGCAGGATGCCGAGGGCGCTTTCAGTCAGAGTGCGGCCAGCAAATGCGGCGAGGGCCTTGTCGCGGCCCATGCGCGAGGATTGGCCGCCGGCGAGGACAAATCCAGCGGCAGTGCCCGGATTCACTTACCGGCTTCCTCAAGGAAACGGATGAGAGAGACAATGCCCAGCTCGAAGTTTTTCAGATTGAACTTTTCGTTGGGCGCATGCAGATTGTCGTCGGGCAGGCCGAAGCCCATCATGACGCTGGGTAAGCCAAGATGGCGGGCGAAGTCGCCAACGATCGGAATGGAGCCACCGGAGCGGATGAAGACGGTGTCGCGGTTCCAAACCTCGTGGAGCGCGCGCGTGGCGGCCTGAATGTAAGGGTTGTCGACGGGGACGAGGCAGGGGTCGCCCTGGTGAATGAGACGGACTTCAACTTCGACGCCGTCGGGGGCCATCTTTTCGACGTAGTTCTTGTAGAGCTTGAAGGATTTTGCCGGGGTCATGCCGGGAACAAGGCGCATGGAGACTTTGGCCAGCGCTCTGGCCGGAATCACCGTCTTGGCGCCTGCGCCGGTGAAACCGCCGGGGATGCCGTGGACATCGAGCGAGGGGCGGGCCCAGGTGCGCTCAAGAACAGTGTAACCGGGCTCGCCGACGAGTTTGGGCGAGCCGACTTCAGTGATGCGATAGTGCTCCTCGTCGAAGGGCAGGCTGCGCCAGGCGGCGAGTTCTTCGGGACTGGGCGGGATGATGTCGTCATAGAAGCCGGGAATGAGGATGCGGCCTTCTTCGTCCTTCAGCCGGGCGAGAATCTGCGCAAGAGCGACAAAGGGATTGGGCGCTGCGCCGCCGTACATCCCGGAGTGGAGGTCGGTGCGCGCGCCGCGGACTTCGATTTCGGTGTAGATCATGCCCCGCAGGCCGACGCAGAGCGTGGGCAGGCCGGGGGCGAAGAGCTCGGTGTCGGAGATGAGGGCGAAGTCGGCATTGAGATCTGCCGGTTTGGAGGCAACGTAGGCGGCGATTCCCTCCCCTCCGACTTCTTCTTCACCTTCGAAGAGCACGCGGACGTTGAGCGGGAGCGCGCCGGTGGCTGCGAGAAGAGATTCGAGGGCTTTGACCTGCGCCCAGACCTGGCCCTTGTCGTCGACTGCACCGCGGGCATAGAGATTGCCGTTACGCTCGGTGGGCTCGAAGGGCGGCGAGACCCATTCGTCAAGCGGATCGGGCGGCTGTACGTCGTAGTGGCCATAGATGAGGACCGTAGGCTTGCCGGCTGCATGGAACCAGTCTGCATACACGAGCGGATGGCCCTCGGTTTCGATTAGATGCACGTTTTCCATTCCGATGCGCTTGAGCTCGGCGGCAAGGAGATCGGCGGCGCGACGGCAGTCTGCCTTGTTCTCGGGCAGCGTGGAGATGGACGGGATGCGCAGCAGGTCTTTGAGTTCTTCAAGAAAGCGCGGGTGATTCTGAGCAGCGAAGACGATGGCGGATGAGGACATGGAAGGATTCCTTGCAGCTAATTTCAGATTCAAAGGAAAAGTATAGGCGTTATTGCCCGGTGAATTCCTTCGCGATGTCGGCGAGCGCATCCCAGTTGTCGGTGCGGAAGGGTGCGGCGGGCAGGCTGGCGGCGTTGTAGAGGTTCGCGCCATCGGGGTAGTTGGCCCATGCGTAGCGAACGGCTACGGGTTTAGTGACCTGCGGACTTTTCACCACAATTGTGTCGCCGTCGATGGTGGCGTCAGCGTCGATGAATTGCTGGTCGGCGCCAGCAATCTGGAACCATTTGAGCGGACCGCCTTTTGCAGCGAGGCCACCGCCTACATGCGCGAAGTGGATGCGGATGGCGTGGCCGTCGATCTTCATCGAACTGTAGACGGGGCCGGAGTACTCAACCTTGTGGCCATAGGTTTTAGCGAGTGCGATGAGCGCGAGACGCTGGCCCACGGGCTCTTTGTCTTTGGGGTGCACGTTGTCGGGATCACCGACGTCGATAGTGACGGCGAGTCCGGTGTTGGGCAGCGACAAGATTTTGGCCTGCTGTTCACGGACCATCGGATTGTTGGAGACGTTTTTCAGAGCGGCAAGCTGCACAGCGTAGAAGGGAAAGTCACCTTGACCCCAGAGCTTGCGCCACGTGGTCACAAGCGTCTCCATGACGTGCGGATAGAGTTCGACGCCGGCACTGCCGCCGACGATGGATTCTCCCTGGTACCAGATTGCTCCGCGAGCCGCATAGGGGATAACGGGGTTCATCATGCCATTGAACATGACCGTGGGCTCATGCTGGTCATCTGTAGGGTCAAAGAGCGGGCCTGCTTTTGGACCGGTGGTGCGCGCGTTCAGAGTGACCGGCGCGGGTGGGGCATCTGCTGCCATGGCGTGTGGATGTGTTTTGAAGTAGATCTCGCGGGCATCGAATTGGTCGAGCAACGGCTTAAGCTGGGGGTCTGAGGCGAGCGCTTCGCGCGGCAGCCAGGATTCGGCGGTGCTGGCGCCGAAGGCTACGGTGACGATGCCGACTGGTACGTGCAGTTCCTGCTGCAAGTCACGTGCGAAGAGGTAGCCGATGGCTGAAAATGCGCCAATGGTTTGAGGGCCGCAGACCTGCCAGTCGCCGAGAGCCGTGTCCTGCGGCGTGTAGGCCTTGACGACCTTCTCGGTGTACATGCGGATCTGCGGGTAGTTGGCCGCGGCAATCTCCTTGTCCTCGTCGAGCGTTCCGGCAAAGAACTGCGCCTTCTTTGAGACGGTGAAGACCATGTTGGACTGGCCAGTGGCGAGCCAGACTTCACCGACGAGCACATCGTGGATGGTGACGGCGTTCTTGCCCACGATCTGCATTTCGAAGGGGCCGCCGGCCTTGAGCTTCGCTAGGTGGATGATCCATCTGCCGTCTGCGCCAGCGGTGGTGGAAACGGTCTGGCCGTTGAAGAAGACTTTGATCGCTTCTCCGGGATCGGCAGTGCCCCAGACAGGGACTGCCATGCCCTGCTGGAGGACCATGTGGTCAGTGAAGAGAGCGGAGGGTTTGACTGCGGCCTGCGCTGCTGTGACGGCAACGGCGAAGAGAGAAACGGCAAATGCAGTTCGACGTCTTTGCATGATCTTCTTATCGCGCGGCGCTGCGTTCGGGCCCTTTTTCTAATATCGGCTGACTGTGAGGTCGACTTCCGCCGACCAGGCATCGATGCCGCCGCGCAGGGATTGCGCCTGTTCGAAGCCCTGATTGCGGAGCCAGACAGTGACGTTCATGGAGCGGACGCCGTGGTGGCAGACAACGACAAGGCGCTCCTCGGGGTCGAGTTCCTGATGCGCTCGTGCTGGGATGTCTCCCATGGGAATGAGCACGCTGCCTTCGATGCGCGCGGTGGCGAACTCCCATGGCTCGCGAACGTCGACGAGGCGCACATGGCCTTGTTTGACGAGCGATGCGGTTTCAGTGGGAGAGATTTCGTAGTCGAGCATATAGTCAGTTTAGTGCGTCCGGGTTGGGCATTGCCGGCGCAGGCTTTGAGGCTCGAATCTGGCTGCTTGGCTTTTCAGTGGCCTGAAGGCCATGACGCCCTCCGTTCGGCACTTCTCCGCGAGCGTGGCTTTCGAACCCGATTTCGCATTTGCTGCCTGTAATGGGTCCGGCGTTTTACTCTAAACAGAAGGGTTGTCGTGCAGATTCAGTGCGGGTGTCCTTCAGGGCCGAAGTCCGCAATATTATTCGGGCTCCTGCGGCACGTCTGAGGCCGTGCCCTTTCAAAGCATCCCTGAACGTCAGGATAGGAGTTTCACGGAAAGTTTTATGGAGAACGCTGTAAAGGTCCTTATTGCCGAAGACGAGCCGCATGCACTGATGGGGCTTGCCGAGCTGATCTCCGGATGGGGATACCAGACTGAGACTGCGCGCGACGGCATGGAGGCCTGGGAGAAGGCGCTGGCGTGGGACCCCGCGATCGTTGTGACTGACCTGAAGATGCCGCGGCTGGATGGGCTGGGGCTGCTGGCCAAGCTTGGCGAAGACGGCAACGGGATGAACTCGAATGTGGCTGTGGTGGTGCTCACGGCGCAGGGATCGATTCAGGTGGCCGTTGAGGCCATGAAGCTGGGCGCGTACGACTTTTTGCCCAAGCCCGTGGACGCCACACGACTCAGGACGATCCTGGGCAATGCCACCCGGCAGCGCGAGACGACCATTGAGCTCGAAGTGGCGCGGCGGCGGCTGCGCGAGAGCGGCGTGCTGGGCGCCATGGTGGGCAGTTCGAAGGCTATGCGTGAGATCTTTGCGCTCATTGAGCAGATTGCGCCGTCGAATGTGCCAGTGCTAATTACAGGCGAGAGTGGAACGGGCAAAGAGCTTGTTTCGCGGACGCTGCATAACTTGAGTCCGCGCAAGGCCCGGCCTTTTGTTGCAGTGAACTGCGCGGCGATTCCGGAGACGCTGATCGAGAGCGAGATCTTCGGGCACGAGAAGGGCGCGTTTACCGGGGCGGCGGAACGGCGGGCGGGATGCTTCGAGCTGGCTTCGGGCGGAACACTGCTGCTGGACGAGATTGGCGAGATGCCGATTGGGACGCAGGCCAAGCTGTTGCGTGTGCTGGAAGAGCGCAAGCTGCGCAGGCTGGGAGCGCGGACAGAGCAGGATGTGGATGTGCGCGTAGTGGCTGCAACCAATCGCGACCCAAGTATTGCGGTAAGCGAGGGACATCTGCGCGCCGATTTGTTTTACCGCCTCAACGTGTTCAACCTTCACATGCCGCCGCTGCGCGAGCATCTGGAAGATTTGCCGGCGATGGCGGAGGCAATGCTGGAACAGATGAACCAGAAGCATGGGCGCAAAGTGGCCGGCGTGGCTGCATCGATGCTGGACCGGATGATGAGCTACAACTGGCCGGGCAATGCGCGCGAGCTGCGCAACACGATTGAGCGCGCGGTGATTCTGTGCCCCGACGGCGCGCCATTGGACGCAGGACACTTGCCACCCGGCTTCGGCAAGAGCAAGGGGACACAGACCGTTACGTCGGACGCAGGCGGAATCTCGTTGCCGGTGGGCACTACGGTGGACGAGGCGGAGCGCATGCTGATTCTGCGCACGCTCGAGGCTACGGGACAGAATAAGACGCGCGCCGCGGAAATTCTGGGCGTGAGCCTGAAGACGCTGCACAACAAATTGAAAGAGTACAATCGCGCCGCGGAAGACTAACGCCAAACCCGTGAGCAGACCCTAGCCATGCGTCTCAAGACCCAAATCGTTCTGGCCATCACAGCTCTGGTGTTTCTTATCGCCGGGCTAGTTTCTGCGGTCTACGTCGCGCAGCTGGTGAAAGTGGCCGTGCAGCAGTCGTACGACACCAACCAGATGGTGGCCGAGCAGGTAAGGCTTGCGCTTGAAAAGGCGCTCCAAAACGGACTCAAGGACCAGCAGGTAGACCCCAACAATCCTTTGCAGCTGCGCGCACTGACGGCGATGGCCGTGCGTAGCGACGCGACGCTCGAGTCTGTCATTGAGTCAGTCAACCGCTACTCGCTCACGATTTACGACGTGAATATCGGCGACAGCGAGAACGATATTCTGTTGAGCAGCATTCCGGGCAACCAGGATAAACCGCTGCCGGTACGGCCCAACTATCGCCAGCTTTTGAGCGCAGGACCGCTGGAGCTGATGAGTGAGGTATTCGGGCCTCCAAAGGTCTTTGATGTTGTGGTACCTCTGAATCGCAACGGCGAGTCCTTTCTGAGCGTGCATATAGGTGTGCGCACTACGCTACTGAGCGCGTTTTACAAGCCATGGCTGGAGCAAGCGCTTTGGTTGATGGGATTTGCGCTGGGCGCCGCACTGCTGGTCGCGTTTCTGCTGGGCAACTTTGCGCTGCGTCCGCTGGAAGAGATCAGCCTGCAGCTCGACTACTGGACGACACTCACATCCACAGAATCAGCCCTGGCGGAGGATCCGAAACCTAACCAGGACATGGCTGCGCGCGTCTCTAACAAGATCGAGATGATCGGGCAGCGCATGCGCAATGTAGAGGAGGTTTTTTCGGCTCTCAAGGAAAATATCGATCAAATCCTTGGCAATCTGCAGGATGGCATTCTGCTCTTCACCGGCGACGGCAGGGCGGTGCTGGTTTCAGACGCAGCGCGGCGGTTTCTGCAGAAGGAGCGTGACGCCATTCTGGGGCTGCATGCGCGCGATATCTTCGACCGCACCACAGTGCTGGGGCGCACGCTGTGGGAGGCGATCGACGCAGGTGTCTCGATCATTCATGAAGAGATTCGCACGGAGACCGGACGCAGGATACAGGCATCGGTCGATTTTATTCACGATGACGAGACGCGGCAGGGACTTGGTGCGCTGGTAACGCTGCACGACCTGGAGTCGGCTGAGGAGATTGAGTCGGAGCTGGAGCTTTCGCGGCGCATGGCGGCCATTGGCCGGCTGACTTCAGGCGTGGGCCATGAGGTAAAGAATCCGATCAATGCGATTGTCGTCCATCTCGAACTGTTGAAGGCCAAACTGGGCGAGGCGGAAGGGCCTGCAACGCGTCATCTGGAAGTGATCGACGCAGAGATTCGCAGGCTGGACCGGGTGGTGCAGACGCTGGTGGATTTTTCGCGGCCGGTGGAGTTGCAGCTCAGGGAACAGGACCTGCGCGGCGTGATTGCCGACGTGCTGGCGCTGGCGACCGAAGAGCTCTCCACACGCAACGTGACGCTGGTGACCAGCCTGCCCGAGGAGCCGCTGATTGCCAACGTCGACGCCGACCTGCTAAAGCAGGCCGCGCTGAACGTAATTCAAAACGGAGCACAGGCCATGCCCGAAGGCGGAAAGCTGGAAGTGACGCTGGAAAGCGATCGCAGGCCAGAGACAAACGGTGACCGCACGGCTGCGGCCGCCGCACGCACAGCAGTCTTGCGCATTGCCGATGAGGGTACGGGAATTCCAGAAGAGATCAAGGAGAAGATCTTCGATCTTTACTTCACGACGAAGAGCGGTGGCAGCGGCATTGGGCTTGCAATGACTTACCGCATTCTCCAGTTGCACCACGGAAGTGTGGAAGTACAATCAAGAAAAGACCGTGGCACGGAGTTCCGGCTGCGAATTCCTCTAGCCGCCACGGAATGGGGACGCCGGCATCCTCGACCGGCGGTTGTGGAAGAAAAGAAGGGATTTGTGGCATGAAGTTGCCTTGCAAGATTGGCGTCTGGCTGTTGCCTTTTTTCCTCACTGCGTGTGTACACAAGCAGCAGGCAAAGGTACAACCACTTGCACCTCCGATTGTGGACAACCCTCCTCCGCCGCCTTCGACAGCCGATGCCAACCTTCCACCGCCTGTAGTCACTATTCCCGCCCAACCCACGCAGACGGTACCTACCCCGCCTAAGCAGCAGCCCAAGCACCATAAGAAGAGCGCTCCGCCGCCCGCAGGTGCACAGGAAGCTGCGAATCCCGCACCGAATCCGGGTGTGAGTGCAATCGGGCAGCTTTCTTCGGGCGATCCGAATACATATCGCCAGGAAACGTCGGACACGATTGCCACCACCGAGCGCGGGCTCAACAACATCACGCGTCCGCTGAGTGACAGCGAACAGAAGATCGCCAACCAGATCCGCGACTTTCTGAAGCAGGCCAAGGCCGCTCTCACATCAGGCGACGTAGATGGTGCTCACACGCTCGCAGCCAAAGCCAAGGTGCTGCTGAAGGAACTGATGCAGTAAAAATCTGATTCAAAAACCTCAGCGTTCGCCCCAGCTCAACTTGCTGCGCAAAGCTTCAAAGAATCCGCTCTCGCGGAGGCGCACCAGCTTGACCGTGTGATTGGAGCGGTGGCAGCGCAGCTCGTCGCCACGCTGCAGCTCGAAGGCCTGCTGGCCAT
Organism: Occallatibacter sp.; assembly: GCA_035546015.1. Classification (GTDB taxonomy): domain Bacteria; phylum Acidobacteriota; class Terriglobia; order Terriglobales; family Acidobacteriaceae; genus Telmatobacter. The sequence goes on from DASZXD010000224.1 coordinate 19,411, forward strand.
CGACAGTAAGCAGCGCTACGTGCGGTACAGCTTCCACGCGGATAGTGAGCGAGGCATCGCCGCGCAACACAATGGGCCGCAGCGTGAGCAGATGCGGGCAGATGGGCGTAACAACCATTGCGTCCACATCGGGCGTGAGGATTGGGCCGTTTGCGGCGAGCGTATAAGCCGTAGAGCCGGTGGGCGTGGAGACGATGACGCCGTCGGCGCGGAAACGGGCCACGAGCTTGCTGTCGAGCTCGACGGTGAACTCGCCCATGCGCGCGATGTCGCCCTTGGAGACGACGATCTCATTAAGCGCGCAGTAAGTGGAGTGCTCGACGCCGTCGCGCCAGAGCGATGATCCGAGCATCCAGCGCTCGTCGATGGTGTGGCAATCGTTGCACCAGCTCTCAAGCGTGGTGTACAGGTCAGTGAGCCGAACTTCCGTGAGAAAGCCAAGCGAGCCGAGATTCACGCTGAGGATCGGCGTGCCGGTGGAAGAAAAGATACGCGCCACGGAGAGAAGCGTCCCGTCACCGCCGAGCATGATGACCAGCGACGGACAGTGCGCGGGAAGCTCGGCACGGTCCACTGAGGGAGCGGCATCGGTGTAGCGGCCGCCTTCGTGGTCAAGCAGCGGCTCGTAGCCGTGCCCGCGGAGCCATGCAACCAGCTCCGGCACAATGCGGGTGAGCTCTTCTTTATGCGGCTTGCAGACGATGGCGACGCGGGTCATTCGGTCTCAGTGTAACGGATGCGGGGCGGAGTTAGTTGCTTTGCGTAAAGCAGAAACTCCTTGTTCCCTTCTGCGCCGGTGATTGGCGAGGGGATCGTGCCAACGACGGTCCAGTTCAGCGAGGTCATGCAATCGGCTACTTTGCGGATTGCCAGTTCATGCGCTGCTTCATCGCGGACGATGCCACCCTTGCCTACGTGCTCGCGGCCAGCTTCAAACTGGGGCTTCACGAGGATGACTACCTCCTGCAGCGAAGGCGCTGCAGCGATGACGGCGGGCAACACAAGCGTGGATGAGATGAAGGCGACGTCCATTCCCAGAAGTGTAAGCTCAGGACTGCCCTCAGCTGCTGCGAGCGAGCCGGGATCGAGCAAGCGTGCGTTGGTGCGCTCCATGAGATGCACACGCGAGTCGTTGCGGAGCTTCAAGGCAATCTGGCCGAAGCCCGTGTCGATGGCCGTGACGCGGGCTGCGCCATGCTGGAGCAGACAGTCGGTGAAGCCGCCAGTGGAAGCGCCGACATCGAGACAGGCGCGGCCGGCGACGGCGATCTGCCAGTGGCCCAGCGCGGCTGCCAGCTTGAGCCCGCCGCGACTCACGTAGGGCAGATCTTCGCCGAGCAGGCGGATTTCGGCGTCTGCGGCTACGGATGTGCCGGGCTTGTCGATCTTCTGCTCGCTGACGAGCACGCGACCGGCAAGGATGAGCGCACGGGCACGCTCACGGCTCTTAGCAAGGCCGCGCTCAACAAGCAGAATGTCAAGGCGCACCTTATCGTGAGCAGGCATTCTGTGCGGTTCCTCACATTGAATGTAAACACGGAGGGGTGCATCAAGGACACATCCGATCCGCAACGAGGGAGATGCCCCTCAGGGCTGAAGCCCACAATCATTTGGCCTGTATGCATGTCCGGGATGAAGCCCGTGCCATTCGAAATAAACCGGGTTGTAAACAACAAGGGCCATCCGGGATGGATGGCCCTCTCTATCCTCTGCTTCGGTTCCTGTTACTGAATGGCGCGGCAATCGTCCAGGGTGTCAGTGTGCGATGCGCCGGGCAGGTTGCAGGGCTGGCCATAGCCGGGTACGCGGCTGGTAAAGTTGGCGTTGCCACTGGTACCGGTCTGCGTTGTAACGCGCAGATCGACTACGTCGCCTTCGACAAGGATGGTGGTGTCGACCTGATCGCTGATTGTTGGCGTGGACCGCAGTATCGTGACATACGGGCTGTCAGGCGAGGCTACATAGACCTTGTCGTATGACGAGTTCTGCGTGGAGACAACGGTGCGTGGATGGCCCACGACGGTGAGGGTCTTCTCTGCCGTGTGAGTGCTGAGGTTAACTACCGTCACTGTGCCGTTGCCGGTACCGTCGTTCTGGTTGGCGGTGTAGGCCTTGCTGCCGTCAGCCAGCACAGTTACGCTGGCGGGGTTCGGCGTGGCCGTGTTGCCAACGGGAATGGTGTAGGTGGTGCCAAAGGTCGAACTGTCGTTGCCGTACTCATCGAGGCTCACGTCAATGACGCTGACGGTGCCGCCGTCGTAGTTGGCGATGACAAGCTGTTGGGTGGCGCTGTTGTACTCGCCGTAAACCGGGCCGGCGATAGCGGTCATGCCTGTGGTTCCGTTGGGCGGCGTAACCCCCGTGGCCGTGACGGCGCTGGTGGAGAGCGGCAGCACCGGATGGGTGTAGTATGTCTTGCCGTTCTGGTTCACGCAACCGTTGGGACACTGGTTGTCAAGCGTGTTGTTCTGGCTGTTTATGACGGTGACGGTGTCATCGCCGCGGTTGAGCACGAAAAACCGCTTCTGGTCTGAAGACATCACAGCGTAGGCCGGACACTTGCCAACTGGAATTGGTGGATCGGCAGTGTTGGTCGAGATCTCAAGCGGGACAGCCGAGCCGTTTGGCGCGGTGCGCGGAGAGCTGTTGCAGGTCATGGGCGCGCTGTCCGAAATGTTCTGGCTCAGGACGTAGTCGCGCTGGCCGGTAAGCGTTGGGGGCCCAAAGACCGAAACCGGCATGGTGCTGACGACGGGGATAGCCAGCTTGTAGGTCTGCGGCGAGCCGGTAAAGACGTCAGCCACGTCTCCGTCGAGATCAGCGGCCCACAGGCCGGACGAGGGGGCCATCATGTTCACCGGCTTGGCAGAGAAAGGCAGTGTGGACTGGATGACGTTCTTGGCCTGCAGAGTGGTGGTGATCGGGAAGTTGGTGAGAGTGCCGTCACTGTTGACGGTGTAGCCCTCGGAGCCAAGCTCATCGATCGTGAACGCATTCGGTCCGGGGCCGATGGGCGCCTGGGCCATGATGGAGTCGCCTGAGTAATCGATGATGGTGGCCACGCCCGGCGTGCTGGCGCCGGTGGTAGAGACCACAACGACGTAGGACGTGACCTGCGGGGGTGGGCCACTTGGAGTAATGGGCGTCACGACTGGCCGGTAATTGTTGCCGCAACCGGCAATCAGGGCTGAGACCGCCAGGGCCACACCCGCTTGTGCCAGCAGCGCGCGCGCCTGGCCTGAATTCATGGGAAAAAGCCTCATGCAAAAATCTGTCCTGCTTCTCTGCCGATTGTAAATCACAAGGGTAGGTCCGTACGGGAGCCTTACTTGCCTTAGACTCCACGACTTGCACATCGGTGAGACGCAACGGCTAGGATTGAGATCGTGACGCGAGACGAACTGGCCTGGCAATCGAAGCTGGTGCTGCTGCTGACGCTGCCGGTTGCGGGCACCGATGTGGTGCTGCAGACACAGCGATGGGCGACGCAGGAGCCCGCAGTCGCCATGTGGACGCTGGGGTTAAGTGGTCTGCTGGGGCTCGTAACCTGGAAGCTGCGGGCGGCTACACCGGGAGCGGCTGCGGCCGGATTTCTCATTACGGCCAACCTGATGTTTTCGACAGCAGGAGAGCCTTACACACCCTGGCGAACGGCTCTGGTTCCGGTACTGGCAGTCTCGCTGCTGGCCTTCGCGGCTACGCGCGTGGGACGCAACCGCAAAGCGCAGCTTGGTACGGCAGAGGACCACAAGGGGCGACGGGCGGCGCAGATCGCGGCCAACCTAGGCATGGCAGTGCTAGTATCAAACGACGCGGCGCAGGCGTGGCTTGATAACAGCCGGTGGAGCGAGCAGCTGGCAATGGCGGCGCTGGCCGCTCTGGCAGGGGCGGCAGCCGATACCGTGTCTTCAGAGATTGGGCAGGTGCTGGGCGGGCAGCCGCGCATGCTCACCACACTGCGCGCTGCCGAGCCGGGGACGGATGGAGCCATCAGCCTGGCGGGAACGCTTGCGGGCGTGGTTGCCGCGGCCATCACCGCCGGTCTTGGCGTGTTTGCGCTGCGGGGAAACCTGACGATGCTCTGGGTAAGCTGTGCAGGCGGCGTGTTCGGGCTGTTCTTCGACAGTCTGCTTGGAGCCACATTTGAACGTGCCGGCTGGCTCAACAACGATGCGGTGAATTTTCTATCGACGGCCAGCGCGGCGGCGATAGCGCTGGGATTGATGGTGCTGGTGCGGTAAGATTGCGCGCAACAGGGACGAAGCACCGTGGTTTCCCACCCTTCGACAAAAAGCTGCGAGGATGGGGCACCGAAGTTCATCGCCGACTAGCTGATCTGCTGCCTTAGTGCAGTCCCATTCTCCACAGCGTGTAACTGAGAATCTCGTGTGCGATGCGCTCGGCTTCGAGCTGGCGGTCTTCCACTTGCGGGCGGGGACGCGGCGAGGTGAGCACGTCGAGGCCGTCTGCAGCGCAGATGGCGTGGATGCGAAACAGGTGAGTGCCGTCGCTGACGATCACCAAACGGTGCAGGCCGTTGGCGCGCGCAATAACAGCTATGCGCCGCGCGGAGTCCTCGGTGTTGCGGCTATGGGTTTCCGCAATGATGTCCTGCTCGGGCACACCGCGGCTCATGAGGTACTGGCGGCCAACCGAGCCCTCGGAATAGTCATCTCCACCCCAGCCTCCGAGCGTGATGATGAGTGGAGCTATGCCGTGATGGTAGAGATCGAGCGCGTGGTCAAGGCGAGCGCGGAGCACAGGCGATGGACGGCCGTCATACTCGGCTGCGCCGAAGACGGCAATTGCGTCAGAGGGTGCGGCCTCGTCTTCGTCGGCATATTTTTCGATCTGCACGTAAACCCAGCGGCACCAGCCGACACAAACACCCAGAAAGCCGACCAACAGCACAAGCAAAAAGATCGAAACCAGCCGGCGTCGCTTCTGTTTTGGCTTGCGCTTCATGCGCTTATCTTAACCGCTTGGATTTCGAACGTCCGGGTTCCATTTGTCAGCGTTGCAGCACCATGACAATTTCATGGGTTGGGATGGCGCCTTCGCGCAGAATTTCCCAGCGGCCAGGGCCGAGCGAGAGATCGACGATAGTGGTGGGCAACGCGCGGCCAGTTGGGCCGCCGTCAACGATGAGTGGAATGCGGTCGCCGAGCTGGTCACGTACGCAGGCCGCGTGGGTACATTCGCTGGCGCCCTGCAGATTGGCCGACGTAGCGGTGATGGGCAGGCCAAAGTGCTCGACGACTGCGCGCGCAATGGTTGCGTCCGGCACGCGCAACGCGACGTTGCCGGTGTTCGCTGTGGAGCGCAGTGGCAGCTTGGTTCCGGCGTGGACGATGATGGTGAGCGGGCCAGGCCAGAACTTATCAGCCAGCTTGTCGAGTGCGGGATCGGTGTCGCGGGCAAGCTCGTAGGCCTGTGCCAAGCCAGAGATGAGCAACGAGAGTGGCTTGTGCTTCTGGCGTGTCTTGATCTGGTAAATGCGCTCGACTGCGTTGAGATTCACAGGGTCGACGGCGAGCCCATAAAAGGTGTCCGTGGGGAGGGCCACCACGTCACCCTTGCGCAGGCAGGAGACGATGTAATCGATCCGGTCTGGTTGGGGTTCGTCGGGATGGACGCGCAAAATTTCTGCCGACAAGTAGGCCTACCTCAGTTCCCCGAATAGAAATACGCCGTAAAGACGGAAACTAACACAGCACCAAGTTCGGTGCAAGTTTAGCCGGCACACCGGCGCACGGCAGTGCGCGCGAACAGCATACAATCGGCTAAGCACGAAGGAATTACTTCAATGCCTGTTCGCATTGTACAGAGTAAACAGAATGCGCGTCTTAAAGAGCTGAGACGGACGCTTGCACAGCCGGGGCGCAGCGCGGAAGGCGTGGCGGGCATTGAAGGGCCGAATCTCGTGGGAGAAGCAGTGCGCACGGGGCTGGCGATCGAGTGCGTATTTGCGGCGCAGGATGCGGAGAGATTACTGGATGAGTTGAAGCTCGATGCGCAGACGGAAGTGCTGCTGGTTCCCGCCGACATTCTTGCATCGGCGCTGGTGACAGAGACTCCACAGCCGGTGGCCGCACTGGTGCGTCCGCGCGAGTGGACGTGGAGCGATGTGCTTGGAGCAGGCCGCAGCATTGCGCCACTGGTGCTGGTGCTTGCGGGTTTGCAGGATCCGGGGAACCTGGGGACGATTCTGCGTTCGGCTGAGGCATTTGGCGCGACCGGCGTGGTTGCTCTGCCGGGCACGGTGAATGAGTGGAATCCGAAGGCCGTACGTGCTTCGGCGGGAAGCGTGTTTCGTGTGCCCCTGGTTGCGACAAGCGTTGAGGTATGCTTTGCGCGGCTGCGAGAGGCCGGCATTGGCGCGTGGACGACGGCGGTGCGCGATGCTGTGGGAGTAACGAGCGCCGACCTGACACACGCTGCAGCTTTGGTAATTGGCAACGAGGGCAATGGCGTGCCGCGCGAGGTGGCGTTACGCGCGGACTATGCGCTGACGATTCCCTGCCCGGGGCCTGTAGAAAGCCTGAACGCGGCGGTGGCGGCGAGCGTGCTGCTCTATGAGGCAGCGCGGCAGCGCGGGGAAGGTGTGCGATGAGCCTGTTTGATGGCGAACCTGACGGGACTCCGCGTTCGTCAAGAGAGTCGAACCGCGCAGCCGCGCCGCGCGCAGGAGCGCCACTGGCGGAACGGATGAGACCGCACAGCCTAGAGGAGTACTGCGGGCAGGAGCATCTGCTGGGGCCGGGCAAGCCGCTGCGCATCCAGATCGAGCACGACGATGCAAGCTCGATGATCTTCTGGGGTCCGCCGGGAGTGGGCAAAACCACACTGGCCAAGATCATTGCCGAGACGACACAGGCCAACTTCATCGAGTTTTCTGCGGTTCTGAGCGGCATCAAAGAGATCAAGCAGGTGATGGCGGACGCGGCGCGGGCCGCGGAGCTGCACTCGCGTACGATCCTGTTTGTGGACGAGATTCATCGCTTCAACAAAGCGCAGCAGGATGCGTTTCTGCCGTATGTGGAGCGCGGGGCTATCCGGCTGATTGGCGCGACGACGGAAAACCCTTCGTTCGAGATCATTTCGGCGTTGCTGTCGCGCTGCCGCGTCTACGTGTTGCAGCCACTCTCTGACGATTGTGTTGTGCAGCTTCTCAAGAAAGCGCTTGCGGATAAAGAGCGCGGCCTTGGTTCGCTTGAATTGACGGCGGACGACGATGCGCTGGCGCTGATTGCGAACTATGCCAGTGGAGATTGCCGCAGCGCATACAACACGCTTGAAGTGGCCGCGAAGATTGCCGCCGAGGGCGAGAAGCATATCGACAACAAGGTTGCTGCTGAAGGAGCACAGCGGCGCGCACTGATGTATGACAAGAGTGGCGAGGAGCACTATAACCTGATCTCCGCGCTGCACAAGAGCGTGCGCAATTCCGATGCGGATGCGGCGCTTTACTGGCTGGGACGCATGTTCGCGGCAGGCGAAGACCCGCTGTACCTGGCGCGGCGTGTAGTACGCATGGCGGTGGAAGACATTGGACTGGCTGCTCCTGAGGCGCTGAATCTGTGCTTGTCAGCCAAGCAGGCGATGGAGTTCCTTGGTTCGCCAGAGGGCGATCTGGCGCTGGCGGAGGCGGTGGTGTATCTGTCGCTCGCGCCCAAATCGAACTCGGTGTATACGGCGTATGGCGCGGTGAAGGAGGATATCGAACGCACGCGGCAGGAGCCGGTGCCCATGCATCTCAGGAATGCGCCGACCCGGCTGATGAAAGAGCTGGGCTACAGCTCGGGATATAGGTATGCGCATGACGAAGAAGGGCGCGTGGCGGATATGGACTGCCTGCCCGACTCACTCAAGGGGCGCACGTATTATCAGCCAACGCAGGAAGGGCGCGAAAAACAGCTTGCGCAGCGGATGGAGGAGATCCGGCGCATTCGCTCAGGCAAACGGGGCCACGCGTGATTTTTGCTCAGTCTTCCCGCGTGGGAAAGTTCCAGGTTTTTGCGTCGCCGGTTTCCATGTCTTCATCGAGACCGGTTGAGTCGGAGACATCGACGGTTCCCAGTGCGTCATTCACCATGGCGTAATCGGCGCCTTCCGCATCTTCGATCGAGCTGCCCGGCAGTGTATAGGTCGGCCTGAATTCTGTGCTCATCGTCGTCTCCTTTGAGCTGCAGAGGTTTTGCGGTTCAGATTCTCTGTAATGTCGATTCCAGCGAAAGGGCCCTTCCCCAAAGAAAAACTACGTTATATACGCCTAACTTTGCCAACATTGTGCACGAAAAAGCTCCGGATGGCACGGGCATCCGTCACATCCGGCAGAAATATTTTTGGTCATGCGGATTCCGAGACACCGCGGGCAAGTCTGAAAAAGAAATAAAACCGGCGGTTCAGGCAGTGCTGAAATCTGAGCACGATGGCGGCAATCTGGTTATTGCAAACCTTTTATTGCCGAGCGGATGCCTGCGCTGTACCGTGTGGCAGCTTGCTGAGCGCATCGAGAACGATGCCGGGCGTTAAGACTTCAGGCAATAGCTGCGGATCGGGGTTACCGGGTATGTAGAGCGCGTAGGCGGGCACGCCGTCGCGTCCCATGGCAGTGAGCGCCTGGGTGATGGCTTCGTCGTGGCGGGTCCAGTCAGCTTTGAGCAGCGCCACGTTGGCGGTCTGGAAGGCCTGCTCGACTTCGGGCTGGCGAAGGGCGACGCGTTCGTTGACCTGGCAGCTCAGGCACCAGCTCGCGGTGAAGTCGACGAAGATGGGACGCCCCTGGGACTGATAGCGGCTGACGGCATCGGCAGACCAAGGCTCCCATGTGGAAGATGAGCCAGAGGTTGCAGCGACGCCGGTTGCCGATGAGCCGACAGGGGCTTCAGCAAGTTCTGGGCTGTATGCTGCGAGCGCAATGACGCAGATGACGATGATGGCTGCAACGGCTGTGGACCAGCGCTTTGCAGGCCAGCGGCCGAGGAACCATCCGGCGACGGCGAGAAGCAGGAAGCCACAAAGGAGTGCGCCGAGTGCGTTGGCTCCGTAGGCGTTTGACAGAACCCAGGCGAGCCAGATGGCGGTGAAGAAGATGGGGACGGAGACAGCCTGCTTGAGCACGTCCATCCATGCGCCTGGACGCGGAAGAAGGCGCGTCCACGCGGGCTGCAGCGTGAGCGCGACATAGGGCGCGGCAAGGCCCAGCGCCAGCGCAGTGAAGACCGCGAAAGTGACCGCGGTAGGCGCGCTGAGCGCGTAACCGATGGCCGCTCCCATGAATGGCGCTGTGCACGGTGTAGCGACGATGACGGCGAGCACTCCGGTGAAGAAGCTGCCGGCGTAGCCGTGCTTTGCGGCGAGCGAGCCGCCGGCGCTGGTAAGCGTGAGGCCGATTTCAAACTGGCCGGCGAGCGAGAGGCCCAGGAAAAAGAGGAGCGAGGCCATCAGCGCGAGGAAGGTGGGCGATTGAAACTGGAATCCCCATCCGAGTTTGGAGCCGGCGGCACGGAATGCAAGCAATGCGGCAACGAGAATCCAGAAGGAGGTGACGATGCCAGCGGTATAGACGAGGCCGTGGGCGCGGAGCTTGTGTTTTTCTACACTGCCCGAGTTGACGAGCGCCAGGCCTTTTAAAAACAGGACGGGAAAGACACAAGGCATGAGGTTGAGCAGCAGGCCGCCGAGGAAGGCGAGCGCTGCGCTGCGGAAGAGCACGGCCCAGGCGATGTTTGACGGCGGTATGACAACCGTTCCAGGAACAGCGGAGATGATGTAGTTTCTGCCACCGGATAGCTCAATGACTCCGTTCAACTGCGCGGGATTGGCAGTGAGATTTTCATCTTTCTGCAGTTCGAGGACGAATCCCTTTTCAGTGGGCGTGAGCTTTTGCGGAGCAGGGTTGGAGATGATGGTCTGATCTGACGGAAAGAAGGTGGCCTGTCTTTCGCGGCGGCCGGTTTCCAGGCCGAGGCGGAAGCCGGTTTGCGTGGGCTGGAAGAGGGCCTTGTCGCTCACTGGCAGCGGTGTGAGTAGCGAGGCTTCGCCATGTTGCACGAGAACCTGATCCACAGAAGAGGTCGTAGTCGAGGCGGGCGCCGTGGGAACAACCTGCACGCGCATACCAAGCTCAGCTTTACCGGGGATACAGACTTCTCGGCAGACGAGCCAGGAGACCTTCGCGTCGAGCACGGCGGGGCCGGGCTTTGCGGACGCGGCTACGTCGAAGGAGAACGGGAAGACAACTTCGTTCTCGTAGCCGAAGTCCATGAGCGGGCCGAGGGGCAGGCGCGAGGGCGCAGGAAACTGGAGCGGCGTTGCGGTGATGCCGTCAGGGAGGGTCCAGCGCATGCTGGGCGGCTCGCCGGAGTCGCCTGCGTTGGACCAGTAGATGTGCCAGCCGGGCTCGAGTTTGAAGTAGAGGCCGGCTTTGAAGTGCGCGCCTGGATAAAAATTGCTCTGCGGAAGAAGCATTTGCACGTGCAGGTGGGCGACATCTGCATAGCTGGATGGGGTCTGCGCGTGGAGAGCGGCTGCAAGCGCGGCGATAAGAACGAAGATGAGACAGGGACGGCGCATGGTTGAGAGCAACGACTCTCTAATGGATTCAGTTTAGTGTACGGAGGTTACGGTGACGGGGTTGCTGAACTCAGAATCGTGCTCGCCCACCCATTTTGCCCACAGAGGCGGACAAGATGGATGGGGCATGGTGTCTAGTGGCTGGCTTGCAGGTCAGGACGGGCAGCGTGCTCACGGTAGATACAGTCGTTCTGCACGACCTTTACGCCGGCAGCGCGGGCTTTGGCTACGGCTTCCTCGTGGATGACTCCGTCCTGCAGCCAGAGATAAGGAATACCGAGGCGGATCACATCATCAACGATGGGCGGGACGTTGTCAGAGGCGCGGAAGACGTCGGCCATGTCGAGGCCTGCGCCGGTCTGCTCGCGCGCTGCGGCCTGTGCGGCGTCGAGATCGGGGTAGCAGGGGTTACCGAGAATCTGTTTGAGAACGGGATTAACGGGAAAGACGCGATAGCCGTGGCCGGCGAGGTATTTGCCGATGTGATGGCTGGCGCGGGTGGCCTTGTCACTCATGCCTACTACGGCGATGTTTTTGGCGGTGTGGAGCATTTCGTCGATGATTGAGGGGCTGTTGCTCATAGGTGAGATCCTCGATAACCACAATGGGCCGGCTTTTTGCATCGCACGCATCCGAAGCGTGTGCGCTACGTCACTGCGGTTCTCCATCCATTCGGCATAACTTCACTTAGCTTATCTGACGGAGCGGGGATTCCGGCGAACGTGGACCGGACCTCGGCAGGTTGCGTGTCCCGTCTCCGACGTCAAACTGTAAGGCGAGTTTGTCCCACCGGTTTCCTCCTTCGCGATGTGCGTCCTCCATGCGGGAAAGGAGCGTCCGTCATGCGGCGGTGGAATGTGACTTATCTGTTTTGCCTTCGGAGAAAAGCCTCGCTTGCTTTTTATGCGGCTCAAGCAACTTTGTGGGTTTTGCTCTTTTTGACCGCCAGCTCCGCTTACGCGCCATGTCAGGAGACCAATCAGACGCACGACGACAGCAACCTGGCAGCCACGGCTACGCTGCCTGGATGCAGCCGGCAGGTTCAAGCTATCGACGCCAAGCCGGATACGATCGTGGCTCTGCTCAACCGCCGCGCCATGGTGTATGTGGACAGAGGAGAACTGGACTGCGCCCTGCGGGAGATCAACCGTGCAATCGTGCTCAAGCCGGAATCGTCCGTCCTATTCAATAACCGAGGACTTGTTTACGAAGACATGGGCCAAACCAACCACTCCATTCAGGATTTCAACCGTGCGATCTATCTGAAACCGGACAATGTGGCGGCCTACACGAACCGCGGCAGAGCTTATTTTTTCGAGAACCATCTTGACAGCGCACTCAAAGACTACAACCAGGCTCTAGTGCTCGACCCCAAAAGTGCAATCGCGCACAACAACCGGGGCGACGTATATGCAGTCGAAGGCGATGTGGACCGCGCCATCAAGGATTATGACGAGGCTATTCGCATTGACCGCAACTACACAGACGCGCACTACAATCGAGGCCGTATCTACCTGATCCTCGGATACCTGGATAGGGCGATCTCCGAATTCAGCCGGGTTATCCGGCTCAAGCCAAGATCTGCACAGGCATTCAATAGCCGCGGCGCCACGCTAGATGCCATGGGTAAGCGCGACCGCGCCATTGAGGACTATAGCCAGGCCATTCGCCTAAAACCGGATTATGCTGCAGCCTATTTCAACCGTGGAGTCGCGCTGTACGAGGCAAAAGAATACGAGCGGGCTCTCCAGGATTACAACGAGGCCATTCGGCTCAAGCCGAATTTTCCAGCAGCGCTCAACAACCGGGGCGGCACATACGCCGCAATGAAGGAGTTCGACCGCGCCATTGCAGACTACGACGAGGCCCTCCGGCTGAAGCCCGACTACGACATAGCCATACGCAACCGCGCCCATGCGTATGCACAGAAAAGCGGGATCGACGGCGCGCAGGGCCCTGTCCTGATCGGCGCCCGGTAGTCAGCCGATACAGCCGATGCTGCTCCTACCTAGACATCCAGATCGTCGGCGCCGGTTGAGACGGCGGTGCCCCGGCGCTTGGCCAGCAAATAGCCCCGCAGAAAGGGCTCGAGGTAGCCGTCGAGGACCTTGTCCACATCACCAACTTCTACCTTGGTGCGGTGATCCTTGGCCATGCGATAGGGCTGCAGGACGTAAGAGCGGATCTGCGAGCCGAAGTTGATGTCGAGCTTGGAGTCTTCGAGCTTCTTGGTTTCGGCGCGCTTCTTTTCAAGCTCATACTCGTAGAGGCGCGAGCGCAGCATTTTCATCGCCTTTTCGCGGTTCTTGTGCTGGCTGCGCTCGTTCTGGCACTGGACGACAATTCCGGTTGGGATATGTGTAATGCGAACCGCGGAGTCTGTAGTGTTGACGTGCTGGCCGCCCTTGCCACCGGAGCGATAGGTATCGACGCGGAGATCTTCTATTTTGACGTCGACGTGGATGGAGTCGTCGATTTCAGGCGAGACGAAGACGGATGCGAAGGAGGTGTGGCGGCGCTTGGCGGAGTCAAAAGGCGAGATGCGCACGAGGCGGTGCACGCCGCTTTCGCCTGCGAGTTGGCCGAAGGCGAATTCACCGGCGATGGTGAAGGTGGCTGACTTGATGCCGGCCTCTTCGCCGTCCTGGTAGTCGTTCATCTCGGTCTTGAAGCCCTGCTGCTCGGCCCAGCGCAGATACATGCGCATGAGCATCTCGGCCCAGTCCTGGCTCTCGGTGCCGCCTGCGCCGGGATGCACGGTGACGATGGCGTTGAGAGGATCGGCCTCGCCGCTCAGCATAGTCTTTGCTTCGAGAGCCTCGGCAAAGGTCCTCAACTCATTGATGCTCTTTTCCAGATCTAGAAGAACGTCTTCGCCTTCGCGGGCCAGCTCGAAATAAGCTTCGATATCGCTGGTGCGGCGGACGAGTTCTTCGTCGTCGGAGACAAGCTGCTCGAGCCGTTTGCGGTCGCGCATGAGCGGCTGCGACGCGGCGGGATCGGCCCACAGAGCCGGATCGGCTAGTTTGGTTTCTATTTCGGAGAGTTCCCTGCGGATGCGTGCAGGGTCAAAGATACTCCCGCAGGTCGCGCACCTGGTCGCGCACGGGAGCGTATGCAAATTCGAGATCGTTTAAAGACGACATCTGCTCGTTTGACCTGACTTGGATAGCAAGTTGGCGAGTTAGCCGGTCAGCAAGTCAGTTAAGAAGACCTTCGCTTATTCCATGACCAGAAAACTGCGCCTGCACTAAGTATCACACACAGCCAGGCGAACACGTCGCCGTGCGCGGTATAGAAGGTGATGTCGTCGCGGAAGCCGAACTGTGCGGGCAGCGCATCAACCCGGTGGCGCGGGATGCTCTGACGAACACGGCCGTAGGGGTCGATGACGGCGGTCACTCCGTCGTTGGTGTCGCGCAGCAACCAGCGGCGGTTTTCGATGGCGCGCATGCGGGCCATGTTGAGGTGCTGCCAGGGAGCGCTGGTGTCACCGTACCAGCCGTCGTCGCTGAGGTTGACGAGAACCTCTGCGCCAAGCTTCGCGAACTGGCGCACTTCGTCGGCGAAGACGGCTTCATAGCAGATGAAGACTCCGTAGCGATGCGTCTGTCCGTCGGGGCCATCGAGATGGAAGACCTTGCGGGTCTCGCCAGGGGTGAATGCGGAGACCTTGCCGGTGAGCTTGTGCGCGAAGAAGAGCAGACGCGCGAAGGGGATGTACTCGCCGAAAGGAACGAGGTGCATCTTGTCGTAGCGGCCGATCTCCTGGCCGCTGGCGTCGAAGATCATGGCCGAGACGTAGTCGTGGAAACCGCCGTCGCCGGATGGCTCGGAGCCGATGCCGTTGACGATGATTGGAGCCTGAACGGTGCGGGCAATCTGTGGCATGGCCTGCTGAAAACGCGGATCGTTTTCGAAAAAAGGCGCGGGCGCTTCGGGCCAGACTACGAGATCAGTATGTTGAGGGTAGTAGCAAGAAACATCCACCGTCTGTGCACCAGTTTGCGGAATGCCGGCGATGTAGCTCTTGCAGGATTCTTCAGCGAGTTGCGTGAACTGCGCGATGTGGCTGGCCCACTCGCCGGGGCCATTCCAGTAGCCGGTGTTGCCTACGTCGAGGTTGGGCTGGATGAGAACGGCGGTGGCGGAGGTTGATGCTTCGGGTGGTGCGTCGGCGAGTCCGGCAAAGGCCGTCAGAAAAAGCGCGACTCCGCCGACAGCGCAGGAAAAGCTGTCGGCCTTTCGCAACTCAATAAACCTTGAAATCTCGAATTTCGGTTCACGGGACCACGAAGTTCTCTCCAAAAGCAATGCGCCAGCAAGAGCTGAATTGACCAAGATGATTCCAAACGTTATGCCGTATACACCTGTCCATGGAGCAAGCTGATTCACAAGCCCGTTGTCCACCTGCGAGTAGCCAAGCTGATCCCAGGGCACGCTGGTGATGTGTGCGGCGGCGAGTTCCAGAGCTGTCCACAGAAACGGCGCAAAGAGCAGCGCGAGGCGCGTGGAGCCTGTTGCTTTTTGAACGAAGGCCAGGCCAAGACCGAAGAGGCCAAAGTAAAGCCCGAGGACGAGGCTGAAGCCGAGGAGCAGCAGCGTGGGCGCGAAGAGCGGCATATCGCCGAAGCGTGCCATGGTGTCGCGCACCCAGTAGCAGTTGCCCATGTACCAGAGGATGCCGCACAGATACGCGACCAGGAAGCCGGTGCGCAGCGGACGAGGCTGGCGCGCGCATCGAGGCGATAAAACCGCCCAGAGCAATGGAACCAGCCCGAACCATGCGAAGATCGAGCGCCAGAGCGGCATGGGCCCGGCGATGGGAAAGGGCAGCTCAAGCAGCACAGCGGAGAGAACGGCTGCGGTCCATAGTGGCCATCGGAACGGTGGACGGGGCGCGGTTGCAGACTCCGGCTGCGGCGATGGCGATGGCTCCATACCATGTGGAGTGTAAGTCATTTGGCGACTGAGAGTGAAAGACGGTTACAATACACACATGACGTTGGCACACCTGGTTGCGCGCGCGCTTGTACTTCTTTTCTTCGCCGGTCTTGTGGGTTCGGCAGTGGTGATCGTGATCAGCTTCGTTGAAGACTCAAAAGAGCTGTTCGGCAAAGACTGAACACACCGTTGCAGCCAACTTCTTCCTGCGCAAGTTGCGCTGGATTTCTACGTTCCACTTCCTGACAACTCATCCAGCCTCGCTCCAAAGACCCAACTGCAGCCGCGCGTTTCACTCGGCAAAAAATCCAATCGGCACTAGCGTTTCCGGTTCCACTCTTTTTACACGGTCGAGTTTTCCTCAGGCGATTTAATCAGCCCCGGCGGACGGAACGCCATCCCTAACCCATTGCGCTACAAAGTTTTCGCTCTCAATTCTGAAAATATTTATTTTTCGTTGACACTGTATTGATTCGCCCATAGACTCATCGCAGGGCGGTGGTTTCGCTCTCCTGATTTTCGACAAGCCGGCGAAGGCCGGCATTTTTGCGATGGCATCGAACCGAACGACCGTTGCACCTACGTCCGACCGTGTACGGCTGATTGTGGCGTCCTCCGTGATGCTCACATTCATTTCTTTCTGGCGTGCCGCCGCCATCGTTCTCAACGACCTTGGATCGTCAGCTTTCTATGCAGGCGGCATCGCCGAGCAGGCCATTGGCGCGTCTGCGCCCTGGTTCATCCTCGGCATCATGCTGTTCAGCTTTGCCGTGCGCGCGGTTTACGTCGAGAGCTGTTCGATGTTTACCCGTGGTGGCGTCTACCGCGTGGTGAAAGAGGCGCTGGGAGGCGGCTTTGCCAAGCTGAGCGTCTCGGCGCTGATGTTCGACTACATCCTGACGGGGCCGATCTCGGGCGTGTCGGCCGGCCAGTACATCACTGGCCTGATGAACGAGCTGATGAATGTGGCCAACCAGAGCCACTGGCTGCCGCCGGCACTAATCACCGCACAGGGGCATCCTTTCCAGTTCGATAT
>DASZXD010000225.1:0-7406 GCA_035546015.1 Occallatibacter sp.
GAGTTCACGCAGAACGGCGGACTTTTCTTCAGAGCTTACAACGTGCGATGTTTCCCGCGTTGCGTGTCCTTTGCTCATCGACCTACAGATCATACTTGACCGTTCATGGCCGAAGCAACGACGTTTGACACAACTGTGCCACCTTCCGTAAATAACTGTTTCTTAAGTATTTAAATCGATCAAAACGGTTAAAACGGTGAGTCACTTGCCCTTCATATCGCCGTTCCTGCTAAAAATCCGTGGTTGACCCGGCCCCAGGCGCAGCGCACGTTTCCTCATAATTCTTCGATCCAGTTTTCGGGCTTCCGGCGTACTGGACATACGCCCTTGGGTAATTCCGCCGGCAATTAGTTTGATCTTGAGATGAAAAGTACAGATGAATTTCAAAGCTTTCTCTGACGTCAACGTTAACGCTTCCGGAAGCGCTGTAAATACGAGACCAGAACCGGGCCGCGCAAGAACAAGACGCCGGCGGGTCGCGCACCGCGGCGGGTCAGAAGGTCCTGTGTCCGCGAGGCATCGGGCAAAGTCATTGCCTCGCGGATACACCCCTTCCCGTTCCATCACCGCCACAAACCAGGCTGTTTAGGAGGAAATCATCATATGAAACGATTTGCCAGATACTCGACGCGTATTTTCCCCACACTGCGCGCACACGCGGCGATACTATGTGCTGCCCTGGCAGCCATGCTCTGCGGCTCGATTGCATTCGCGCAAAGCGGCGCCGGCTCCATTCAGGGAACGGTCAGCGATCCATCCGGGGCCGTAATCCCCAACGCATCCGTCCATGTTCTCAACCAGGCCACCGGTGTTCGGACCAACGCCAAATCTAACGGCGTCGGCTTCTATCAGGTTCCCGGCCTCTTCGCCGGCACTTACACCATCACCGTCACCGCACCGGGCATGAAGACCTACAACCGGACCATCCAATTGCTGGCGGCGCAGAACGCGGTAATCAACACCGCCATGAGCACCGGAGCCGTCACCCAGCAGGTCCAGGTCACCGCTGATGCCGTGCAGCTCACTACCCCTGACAGCGGTGTGATCTCTTCCACTCTCGAAAATCAGAGAATCAATCAGCTGCCCATGAACGGCCGCAACCTGATCTCGCTGGTGCAGGAAACCACACCCGGCCTCGAGAGTTGCTCGCAGTCCTCTTCCTGCCCAAATGGTCTCTTCGGCGAAGCCATGGAGTATGTGGCCGACGGCGCCAGCCTGGCCAACCGCGAGTTCGGTGGCACCCATACCGGCTCTGCTGAAATGCCCGATCCCGACTCCGTGCAGGAAGTCCACGTCGAAACCACCGGTTCCGGCGCGCAATACGCCACGCCGGCCACTGCCGTGCTCAATACCAAGTCGGGCACCAACGCTCTCCATGGAACCCTCTTCGAAACCGCACGCAACAACGCATTCGGCATCTCGCGCCAGCGCCAGAACCCCTCAAGCTTCGTCGCGCCTCCATATGTCCGCAATGAGTTCGGCGCTTCGGCCGGCGGTCCCATCATCATTCCGCATCTTTATCACGGCAAGAACAAGTCGTTCTGGTTCTTCTCTTACGAACGCTACTCGCTCCGCAGCTTCTCATACGAGAACATGAAGGTGCCCACCACCGCCATGCGCCAGGGTGACTTCAGTGGGTTGGTCAACAGCTCCGGCCTCCTGCAGCAGCTTTATGATCCGGCCACTACAATTGCATCGGCAGACTGTAATGGTTCAGGCAGCGCCAATCAGTGGTGCCGCACGCCGTTCGCCAACAACTACATTGACCCGGCCACGCGCGAATCTCCTGACGCAAAGATATTCAACGACATCACTGCCCTGCCCAGCAACAGCAACAATCCCCTGGTCACAACCAACCTGGCCGGCAAGAAGATCAGCAATGTGACGGCTCCCACCATCACCTTCCGGCTCGACCACGAGTTCAACGAGAACAACCGCGCATACCTGCGCTATACAAGCGAGCCGACTGACAACGTGTTCAATCGCGACGATCCCTCGGCCGCGCAGCCTACGCTTGCCGCCGATGGACTTCCCTACGCAGCCAGCAACCTCTCCATCGACCTCACCAGCCTGTTCGCAGGCGCTGTTGGCTATACCCACATCTTTTCACCGACGTTCTTCTCAGAGACCGTGATAAGTCAATCGTGGTTTGGCGAATATAACGCCGCCGGCGGCACACCCGGCCACAACTTCGAGAAGGACCTTGGGTTGCCCAATAACTTCGGTGAGCCCGGCTTCCCATGGATCGGCTCTAGCCACATCATCAGCCCGATGCAGGGCACAATGTTCCAGTACGGCGTCAGCTCGATCATCAGCGACATCGACGAGAACCTCACCAAAACCGTCGGCAGGCATCAGGTTCTGTTCGGCGCACGCTATCGTCACGAGCGCTTTGGCTCCCGTCCGGATGAGTCGAAAGACGGGATCGACTTCAATGGCAACGGAACCGGCCTGGAAGATCCAACCTCAGGCAGCAACTATAAAAACTCGCCCAACTCCGGCTTTGCCGACGCCGACGAGTTTATCGGCAATGCCGCCAGTTACAGCGTCAATATCGAGCCCCCGTACCAGCACCTGCACGATATGGAGTTCGACGCTTATATCCAGGACAACTACCGTGTCCGTAATAACCTCACCCTCAACATCGGACTGCGCTACGAGGCCCATCCGGCTCTGTGGTCCAAGTACGGCATGATGTCGAGCTTCGATCTCAAAAACGACGCCGTGGTGCTCGCCGCGCCGCCTGACAAACTCATTGCCGAAGGTCTCACTACCCAGGCGGTGATAGACAACGCCAAAAACAACTTCGTCAAGTTTGAGACTCCGCAGGAAGCGGGCATGCCGGCCAACACCCTGACCAACAATTCCAATTTCACCTTTGGTCCGCGCGTGGGCATCGCCTGGCTGCCATTCGGCAGTTCGGGCACAGTGTTGCGCGGCGCGTATGGCCGGTATATCTATCCCGAGCCCATCCGCTCCTACGCCATCAACATGAACAAGGCCATGCCGTTCACGGCCAACTACGCCATGAACTACAACGCGGCCAACCAGGCGCCTGATTCTCTCGCCAACTACCAGTTGCGCTCACCGCAGACCGTATTCATGGGCAAGAACAGTACCGATGTGATCGACAGCACCACCACGCACTCCATCCTGCCGGGTTACAGCATCTATGCTCTCGATCCCGACTATCCGCCGAACTACGTAACTCAGACCAACTTCACCGTCGAGCAGCCCATGCCCGGCAACTCCGTGCTGCGCGTCAGCTACCTCTACACGCACGCCAGCAACCTCGACCAGAACTACTTATACAACCAGCACTACTCCGACTTCGCCTGGGAAGTGGCCACCGGAACCAAAAAGCCCAGCGGATCGACCATCGGTCAGCCGGATTATGCAGCCACGGGCGAAGGTGTGTATGACCAGATCACCTACGGTGGCGGAAGCTGGATGCAGCTCAAGAGCGGCTGGTCCAACGACAACATTCTCCAGGTCAATTACCAGCGCCTCTTCCATCACGGCCTTGCTTATCAAATTGACTACGGCTGGGAAAAGCCAATGCGCGCGGGTGGCAACGGTGGCCGCGACAGCAATATCTATCCGAGCCAGGTCTACCTCAACACCGGCATCGGCACGGTATCGCCTGTGGCGAACGGTGCAGGAACAGGACTCGCTCCTGCTCCAGTGCCTGCCCGGCCCGCTGGGATCGCTTCCTATGCGTTCTACCGCGCACTCAACCGTTATGAAAATTACCGCGAAGACACCGGGATTCCGCTCCAGCACATCCAGTTCAACGGAATCGTCGATCTCCCCTTCGGCAAAGGCAAGCGCTACCTGAGCGGAGCCAACCGTGCTCTTGACGAATTGGTAGGCGGATGGCAGTTCGCCGGCGCAGGCAGAGTAACATCGCAGGACTTCTCGGTGAACAACAGCAACTGGGGCCCAACGAATCCTATTCACATCTACAAGCACGGAGCCAAAATCACCGACTGCCGCAGTGGCAACTGCTACAAGGCCTATGAGTGGTTCAACGGCTACATTCCTTCATCAGCCATCTCAGGCAACCCCTGCGCAGGCTCCAACACCAAGGTGGTTAGCGGGCTTCCCTCCGGCTGGCTGCCTTCGCAAAGCCCAATCGACACCGTATGCGGCGACAAGTACTACGGGGATAACGACGTGAATGTCACGCTCAGCAACGGGTCGGTACTCAAGGCCGTCAGCTACGCTCCCAGCCCTTCTGGGAACTATTCTGGCAACCCCTACGCACATACCGTACTCAACGGTCCCTTCTACTGGTCGGCTGACCTTTCGCTGTTCAAGGTCTTCCCCATCACCGAGCGGACCAATCTGCGCTTCAACATGGACGCATTTAACGCATTCAACGTCCAGGGACTCAAGAATCCCGGAAGCACCGACGGCGTCCAGCAGGTTACGCCGGGGGGTGTCGGCGCGTCCTCGGCAAACGGCCCGCGCGAGCTGCAGCTCACGCTGCGCCTCACCTTCTAACTCTCAAGGTAGCAACAAACAAGCTGGCCACGGTCTGATCAGACCGTGGCCGATTTTTTTGCCCGTAGAACTAGGCCCGGACTAACTCCGCTGATCCTACGGTCCTTCGCTCAGAGCGAATTCCTCATCAAGTCTCGCGTGCAGCCGCTTTGAGAATCCTGCAGGCAGCTCAAAGACACGCTCGTCTGCCATCAGCACCACCACATTCCGTGTGGAGTCGAGTACCGCGCAGCAGATCTCGCAGGTCTCCAGATGCCTGTCGATCTCCGCGCGCAGCTCGGCGTCCACCTCGCCGTCAATGTAGGCTGAGATGTACTCCCAGACGTGTTTGCAGTCGATCCTCATTTCATCCACCCAAACAGCTTGCCCCGCCTGGGTGCAAACCTTTTCAGCTTCGGTGCCAGCTCTCGCTGCAAAAGAGCCCGCGCGCGATGCAGCCGGACCTTCACAGCCCCCTCGCTGATTCCCAGCGCAGTAGCCGTCTCGCGCACATCCATCTCTTCGATGTCCCTGAGCAGTACTACGTTACGGTAAATCTCCGGCAGGCCGTCAATAGCCTTGCGCAGCAATCCGCCCAATTCCTCCCGTTCCAGCGTTTCGGCGGGAATCTCGCGCCAGCTGGTCAGCACCGCCGGAGTAAAATCGCCGGCCTCGCTATCCATGAGCGCGTCCAGCGAGTCCTCGCGCCGGTTTTCGCTCTTGCGCAGCCGGCCAAGCCCCTCGTTCCGCGCAATGGAAAGCACCCACGTCCGGAACTGCGAGTCGCCGCGGAACAGGTGCAGGTTGCGATAGACCTTGATGACCGTTTCCTGGGCTGCATCCTCCGCCTCGCCCTCATTCCGTAGCAGCGAAATCAGCAGAAAGTAGATTGACCGCTCACAAGGTCGGATCAACTCATGAAAAAGCTGCTTTTCGCCGGCCAGAATGCGGCGGATGTACTCGGTATCCTGCTCCGGATTGGGGTTTTTCGTCATGCGGATCGGAATCCGGGCTGAAAACAAGTCCGCTTTGCGCCGATAAGTTGCCGGGAAGACTTGGCTTGTTGCCCAATTCGGTACTGGCAGGCCTTCGACGTCGGGACCAGAAATCGGCCCCAATACCTATGCCTCGCCTTAAGTTTATCAATTGCAACGCCAAATCTTTGTCGCATTTTGTGAAATGGGCTGTACAATTGCCCAACAAGGTGTATTGAACGGAGACCCCCTTTATGGCCGGAGACATGCAACTCACATGTAGCGATTGTGGGCAGGATTTTACCTTCACAGCTGCTGATCAGGCGTTTTTCCAGGAACGCGGTTTTTCGACCCCCAAGCGCTGCAAAAACTGCCGGCAGGCAAAGAAAGCTGATCAGGGTGGCGGTGGTGGCTACCGCTCCAGCCAATCCCACGGAACTCCTGTCATTTGCTCAGGTTGCGGACAGCCAACCACGGTGCCGTTTGAGCCCCGCGGCGACCGTCCGGTCTACTGCCGCGCCTGCTACTCAGCCCGTAAAGGCGGACGCTGACGGCCGATCGAAATACCTGCCTTCCAATCCTCCCTCTATAGTCTGATGCGAGAACGGGAAGGCGCTTGCGGTCATTGCCACAGCATCTTACGTATCACTGCCAACTCGACTCTCAGCAGGCGCCGATAGAGTGCCTGCTGTATTCCTTCGCTCCAGCACGTGCTTGCGCATGGATCGATTACCGGAAGTGTGCCTTCGCTAGGAACTGCCGGCTGGCCGCTTCTTTGCAAAGCTGTAGCATCGACAGCAAGCGCAAATTCGCCATGGACATCCAACGGCGCAGCCGGTAAACTTGCGCTCGCAACGCTTCTCCAATGCAACGTAGACTCGAATTTTCCGCCACGTTTTGCGTGTTCTCTGCCTCTCTGCAGAATTCGCGCTTCGAACGGCATGCAGGTCCCTCGTCAGAAGACGGGAGAAACGCTGCATGAGCCGCTCCATCCTGACAGCGCGCAGTCTCAAAAAGGACTATGACGAAGGTCGTGTTGAGGCGCTGCGCGGCGTCGACCTTTCGATTACTGCCGGTGAATACGTTGCCATCAGCGGCCCCAGCGGAAGTGGAAAGTCCACTCTGCTGCAGTTGCTCGGCGGGCTCGACTCCCCATCGAGCGGCGAAGTGCTGTATGAAGACACCGCGCTTGGTGCTGGCATGGATCTCGACACCTACCGCTCCTGCAAGGTTGGATTCATCTTTCAGGCCTTCCATCTACTGCCTACGCTGCGCGCCATTGAGAATGTGCAGGTAGCCATGCTGGCCCGCAACTGCAGCAGCAATGAGCGTGCAGCACGGGCTGAAGCATTGCTCGTTGAGATGGGGCTCAACAATCGCATGCGCCACTATCCAAACGAGCTTTCCTCCGGCGAACGCCAGCGCGTAGCCATTGCGCGCGCTCTGGCTAACGACCCCGCAATCCTGCTTGCCGATGAGCCCACCGGCAATCTCGATAGCAAAAATTCTGCGCACACCATGGAAATCCTCACCGGGATTCAGCGCGGCCGCGGCATGACACTGGTGATCGTCACCCACGATCAGGAGATCGCACGCTCTGCGCCGCGCCACATTCGCATCCGCGACGGGAAGATCGAAGCATGAGCGTGCGCGCTGCCTCATTCTGTGTCGCGCTTGCCATGGCCGCGCTTCCTGCCATCTCGGCGCCTGCAGATGCGCACGCGGCGCTTGCGCAGCAGAAGCAGCGCATTGAGTCTGCTGATTTTGAAACCGTGGGCAGGCTCGTGCATGTCGACGCAAGCGGCGCTCGCACCAGCTACGGAATCTCCATCAAGGCGCATGGCTTTCCGGGCGAGCTGCGCACGCTGGTCGAAATCACATCGCCCGAGAGTGCACGCATGCACTTTCTGCTGCAAATGCGCTTCAACGGGGAGAGTTCGATTGAAG
>DASZXD010000226.1:0-16742 GCA_035546015.1 Occallatibacter sp.
AGAGATGGCGATAGAAAACACGAGAGGCAGGAGAACGAGAGGGCTGCAATGCATCGGGCCGGGCATGCGCATAGTATGCGCGATGGCCCGGCCCGGTCACAATTGCTGGAGTTAATTTAGAAGTTGAAGGTGACCTTCGCCGTCAGCGCTCGTGGGGTTACATAGTGCGTACCGCTGAAGGTGGAAAGGAAGTTGTAGAGCGCATATTTGTTGGTTATGTTGATTGCTGTCAGGTCGAGATCGACTTTGTAGCGATCAGCATGAAAGAGATTGCTCTTGCCGAGTGAGACATCGAAGAGGTTGCGCGGAGCAATGCGCGGCGGATTACGGTCGTTGGTACCGGTTCCTGGAGAAGGAATGCTTACCAGGTGAGACTTGTACTCGGAGGCGAGGCAGGCCGAAGGCAGTGGGTTGGTCGGAGTTGCGACCTGGCCGTTGCACTCGAGCCCTGCTTGAAACTCCTCGTCGGCTGAGAGCCCGCTCAGATCAATTGCAGGCTGTCCACCGATAGTAATGGAGGTGACATCGCAAGCGCTGTTCGGATCATTCGAGAGCGGGTTGTAGCAGGGTACCGAACCGGCAACCTGGCCCGAATCGTAGCGCCAGTTGAAGCCTCCCCACATGCCTTTGAGCCACCGGCCACTCGAATAGGTGTACTGCACGTGTGCGTTCTGGTTGAACTTCTCATCGTGGTCGATGCGGAATGGGTAGTTAATACCCTGCGCAACGGTCGCACCGGCGCCGGCCACCTGCGGCGGAAAGAAGCGTGCCGCCACCGACGACATGACCGAGTAGGCACTGAAATTGTGGAAGTTCGGCACTTCAACGTGCAGGGCGTAGCCGGGAATCTTGGAGTTGTGCCAATCGATGGGGAAGGTGATGGGCGTGTTGCCCAGTACGCTGAAGTCGAAGGCATTGTGCGTGTACTTCCAGATGTATTCGCCGCTGAAGACGATATTCTTGCCGATGGCCTGCTGGAGGCTGGCGTGGAATTCATTGCGGTAGCCGGGAGCCATTGTGGTAGTGACGCCCGACGAACAGGCGAGCAGCGGCGCCAGAACAGCATTGCCACATCCCTGACTGGAAAGCACAAGGTTTTCGTTAAACGGGGTTTCGAGTGTGCGTGCGTACGAGATACCCATCACAGTACCCGTTGGTTTGATGTTGTAGGCAATGCCGAGGCGCGGCTCGGTTTGATTGGCTTTCGTGAGGCCGTTATAGACGTCCTCACGCAGGCCGAGGTTGAAGTCCCAGTTACCGGTCTTGATCTCGTCCTCCGCGTAGAGAGCGATCTCTTTAACGTCCGTATGGCCGAGATAGCCATAGTTGGTGCCGCCACGGGTAAGATCATACGGCGCAAGCACGGTGAGGTAGTCAGGATTCGGGCTGACTCCCGGCGCGATGCAGTCAGAAGGCGACGAGTAGCCAGGCAGCGGATTGCCGCCCACATCCACACAGGGCGAGTTATAGGTACTCTCCACAATGCCAAGCGCGTCGCTCTCTCGCAGGATGGTCTGGCCGTATTGCGCACCGATCTTGATGTTATGAATGCCGCGGTCATAAGAATAGTCGGAATGAATGGCGGTGTTGAGCAGCGAGCGAGCCTGCGCAATGGATGAAGTCTGCAGATTGGAGGGACCCAGATCCGCAAGCGAATTGCCGCTGGGGTAGTAGTTGTAGTTGTCTTTGCGGACGAATGCACCGAGATTAAAGACCGAGTAGTTGCTGATGATGCGTGTATATGTCGGCGAGATGTTGAAAGTGCCGATCTTGGAACGTTGATCGGTATCTCCAACGCCGGCAAAGACCGGATTAGCACTCGTGCCGCCGCTCACGACGTTCTGCACATTGAGATTGCTGTAAGCATTGGGATTCTGGAACCAGGAGCGGCTGTAGTTAAGATCGAGATGGATCGAGTCGGCCTGCGTAAAGCTGTAGTCGATGCGGTCGAAGATATTTTCCTCATTGCCCTTATCGTGGAATGCGGCAAATTCGGGAGCATCGAGGAAGCGACCTGTGCTGAGGCCGTCGGCTTCAATGAAGTTGCCCCAGTCCTTTTTGCCATACGACAGATCAAAGCCACCTGTGGCTGAACCAAAAGACCCATACGAAGTGCTGACGCTGCCGGTTGGCTTGGTGATGCCCTGCCCGCTGCGCGTTGTGGCAACGATGACCAGGCTGGTCTTGTCGCCATACTCCGCTGGCGGTGCGCCACTGATCACTTCGATGGACTGAATCGAATTTGAGGGAATCTGGTTGGAGAAGACCTTGCTCTGCTGATCCGTAATGGACTGGCCGTCTACAGAAAATGAGTTGGAAGCGTGATCGCCCAGCCCGTGAAACAGTCCGTTTGAATCAGCCGAGACACCGGGGACGGTCTGGGTAACCAGCGCGCTCAGTCCGGAGGACTGGCTCTCGAGCGGCACCTTCGTGAACATGTCGCGATCCACGTCGGTGTGGTAGGTCGAGGTGTCTTCAACTTCCGGACCAGCCGATTCAACCGTCACTGTCTGGCTTGCGCCGGCGATCTGCAAAACGAGCTTCAGAGTGGTCCCCACCGAGGAGCGAATCTCCACATTCTGCGCCAGCGATGCGAAACCCTGCGCCGAAACCGCAACATGGTAGGGGTTGAACGGCACGTCGTCAAACGTGAACTGACCGGATGGGTCAGTAGTTGTGGTGCGATCGAACCCGCTTATTGCATTGCTCAGATGAACGGTTGCGCCGGGGATGACTGCTCCCGTTGGGTCGGTAACAATCCCATGCACAGACCCCGCGTTGCCGCCTTGAGCGGCGGCGGCGAGCCCGGCAAAAACCAGGGCAAATAATGGAACCGTGCGCGACAGCACACCTCGAACGAACTGCATGAGAATCTCCTCGAAAAATGGCTGGAAAGGCGGAAGGGTTGCCGTATTTTGAAATCGCACGGCAGCTTCAGAGCATCCGAGCAGGTTCATCCGCTCAGTTGCCAGCCTGTAACCATGCGCCAAAACCTCGCCGCAAGAACAACGACGAGGAAGGGCCCAAATCAGAACTGGATGAAGGAGCCGGACAAACCCCTAGCAGCCGGCAGGAGGAGGACGAATAAAAAGACTGGAACGAGGCCGCTGGGCAATCGAGAGTGGCTCAACCTGAGGCGCGGGAAGACCCAGCTGCACAAGCACAACTGCTGCAGCTGATACTGCAACCGGCACCGCCGAATGCATAACCACGCACAACGGGCACTGGTCTGCATTTGTCTGATTAGGATGGAGATGGGTTACCTGGACCAGCGCCAGGAACGCCAGCAGGGCAACGCACAACAAAGCCACCGGCACACGAAAGCCAGACCCGGTGCGGCGGCTGCCGCGGCGAAAATGTGACCCAAGTCCAATCAAGACACAAACCCTACCTACCCAGAATACATGCCTTTTTGGACGCCCCAGCCCTTGCAAAGGTTTCATGAGGGTGACGATTCGGCTGCCCACACCCGTGACTCTGCTTCGTCTAAACTAAGTTCCGATGGCAAGCATGGTGCATTTGCGCACACTTCTCGTGGCTGGAGCTGCACTGGCATCGGCATTGGGAGTTACCGCAGCCGCCTTGGCGCAGAACAGCCAGAGCACTCAGTCGCAGTCCTCAAAGCCGCTGCCGCTCAAGCCTGAACTGCCGGGGTTAGGCAAGAATCACCGCCTGATTCTGAAAGACGGCTCGTACCAGGTGGTGCGCGAGTACAAGATCAACGGCGACCGCGTGCACTACTTCTCTCAGGAGCGCGGAGACTGGGAAGACCTGCCGGTAGAGATTGTGGATTGGGACGCGACGCGCAAGTGGGAGCAGGACCACTCGGGCGTGGACAATGAGGGTTCTTCGCCGGCGATGAAAGAGGCAGAGGAGATCGATAAGGAAGAGGCCGACGAGCGAGCCGACGAAAAGGCGCGCATGCCCGAGGTTGCCAAAGGCCTTGAGCTGCCCGACGAGGATAGCGTATTTGTACTCGATACTTACCAGGGGACTCCAGAACTCGTAGAACTCGTGCCAAAGGAACTGCGGCTGAATGCAAAGACACACCGCGGACTTGGGGTGCTGAATCCGCTGGCGGGGCAGAAAGAAGGACTGGAGATCGACGGTGCACATGCCAAGGTGCATCTGCACGTCAACGATCCGGCCATCTATCTTTCTCTCGGTATCGAAGATACGAAGGAACCGGTTCTGTCGCATCCGTTCACTGTCGACACGGCGAATGCGAAGGCGGCGCAGAAGACGAAACATGGCGCGCACTCAGTACAATCCGGCTTTGCCATCGTCAAGGTAGATCAGCGCAATGCGCTGCGCCTGGTGGGCGCCATTCACGTAAGCCCCACCGGCAAAGTGACGCAGGATGAGGACGTGATCCCTACGACGGCAGAGGTTCTGCCGGGCAAACACTGGCTCAAGATTGTGCCGATGCAGAAGCTGGAGATGCACGGTGAATACGCGCTGGTGGAGATACTTTCCCCAAGCGATATCAGCGATTCGGTGTGGGACTTCCGCGTCGATCCGACTGAGGGTGACAATCCCGGCTCAATCTCGCCGATCCTCAAGCAGGCAAGCAACCAATGAAAGCACAAGGGCGCAGATGGAGATGCATCTGCGCCCTTAGCTTCACTCCAATCGCTTCTCTTTAGTAGCTCAACTTCAGACCGAACTGGATGATTCTCGGCTCGAAGGTTGAGGAGATGAGTCCTCCGCCGCTGGGTGTGCCGCCAAGCGTGCCTGAAAGGCCGCTCGACGGAAGAAAGAGGTTGGTGTGGTTGAACAGGTTGTAGAACTCCGAGCGGAACTCGAGCTTCATATTCTCGACCGGTAGCGAGAAGGTCTTGTTCAGGCTCAGGTCGGTTTCATAGAAGGCCGGTGTACGGCCGGGGTTACGGGATGCGTTGCCGAACGGGCTCAACAGGTTGTTACCTGCGTCGCGCGTGGGCGGCAGCGTGAATGCGCTCAGGTTCACGTATTGCACGTAGCCGGTGTTAGCTGCACGCACCTTGCGGCCCTGGGTAATCGGCTGTCCGGCAACCCGGTTGGGCCGGTACTCGTTGGAGCCGCGGTAAGTGGCTACAATCTGCTTCGAAACAGCGTTGGCCGAGTTGGGCGAGTAGGTCAGGTTAAAGGGCGTGCCCGCCTGAATGGTGTTGATGGCGCTCACCTGCCACCCGCCAAGTACTGCGTCCGCTGCGCCATTTAAGCCGCTCAGGAAGCGACGGCCGTGACCGAACGGCAACTGGTAAACCAGGCTGGTGATATTGGCGACAGGCAGGTTGTAGTCAGACTGCGAGTAATCGGCGTTGATGTTGTTGGCATCCTGCGGCGAAGGCGTATTGCCTTCGAGCGAGGCTGAGGCGTTGTCCAGCGAATGCTCCCACGTAAAGGAGTTCAACAGCGTCAGGCCGCCCACAAACTGCTGCTCGTACTTGACCTGCAGCGCGTCATAGTGGGAGTGGAATTCGTTAAGCGCCTCGGTAATATCGCTGGGCCAGTTGGCGAAGGGCCGCGCAAAACCGTTCGCCGGGTTCTTCTGGTTGCCGTTGAGGAAACCCTGCAGCTTGAGCCCGGTGTTGCCGACGTAAGCGACATCGAGCAGCATGTTCTTGGCAAGTTGTCGCTGCACGCTCAAATAGTAGCTCTCAACGTAGCTGTCCTTCGTGTCTTTCGGCACCCAGGTAATGTTGTCGGTGGTTGGGTCGAAGGTGGTAACCAGGTTCGACGGATATCCCTGATCCGAGGTGGTGTAACAGGTGGTTGCAGGCGCTCCGACAGGACAGACATTAGTTGTGGACGGGGTTGGTTGCGGCACCTGGACGAACACGGCCTGTGGCGCGTTGATAGCCAGGATGTTGCCCGAGCCGGCACGCGTGTAGTGCGCGTAGCTTATGCCATAGCCACCGCGAACCGTGGTATTGGAAGTTAGACCGAAGGAGAAGCCCACACGCGGCCCGAAGTCGCCAAAGGCGGGATTTATTAAGGTCTTGCCGTAGACGCCTCCGTGTGAGACAACCTGAATGCCATTGCCGCTGGTAGTTCCCGGCGCAATCGTATCCACGACCTGGTTTGCGGGATCGAAGTTCGAGATGTAGTTCTTCCAGTCCGAGTAAGGCGACCCATACTCCCAGCGCAGGCCAAGGTTGAGCGTAAGTCTGGGATTCACCTTCCAATCGTCCTGGGCATAGAGATTGTCCATGGTCTGGCGCAGGTGGGCTACAAAGTAGTTCGCCAGGCCATAAGTGCTGGTGAGGCCAAAGAGGAAGTCGGCCCAATAGTTGTCTGCCACTGTGGTGATGTTTGTGCAGTTGGCGAGGGTGGCCGTCTTGACGCCTCCAACAACTGTGCTGGGACAGGTGCTGTAACCGCCGCCGTAGGTCCAGGACCCGTAAAGCGGATTGTTATCGTTCACTGCCATCCAGATGCGCTCGTACTCGTAACCGAATTTGAGCGAGTGCTTACCGCGCACCCATGTGTAGTTGACCTTGGGGTCGAGAAGCGCCGGATTCTGCCACTGGGGATTGGTGCTCTGACGGCCAAAGTTGCTGAAGTTGGAGATAGAGACCTGCGGCAGACCGCCCGCGATCGATGCCGGCACATCCTGCAGTCCAGGAATCGTGAACCCAATGCTCTGGCCGATCGAGAGGGTATATTTTCCTGCTTTGGTGCGCGAAAGACCCAGACGCGCGTCGATGACCTTGTTGGCTCCCATCAAGTGTGTGTAGCCGAGAGCAACCTGCTGATCGAGAATGCGGATTGTACCGTTTGCCGTACCGTCGAGTGGCAGCGGGATCGGGGTGTAATTCACACCAGTCTCCTTGCGGTCGCTAACGCGCAGGAACCACGATGTAGCCGCGCTCTGGTGATAGTCCAGCCGCAGGTCGCCTTTATCCGATTTGTCAGTGAACGGTACCTCGACCGAATAGTCGTTGGAGGCTAGCCCGCTCGATGCCAGACCGCTCTGCGGAAGACTCGTGATCTTTTTGAAGTAGGTGAGAATCTGTGCTGAGAGCGGATTGATGGCTGAAATGAGTGTGCCAGCCGGATAGACATTGCCAGTGGTCGGGTTCCAAACCGCCACCACGAGGTTGCCGTTCATCTCATTCTGTGTAGGCAGCGTAAGCACGCTGAGCGGACGCAGCGTCTGCCGGAAGCCTTCCCAATCGAGAAAGAAGAACAGATTGTTCTTGATGATGGGCCCGCCAAAGTTCAGGCCGTACTGGTTACGATTGAAAGTCGGCTTCTGGAACGGCACGGTTTTGCCGGTATTCGACACTACTGTCGGCTTGAAGAATCCCTCGGCGTTCAGATCAGTGTTGCGGAGGAACTCATAGGCCAGCACGTGGTATGCGTTCGTACCGCTGGCTGAGGAGACGTTGACGGTCGCGCCGGAAGAGCGGCCGTATTCGGCATTTTCATTGTTCGTCACCACATCCCACTGCGCAACCGAATCCGGCGGCACAGCGACAATCTGGTTGTCGAAGCCCTGGTTGCTCTCTCCGTAGGCATTGTTGTCCAGACCGTCGAGCAGGAAATTATTGAACATGCTGCGCTGACCGTTGACGTTGTAAGAGCCTTGCCGCACGAGACTATTGATGGAACTAGTGGTCGCCTGTGTCGGGGCTTGCCGCGAACCGGCTACAAGGCCGAGCAGATCGGAGTAGTTGCGGCTCACCAGAGGAAACGCCGCTGTCTGATAGCCGGTGACAGTCTGGTCGCGCTCGCTGGAGTCGGTTTCAAGTTGAAGGGCAACGCCGGTGACTTCAACCGTGGTCGCGCTCTGGCCTACCGCCAGGGTCAGCAGGATCCGTTGGCGCGCGCCGACGGATACGGTAATGTCGTCAGCTACAGCGGTGCTGAATCCAGCATGCTCTGCCGTAATCCTGTAGTTGCCTGTCCGCAGCGAGGGAACTTCATACTCTCCCGCACCGCCTGAAGTTGTTTTGAACACTGCCCCAGTTGCCTTATTGGTTACTGTCACTGTCGCACCGGGAATCACCGCCCCGGTTGAGTCCTGAATGACGCCGACAAGGGTTCCCGTGTCGTATTGAGCATGGAGCTGAGACTGGCCAAAGACGAGCAGGAGCAAGCCCACCCCAAGACATAGCAACGAGTTCCATCTGATTATGCGCATAAGTTCAGCCTAGGTGACCTCCCGTTACATCGAAGTAATGAACACGTGAACACAGAGTGAATTGGCACGGCTACAAAAGAGCCTGTGCCATTGCTAAATTCGTGCACATGTTGCGGCGCAGTCAGAGGAAGTCATTCTTGGAGAAACTGCGCCGGGGACGCTGGGAATCGCGTCCAAGGATCGGGGAAAACGGGAACCCGCTACGCGTAGTTTTCACCGGAAAGGACTCTACACAGCCGGCTGCAGGTCTGCGCAGTCCGTTCTGAAGGATGGTGCGGATTCAGGAGCAAGCCTCACGGCCGTATGATGGCGGCAATCGGAATCCGGAGTGCCGCCCCCAAACGCTCGTGTGAGTGCTAAACCGACTCAGGAGGACGCGCCTGCTCAAAGCGCAGCCTGCGCTGCTCCCACTCGTTCGAGGCAAAGAAGTATGGGCCTACTTCGATGAGCCGGGGAATCATCTTGAAGACTGCGACCCGACTCCAGGGCCGACCGTCGCGCATACGGAATCCCTTCTCGTTCAGGGTGCTCACAATGGCCGAATAGGAAAAATCCTGAGCGAGGAGTTCCATCATCTCCATCAACACCTGGTGCTCAACCGGATCGGCCTCGAGCCGTGAGCAGTCGTCAGATATACGCAGACCGTAGGGAATATCCTCATCGAAGATGTGCTCCATTGGAGCCTCGCTGTCGGGCAGCTCGCGCCGCCACTGGATGGAAACCATCTGCCACCCCGCAGCCGTGCGCTGCCGGATCAGGTCAGGGCTGAAGGGGCCGGAGATCACATCGCGAATCCGCTCAGAGTGCGCCATCTCAAGAAGCCTCCATACTGCTTAGTGCAATCCAAATGCGCAATCGGGCTGCCAAAGCCCGGTTCTCAGTGGTTTTCGGCAAGATGCGGCAGCGCAAGGCCATACCAGTTGGAGACCGCCCGTATATGGATTGTGTCCTTGTTCAATTTCGTAAATAGGTGTTCGCTTCTGAACGGAGAGATGATTAGAAAAACCGTTCCTTTTCAGGCCGCGGTTACATGTTGGCCGCAAAGCCCCGGGATCTCTGGAGAAAATGCAACATCACTCCAAAGAGCCGATCACTTAACCCGAAGGTAATCGTTCAGGCCGCTCCATCGTGCTATTTCAATGACGTGAAAGAGGGAGATACAATCACGCCTATAGTTATTGAAATCGATAGAGGAATCCCAAACCCCGATGGTAGATTACTATGAGTTTCTCCAGATCAGCCCCAATGCCGACTCCGATACCATCCATCGCGTATATCGGTTCCTTGCCACCCGCTTTCACCCGGACAATCCGGAGTCGGGTGATCCGGAAAAGTTCTATGTACTGAAGACTGCCTACGACGTGCTTTCGAACGCCGATCGACGCGCTGAATACGACGCGACACGCCGTGAGGAACCCACGCCAGGCGAGCCGCTTTCGTCGTCGATCGATTTCATGGATTCTCTAGATGGCGAGTTGAACCGCCGACTTGCCGTTCTGGCTGTGCTTTACTTCAAACGACGCACCAATCCCAATATGCCCGAGGTTGCTCTGGCCGAGATTGAGCTGCGCATGGGCTTTCCGCGTGACTATCTCGACTTCACGACCTGGTACCTGGTAAAGAAGGGGTACATCATGCGCGCCGATAATGCAGAGTTCACGTTGACCGCCGATGGTGTCGATTTTGTCGAGAAGCAGCGCGCACAGATTCCAGTTCTGAATAAGATGCTAACCAGCGGCACGATTGCCACGGAGCCTGCTCCCGGGCCCACATCGGCGAGACCGCAGCGCCTTCCAGGTGCGCCTATCGTTCTGCCATCACGCATGGAGCATACGGTCGAACGGCGCGCCAACGGCAAAGACCGGCTGCTGGTATCGGAGGTCGGCCTGGATACGCTGGACCGCCGGGAAAGCCTGTCGGACCGGCGCAGGAGTTCCAGAGGGCGCCGGTCGACCGATTGACAGTTACTCCCTTACCGTGATGCCGAGCGCCTTCATCTTGCGGTAGAGATGACTGCGCTCCAGACCCAGCAGTTCAGCTGCGTGGCTGATGTTATTGCGCGCCTCTTCTATTTTTTTCTGGATATATTCGCGTTCGTAAGCGTCGCGGGCCTGCTGCAGGGTTGAGAATTCCTCAGTGGAACGAGTGCCAGCTTTGTGCGTGAGCGGCGGCAGGTGCTTGCGTTCGATGCGCAGCACGCGCGGATTGAGAATGAGCACACGCTCAATGACATTTTTGAGTTCGCGCACGTTACCAGGCCAGTGATAAGCACCAAGCGTTGTCAACGCTTCTTCGCTGATCTCCATGCGCGGCCTGCCATACTGGCGGCCAAATTCGGCAAGAAAATCGCGCACCAGAAGCGAAATGTCCTGTTTGCGCTCGCGCAGCGGCGGCACAAAAAACGGCACTACGTTGAGCCGGTAAAAGAGATCCTCACGGAAGTTGCCCTTAGCGATCTCGTCCTCAAGGTTCTTGTTAGTTGAAGCGATAAGACGCACATCGACACGTAAAGGCTGCGTGCCGCCCACAGGCGTGAATAGCTGTTCGTCAAGCGCGCTGAGCACTTTGGCCTGCGTCTTCAAGCTCATGTCGCCTACTTCATCGAGAAACAGGGTTCCGCCGTCGGCGCGCTCAAGGGTGCCACGCTGTTCCATGAGGCCACCAGGCTGCGCACCGTGGCGATAGCCAAACAGTTCGGCCTCAATGTGCGCTTCGGGAATGGCGGCGCAGTTAAGTTCTACAAACACACGGTCGCGGCGCAGGCTTTCGGCATGAATCGCACGCGCGATAAGTTCTTTGCCGGTGCCTGACTCGCCGTAGATGAGTACCCGGCCATTGGTGGGCGCCATGAGCCTGATCTGCTGACGCAGCGCTTTCACAGGAACGCTCTCGCCAGTGAGCACCGAGCCAACGCTGAACTGACGCTTGAACTCTGCGTTCTCTGCACGCATGCGCCTCGCTTCAACCGCATTCTTGAGCACGATCAGCGTACGGTCCAGCGAGAGCGGCTTCTCGAGAAAATCGTATGCTCCGAGTTTCGTTGCTTTCACAGCGGATTCAATGGTGCCGTGGCCGCTGATGATGACAACCTCAGGCCGCGCTTCGATTGCCTGCTGACGGATATCGGCCAGCACATCGAGGCCATCGCGGTCAGGCAGCCAAATGTCGAGCAACACCACGTCATACGGCGCATCCTGCAGCAGAACCAGCGCTTCGGCAGCCGTCGCGGCACTGGCTACACCGTAGCCTTCTTCGCGCAAAATCTCTTCCAGCGATGTGCGTATCTCTGTCTCGTCGTCTACCACCAGAATGTGATTCATGAAGACAGCCCTTTGACGACTGCCTCGGCATTTCCTTCAATCGACGCCGGTGCACCCGGCTCCATGAGTGGCAGTCGCAGCAGGAAGACGGCTCCTTTGGGACTATTGGCCTCGGCGCGGATGGAGCCACCGTGCTCCTGCACGATCTTGGCAGCAATGGAGAGACCCAGACCCGTGCCGCGATGTTTGGTGGAGTAGAAGGGCAGAAACAGCCGCTCACGAATCTCGTCGGTTAGTCCGTGGCCGGTGTCCGAGACACTGATTTCGACTGCCGCGCCGTCTTCGCTCAGCGCAGTGCGCACGCCAAGCAGCCGCAACAGGCTACCCTGCATTGCCTCCGCTGCGTTGTCAATGAGATTGGCCAGCGCGCGGCGGATAGCGTCAGGGTCAGCCATTACCAGCGGCAGGCCGGGCTCCAGATCACGCTGCAC
Organism: Occallatibacter sp.; assembly: GCA_035546015.1. Lineage (GTDB taxonomy): Bacteria > Acidobacteriota > Terriglobia > Terriglobales > Acidobacteriaceae > Telmatobacter. The sequence continues at coordinate 11,883 of DASZXD010000226.1, forward strand.
GGTAATTCCCTCAAGCCGTCCGGCGAAGAGAGCCAGCGCCTGCTCGGCAACCTGATTGAGGTCGCATGCCCGCGGCTGTGGCGCGGGAAACTGCGCCAATGCGGAGAACTGGTCGACAAGCGTTCGCAGCGTGCCTACGCAGCCCAGGATAATCTCGCTGCACTTGCGAATGATGTTGGATGAGTCGGGTTGTCCGCGATCGAGGTGCCGGGCGATGCGCTCTGCAGAGAGAGCTATGGGCGTGAGGGGATTCTTGATCTCGTGAGCGACACGCTGGGCCACTTCCTTCCACGCTAACTGGCGCTGTGCGCGCAGCAGTTCTGTAGTGTCTTCAAGAACCAGCACGCTACCCGAGTGGCCCTTCGTCAGGTCGAGCCTCGCACTGGTAATGGCCAGATGATTGGTTCGCCCTCGGGCGTGAAACTCCGTTTCGATTGATGCAGCCCCCATGCGCTGGCCTCGACGAATGACGCTGGCAAGATCGTCGATACACTCCAGAGGCATGAGGGTTTCAATCTTCTCGCCCGTGTAATCCGCGTCCTCGCGGAGCCCCAACAGCGCTGCAAATGCCCGGTTCGATTGCAACACGATGCCAAAGCCGTCAAGCGTGACCACTCCGGACGGAATTGTCTCGACGATCGTCTCCAACTCGCGCCGCCGCTCTTCGAGAGCCAGATTAGCCGCGGTCAACTGCGCAGACGACCGCTCGGCCAGCAGCCGACTTGCTTCGAGGTCGGAAGCCATGTGATTGAACGAGCGCACCAGCTCACCCATCTCTCCGGTTGCGACTGAAGCCACGCGTTGCTCATATTTACCCGCGGCGATCTGGTCCATCGCCTCGGCGAGTGCTTCCACCGGGCGCGTGATCTGCTTGGATAAGAATAGCGCCAGCCATACGGTCGCAAAAAAATCGAACACGGTGATGAGCAGCAGCATCAGGAAATACGTGGTCCGCAGCCGGCTGCGCGTTTTGAAGAGTTGCCAGTATTCATCGGCGCTCGATCGAATATGATTGGCTGTCTCATTCAGTCCACGCGGCATGGGCAGAGCAACCACCACTGCTTTGCTTGAAGATGTGACGGCCATTCCCAGCGCATACTCCTGCCCGGCTAATTGAACGACCGGCTGGTCGTTGCGCTGAGCCGCCAAAAGCAACGCGCTGGAAACCTGCCCCTGTAGCGGAACAGGCTCGCTGCGGTCGCTCCCGTCGAGCCAGGATACGAGACTGACTGTACTTGACTCTGGAGGCGCCTGAAAGCTGGCCTGCAAGCGCGAATCCTTGCCATAGACCATGACAAAACCGCCTGCGAGTGTAATGCGGTGCGACTCCAGCACGCTTCGGAGCGCCTGCGAGCCCGCATCTGGCGCACCTGACGAGGCGATCGACTCTGCCTCCACACGTGCATTGCCGATGACATATTCTGCCAGCTGCTGCACGACACGTGTCGAATCGTCGTGCAGTGCTGAGGTATTAGGAGAAAACCAGCGATCGATCGACCGGTTCATGAGCTGAAAACTGAACAGGAACATCAACACGGCCGGCGTCAGCGCAATCAAGGCTGCGCCGATCACCATGCGCGTCCGCAGCCGCGCTCCCAATGCGCTGATGCTCTGGTCTGCATAGAGCTTGAGGATGTTCCTGAGCAGCAGCATGAGCATGAGCAGCAGCAACAGGAACACGAGAAAGGTAAGCGCGGTAAAGGCAAGCGTCTCACCCGATGTTTCAGGATTCAGGAAAGGAACATTTGAGGTGTTGAACGCCTGCAGAGCGCCCAGCAGGCCCAGAAACAGCAGCACTCCCACTGCGAGGAATGCTACCGTGCGACGCCGCGGCTCGCTCAGAAACGACATGCCGCGATTATAGTGCGATTCTCCGATACCTGTGCAGTCTCTGCAGAATGCCGGGCTGGCGTTTTTTCAAGAGAAAACGCCAGCGAAAGGCAGACCTATATCTGTGAGCAGTCGAGCGGACTGAGCAGAACGTTAGTGATGTTGGAAACGATCTGATCATAGGCATAGCGCGGGCTCGACGAGAGCTTCTTCCACGCCGGGTCGTTCCGGAAAGCGTCCCACCTGGCATCAAGCTCAGCTGTGTCATTCAGGCTGAGCATATAGGTCAGATTAGGTGTGCGCGCGCCGATCAGCGTGTCACTGAAAAAGACAGGGTGGAAGCCCGCATTGACGAAGATTTCAAATTCACCGGAGTTGAACATCTCGACCTTCCGCACATGCTCTCCGTTTGACGGACTCTCGTAAGTACGCAGTTGAAAGATGCGCTTGCCTTTGGTGGCTGCGGCAGGAGGTGGCGTAAGTTTGGGCCAGCCTGCGAATGCTTCGTGCAACGAGGTTTCGATACGCTCGAAAGCCGGTGCGGCTGCAGTAGCATTCCAGAACGACGCGGCAGCAGTGAGGAAAGCCTGGTCTTCCGCCAGCTTCAGATCGAGTGTGACCAAAGGCTCAACGGTTGGACTGGGAATGATGAGGAAGTAAGCCGGCGTCTGCTCTCCAAAGTCGAGCTTGAGTGCACCGACAGGGCCCATGCCCATACGACCCAGTGCCGGAATGAGCGTGCTCGCAAAATAGTTCTCAGTGAGCTTGAGCTGCGGCCCGCTCATCAGGTTGTAGCGGCGAATCTGATAGAACTCGCGCGAGCGGCTCGCGGACTGTTGTGCAGAAGCTTCGCCCGCGAGAGCGAGAGCGGAAGTGGCAAGCGATGCGGTAAGAAATTGACGACGTTGCAAATGACCCTCCCAATGGCAGGACCATTGTAAGGCACCGAATCGCCGTGAATCTCTTCAGCCGATCACAGCCGAAGCCGCGGTCCACGCGCGTTCCTGGCTTTCAGCCACGCCGCGATGCGTAAGCGCCCCCAGCCACGTATTTAAGCCTTCTGCAAGACCTGCGTCCCGACGCAGCGCTTCGCGGGCTCCCAGATTCGCAACGCGCAGTACATACGGAAAGGTCGAGTTAGTAAGTGCGAGCGTGGATGTGTGTGGCACGGCGCCCGGCATGTTGGTAACGCAGTAGTGCACCACCCCGTCGACTTTGTAGCTGGGGTTGGAGTGCGAAGTTGGCCGTGCTGTCTCCACGCATCCACCCTGGTCAATGGCGACATCCACGATAACCGCGCCGGGCTTCATCCGCGAAACCATCTCGCGCGTCACAAGCTTGGGCGCGGTGGCGCCGGGAATGAGCACACCACCGATGACCAGATCAGCCTCACGTGTAGCGTTGGCAATGTTGTAGCTGTTTGAAGCAAGCGTATAGAGCCGACCGCCAAAGATGTCTTCCAGCTCGCGCAGCCGGTTCAGGTTCATGTCGATCAGCGTGGTTTTTGCGCCGAAGCCCAGTGCGATGCGCGCCGCATTTGTCCCCACGATGCCGCCGCCGATGATGGTGACATGCGCGGGCGGCACGCCTGGAACGCCGCCCAGCAAAATACCGCGGCCACCACGCTCTTTTTCGAGATAGGTTGCGCCCACTTGCACGCTCATGCGCCCGGCCCCTTCGCTCATCGGCATGAGCAGCGGCAGCGTGCCGCGTTTATCGCGTACGGTTTCATAGGCGATGCCGATCATCTTCGACTCAAGCAGTTTGTCGGTCAGTGTGCGGAGCGGAGCGAGATGAAGATAGGTGAAAAGGACAAGACCTTCGCGAAAATAAACGTACTCGCTCTCGATGGGCTCCTTGACCTTGACCACCATGTCAGACTTGCCCCAGACATGGCCCGCGTCACCCACCATCTCCGCACCGGCGTTCTGGTACTCCTCGTCGGGGAACCCGGACTCCGCGCCGGCCTGCGTCTCGACCAGTACGTAATGACCGGTTTCAGTAAGCGCTCTTACGCCTGCCGGTGTAATTCCAACACGTGCTTCGTTATCTTTGATCTCTTTCGGAACGCCGATAATCATCGTCTGCTCCTTCGTGATCCTGCCATGTTTCGATGCATGGGGCCGGCGCGCGGCTCAAACAATCGCCTATTTGATGAAGGCGTCAGGCCATGGTCTCGCGCGCCTCTCTCCATAGATCAATGCCGCTCTCCTTCGCGTGGCGATCGATCTCAGCCAGTTCTGCAGCGGTAAAATCTAGCTTCTTCGCCGCATCGAGCGAGTCGTCGAGCTGCTGCACATTGCGCGCGCCGATCAGCGCGGAGGTGACACGGCGGTCGCGCAGCACCCAGGCGATAGCCATCTGCGCCAGTGTCTGACTGCGGCTGTTGGCAATCTCGTTGAGCGCGCGCACTCGCTCGAGATTCTCTGCGCTCAAAAATCCCTTCAGCAGCGAAGAGTTCTGCGCTGTGGCACGCGAGTCGGCTGGAACGCCTTGGAGATATTTGCTGGTAAGCAGGCCCTGTGCAAGCGGCGAAAAGGCGATGCACCCCGCGCCAAGCTCATCCAGCGCGGCGAGCAGCTCTTTTTCGATCCAGCGGTTCAGCATCGAGTAAGACGGCTGGTGGATGAGCAATGGAATGCCGCTGCTCTTGAGAATCTTTGAGGCATCGCGCGTGCGCTCGGGGCTGTAGGAAGAGATGCCCACATAGAGCGCCTTGCCCTGTTGCACAGCGGTCACCAGCGCGCCCATCGTCTCCTCAAGGGGCGCGTTGTCCCAGGGGCGATGCGCATAGAAGATGTCGACGTAATCGAGGCCCATACGCTTCAGGCTGTCATCGAGCGAGGCCAATAAATACTTCCTTGACCCGCCGATGCCGTAAGGCCCCGGCCACATGTCCCATCCGGCTTTGGTGGAGATAAGAAGCTCGTTGCGCAGGCCGCGAAAATCCTTGTGCAGAATGGTGCCGAAGTTTTCTTCTGCCGATCCGTAAGGCGGGCCGTAGTTGTTGGCGAGATCAAAGTGCGTCAC
>DASZXD010000227.1:0-11673 GCA_035546015.1 Occallatibacter sp.
AAGGGATCGCCGACCGTATCGCCGACCACGGTTGCATCGTGCAGCGGAGTGCCTTTTTGTTTGAGCTCTACTTCTACGATCTTCTTGGCGTTATCCCAGGCGCCGCCGGCGTTCGCCATAAAGATCGCCTGGTACAAACCGAAGACCGCAATCGAAATCAGATAGCCGATAAAGAAGAACGGCTCAACAAACGCAAACGCGAGCGTCGCGAAGAAGACCGCAAGGAAGATGTTGAACATCCCCTTCTGCGCGTACTTCGTGCAGATTTCCACCACCTTCTTGCTGTCGCTGACCGATGCCTTCTCCACGCCCTCCAGTTTGATGTGCGCCTTGATGAACTCCACCGCCCGGTAAGCTCCGGTGGTGACCGCCTGGGTGGAAGCGCCAGTGAACCAGTAGATCATTGCCCCACCCGTGATCAGCCCGAGCATGAAGGGCGCGTGCAGCAGAGAGAGCTTTTTGACGGCCTCCACATCGCTCAGTCCGTTGGTCAGGGCCATGATGATGGAGAAGATCATCGTTGTCGCGCCCACCACCGCGGTGCCGATCAACACCGGCTTGGCCGAAGCCTTGAAGGTGTTCCCGGCTCCATCGTTGGCTTCCAGCAGGTGCTTGGCGCGTTCGAACTTCACGTCGATGTTGTAGTCCTTCTTCAGTTCGCCCTCGATGCCGGGCACATTCTCGATCAGCGACAGTTCGTAGACGGATTGAGCATTGTCAGTAACCGGCCCGTAGGAATCCACGGCAATCGTCACCGGACCCATGCCCAGGAAGCCGAACGCGACCAGGCCGAATGCGAATACGGCTGGAGCGAGCATCAGCTCCGCCATGGATGGACCGGTAGTGAAGTAATAGCCCAGTCCCATGAGCGACACCATGCTCAATCCCAGCCAGTAGCCTGAGAAATTCCCGGCCACGAATCCTGACAGTATCCCCAGCGAAGCTCCGCCTTCCTGCGCCGATTTGACCACTTCCTTCACGTGGCTCGAGTTGGTTGAAGTAAAGACCTTCACCAACTCGGGTATGATCGCGCCCGCCAGCGTTCCGCACGAGATGATCGAAGCCAGCTTCCACCAGAGCGTTCCGTCGCCGAGGTTGGGGATCATCAGGTAGGTGACGATGTAGGTCAGGATGATCGAGATGATCGACGTGATCCATACCAGCGAGGTCAATGGCGTCTCAAAATCCATGTCGTCGGAGTTTCCGTACTTCGCGTGAGCGATTGCGCCATTGAGGAAGTACGCGCCCGCGCTCGAGACCAGCATGGCTACGCGCATCACAAAGATCCAGACCAGCAGTTGCACCTGGGTCGTCGGATTCGGGACCGCCAGCAAAATGAAAGTGATCAGCGCCACGCCGGTCACGCCGTAGGTTTCAAAGCCGTCGGCGCTCGGGCCAACGGAGTCGCCTGCATTGTCGCCCGTGCAGTCTGCGATGACGCCCGGGTTGCGGGCATCGTCTTCCTTGATCTTGAAGACGATCTTCATCAGGTCGGCGCCAATGTCAGCGATCTTGGTGAAGATGCCGCCTGCGATACGCAGGGCCGCGGCGCCCAGGCTTTCGCCAATCGCGAAGCCAATGAAGCACGGGCCCGCATAATCGCGCGGAATGAACAGGAGGATAAACAGCATGATCAACAGCTCGACTGAGATCAGCAACATGCCGATGCTCATGCCGGCCTTCAGCGGAATTGCATAAACCGGATACGGTTTGCCACGCAATCCTGCAAATGCCGTCCGTGAGTTGGCAAATGTGTTCACGCGAATCCCGAACCACGCCACCCCATAGCTGCCCGCGATGCCGAGCAGGCTAAATAACAAAATGACCGGCAGCGTAACCCCAATCGGTTTCCCCGGCACCGGCGCCAGATAGCCGAAGTACAACCCGATAATGACCGCGATGAAAGCCCATAGCAGAAGAATGAACTTGCCCTGCGTCACCAGATACGTTTTGCACGTCTCATAGATCATTTCGGAGATTTCGCGCATCGTGCGATGAACCGGCAGGTTCTTCAACTGCACATAGATCGCCAGGCCGAACAACAGGCCGCCGGCGCAGAAGAGCAATCCCCACGTCAAAAGAGCATGCCCGCTCATGCCGAAAAAATTCACGGCCGATGTCTTCAGATCCGGCAGCACGAGGTTGGCTTCGCCTCCGCCGCCTGCGTGTTCCGGCTGGGCAAAGGCGATTGGGGAGGCGAATGTAAGAAGCAGCGGACCGAGGATGGCCGTCACGGTTTTGTACCGCCGGCGCAGGAAGGCATCAGCGCCTTCCATGATGGCGCCGGCAATCTTCTGCATACCCTCCGGGTCAATCGCCTGCCGGGTGAAAAAAACAGCCGTAAAAAGCAAAACTACGCTGACTCCCGAAAACAAATACACCCAACCCTGTGGATTCACATACCCTCCAGACATAAGGTTTAAAGCCGTGTAAACGTCGCCTCCACCGGGCTCCGATACCCTTCAGAAACGGGCCTTCGGACGCCCGGACCCAATGAACACCGGAAGCCTATCACCCGCGTAGGCCACTGTCGAGTGATTGCTGTCACGGAATTACCTCCGCAGGTACCGCTACTGTACTGCAATAAGAGGTATGGGTGAATGAGCCGTCGTGCGCCCGCAGCCCTCCCCGGCGCGCGGCGGCCTGACCGTGTAAAGTGGACCGCATGGGCACTTCCACGCTGCTTACGCCGCGCCAGGCTGCCGAGCGACTCGGCATGAGCTATCCCGCGCTCAAACACTGGATCCTCGCCGGCCGCATCCGCACCGTCAAAACCCCTGGTGGACACCACCGCATTCCGCTCGAAGCCCTTGACGAATTCCTGCCCGCTACCGCCGCCAAACCCGGGTCGGCACGCATCAGCGGACGCAATCAGCTTCTCGGCACCGTCACCAGCGTCGTCATTGACGGTCTTCTCGCCAAGGTCGTGCTCTCCATCGGCAACCAGAGCGTCACCGCGATCATCACCGCTGACGCCGCACGCGACCTCGCCTTAAAGCCCGGCGATCAGGCTCTTGCCCTCATCAAAGCTACAGAAGTCATGATCGGCAGGCCCTAGCAAAAGATTCTTTCGATATTTATCGAAAGAGCTGTCAACCCGAGCGAAGTCCGCCAAAGGCGGACGAGTCGAAGGACCTGCGGTTTCTCACGCGTGCCGCAACTTTCAGCACCTGCCCGTCCAACTCCGCTCCAGATCCCGGTCCCTTACACCGATCAGATACAGCAGCCCGTCCAGCCCCAGGCACGAGATCGACTGATCCGCGCTCCGGCGCACCAGCGGCTTGGCACGGTAGGCAATCCCCATCCCCGCCAGGTCCAGCATCGGAATATCGTTCGCGCCATCGCCGACAGCCACCACCTGCTCAAGCGAAATCCCTTCGTTCCCCGCAATCTCTTTCAGCAGCGCCGCCTTCTTCGCGCCGTTGATGATCGGCGGAATCACACGCCCCGTCACCGCGCCGTCCACAATCTCCAGCTCGTTCGAGTAGACGTAGTCAATGCCAAGCCTCTGCTGCAGCGACCTCGCAAAGAAGTTGAACCCGCCTGAAAGAATCGCCGTCTTGTAGCCCAGCATCTTCAGCGTGCGAATCAGTCTCTCCGCGCCTTCGGCCAGCGGAATCAAATCGAGCAGGCTGCGTACCCGCTCTGCGCTGAGCCCTTTCAGCAGCGCCACGCGCCGCGTAAAGCTCTGGTCAAAGTCCAGCTCTCCGCGCATCGCAGCCTCGGTGATCCTGGCAACGTCCTCGCCCACGCCGGCCATCCTGGCCAGTTCGTCGATCACCTCGCCCTGAATCAGCGTCGAGTCCATGTCGAACGCAAACAGCCTGCGATTGCGCCTGAAGATGCCCTCGCGCTGAAACGCCACATCGATGCACTGTTCCTGCGCCACCGCCAGGAACTCCGCGCGCATCCCAGCCTCGCGCTCGGCATCACCGCTCACTGCGAGCTCCACGCATGCATTCTCGGCACCCGACACATGCGCCAACTGCCCGCTCAGCCGCTCGATGCGGTCGATATTCATTCCATGCGCGGCCACAATTCCGCTCACCCGCGCAATCTGCTCAAAGGTGATCGAACGCGCCAGCACCGTCACAATAAAGTGCGCAAAGTGCCTGCCGGGCTCATCATGATGCAGCCCGCTCATCCAGTGCTTGACCTTGTTTCGCGGAATCTTCTTGAAGTGCGCTTTCAGTCCGAGCTCGTGCGCACGGCTTTCGAGCGCAGCCTTCACTGGTGCAAACTCTGCCGCGTCCGGAACCTCAACCAGCATTCCCAGCGCAAGCGTCTCGTGCACCACCGCCTGCCCTATGTCCAGAATGTTCACATTGTGCGCTGCCAGAACGCCAGTGACGCCGGCTGTAAGCCCTGGCGCATCCGGCCCGGAGAAATGGATAAGAATTGCCTCGCTGACTTTGTCCAACGCCATGCCTAAGTTTCAATATATCGGACACGGCACCAGAGCTGTCTCTCGTCCCTGGTCCCTGCCCTTACTCAATCGACGCATCGAACCGATCTTGCGGCAGTTCCTGCGTCAGATCCATATCCCCTTCGTCTCTCACAACACCGGCCGGCAGCGGATGCAGCTTGAAGAGGATCAGCAGATTACGTTCCTTATCGTCGAAGGCCGGAAACTCGGCCACCTGCTCCAGTGAGTAATGCGTATGCAGATCCGCCAGCGTGCCCGGGTCGAGATCGTTCCACGAAGCAAACCACCCCGGCTCATATTTAGCAATCTTTTCGGGCAGTTCCATCGTGCCAAAGTCGTCGCACAGTGACGGAACATGCGTCAGCAGCGTCAACTCATCTCCGCTCACTGAGACCAGCAACCGGTTCCCATTCGGATGCGCGTTCATATACTGCGCAAGCTTGTCGGCCGCGTTTACAAACGTGTATTGCGGATGCACGGCGTAATTCAGCGTCCACGCGCCATTCACGCACACGGCAACCGCAATCACCCCCACCACAGCCCATCCCGACGCCCGCCACAGCGCGCCATCGCCAGCCCGCTCCAGCAAAATCTCGGTCCCCATCGCGACAATGAAGAAACTGAATAGCGCCACCACCGTGAAGTATCGCGGCTGCGGATGATCCTGATAGGTCATGAACAGAATGTACCCAGCCACTGCCAGCACCGACGCCCCAAACACGGGATCGAGCAGCAGCCCACGTGACTTGCGGAGGCATACCGCCGCACCCAGAGTCAGGACACCCGCCAGCGGCACCAGTATCTTGTCAATCCACATCCCGCCATGGAGCGACCACCACAGACTCACAAACGGCCATTCAATTCCTGACGGGCGCGGGTATTTGTTGATGTAGAAAAAGTACCGGTAGTCGCCCATCAGCCCGCGATGCATCACCATCGCCATCCACGCGCCATAGCTCAATACAAACGCCGCACCCGCCGCTGCCGCGCATTGAATTGCCCGCCTCTTCGTCTTCCACAGCGGCGCTAAAATCGCCCATCCCAGCGACGGCAGCAGAAAGACCGCGGTCGTCTTGGTCAGTATCATCAGCGTGAACAGCACGCCGATCCACGCCGCCACACCCACTGGCCGTTTCCACCGCGGCAGCCGCACCGCCAGATTCATCGCCGCCAGCGTAAACGTCATCAGCCACGGCTCCAGAATCGCCAGCCGGCTGAAGCAATACACAAATGGATTCGTCACCACCAGCGTCAGCGCCAGCAGCGCCATCCACCGCGAACCGCGCTCTCGCAGCAGCAGATAACCGAGCCCAAGATTAAGAAAAAATCCGGCAATCGCCAGCCCGCGCGCTGCCTGCACCGTCACACCGGTAAAGAAGAACAGCATCCATTCCAGGAACGGCCATACTGGCGCGGCCACCGCAGGGTTAAAGTCTCCCGACACATACCAGTGCCCAAACAGATGCGCCCGGATGGCTGCATTTCCATACCACCCCTCGTCGGTGTACTTGGCCCAGTCCATCGACCACGGCGAGTAGTTTGGAAAATCGGCCCTAAGATGCAGAGCATACAAGATGGCAAAACCGGCCAGCGCAGCCATCCACGCCGCGTAAATCCAGCCCTTGGTCCGATTTGCCAATCTCTTCATCCTTCTGTCGTTGCGCTTCGAGCCCGTACGCCCGTAGCGCCGTCCGCCAAATTGTTCTGTGAATCAGCCGCCTGTAGCGCCCGACAGCTTAAAAAATGAAGCATCGCACCAAGAATGCTTCGAGTATATCCCGCCACTCACTGTACATCTCTCAAACAGAGCGGCTATGCAGCTGTCCTAAAAATCCACAGACCCATTACTCAAGTTTCCCCAGCCCTCGCCGATGAACCCTCTGTCGGCCCGGTAGCTGCCCCCCGGCCACGGAGGCGAGGCACGTTGAGAGCCATGCAAACTGCAGTTCAATTTCAGACCCAGCCTTCCGTTCCTTCGCTCACACTGGTCGACGCCGACTCCTCGTCCGTCATCAATATGGTGGGCGTCAGCACAGCCTGGCGCAAGCTCATCGCTCAGGCTGACATGGCCGCGCCGCACCTGCAGATTGCCGCTATCGAAGGCGAACATGGCGTCGGCAAGCACACCCTTGCCCGCTACATCTTCAACCGCTCTCCGCTCCTCGGCTCCAGCTTCCAGCGCCGCGATGCCCGCGAGTGGCTCGCCACAGATGCTGATCCCGCGACCCTTGCCGGCTTTGTCTATCTCGATCGCGTAGACCTGCTTGCCGCTCCGGGCCAAAGCTTGCTCCTGGGCGTCCTCAAGTCACTTCAGGACCGCCCGCCGGGCCGCGCCGTTCTGCTCGCCTCCTCTGAAATATCGCTGCGCCAGATGGCCGGCCAGGGCCTGCTCATGCCCGATCTCGCCTTCCGGCTCTCGTCGATCCGATTCGCTATTCCGCCGCTCCGCACCCGCCGCGAAGATATCGGCCCGCTCGCACAGGCCCTGCTTGACCGCATCTGCCAACGCTATCAGCAGCGCCCGGTCTCGCTCGGCCCCGGCGTACTCGCACGCCTGCTCCAGCACAACTGGCCCGGCAACGTGCGCGAACTCTCCAGCGTTCTCGAAACCGCTCTCCTCGAATCCGCCAACGGCATTATCCGCGTCAGCGACCTGGCCCTCCCCGACGGCTCATCTTCGCAGCCCATCCCCCAGCCCGTTACCCGCATCGACAGCATGCAGTTCGACGCAGACAAACTGACTCTCGACTCCGTCATCCGCCATCACGTGCAATATGTCCTGGACTTAAATCGCGGCAACAAGCTGCGCGCCGCCCGCCAGCTCAACATCAGCCGCTCCACGCTCTACCGCATCCTGAGCAACGAGTCCCTGCTGGCCAGCTGATTTTCCGGTGCTGTCCTGAACATAGCCAAAGGATATTCACAGCTGCTTTTCCCGCAGCTCCGGCATCTCGATTTGGAAATCGCCGCAGAAAACTCGAAGGGCTTCCGCAAGGGAAGCCCTTCTGCCATTCAAGCCTTGACCGGCTGCATGCCGCTCTGAAACGCGCCTTAAGCACCCGTCCCGCGCAGGCGGTCAAGGAATTGTGCCACCAGATAAATATCCGCCGTCTCAGCCGTGCCGTTGTAGCCGCTACTCTCCTTGGGATTCTGCAGCACAAACCGCAGTCCCACGCCGTCGTTACCCCACCGCATCACGGTCGCATTCAGGGTAATCGACCGCTCAACAGTCGGCTCGTGCCGGTCGGTCAGCGTCATCCGCACCATGGTGCCCGGATACCACCGCTCGCTCGTCACCACATACATGCCGGTCAGGCTAATGTCTTTTACGCCATGCCCCACGGGCGTTCCACCCGTAAAGAAATAGGCCGTCAACCCTGGCAGTGTCTCGCGCTGTGCCTTCCGCGGATCGGGCGGCTCCACGCCCAGCAATTTCTGCAGCCAGCTCTTCTTCGCCTGCTTCGGTCCGGGTGCACTCACTGCCTGAGCGGGCTTCTGCACGGGCTGCGCCATTTCCATCGCCGGCTTCACCGTCTCAGGAACCACCGGCTCCGCCACCTGCGGAACCAGCACCGCCTCGCTCGGAGTTGCAGCAGCAACTGCCTCTTCCCCTGCCGGTTTCTCCACCGAGCCTTTTGGCCGCATCCGGTCTTCCCACTGCAGCACGCGGCCCGTACCTGGGCGTGCAGGCTCTTCCTTCGGAGCCGCAGCAACACCCGTCTCCGGCTCATCGCCGGCCAGCTTCTGCAAACGGCGCTTCATCTCGTCCGGGGGACAGATCAGCAAAATATCCCCGGCCCGCGTCTCCGTCGAAGTCACTGAATCGATCGGCAGCACCATTACCGCCGCCGCAGTCTGCAGCGACCCCGAGGCACGTCCCAGCGGGAAGGCCACTACCGTCTCAATCACCCGGCAATTGGGGTCCAGATAAATCAGGTCAACCGGCACCCGCACGCTCGTCGGAGAGATTCCGCGAAATGGCACCAGCAACAGGCCTGCGCCCGAGTTCCCTGCCACCGCGGGCAGACGCTGATTCAAGGCTCCCGGCGAAAAGTCCGCCGCATCCAGATCCGCGCTCAAAAACCGGCTGCGAGTCTGGTTATATGCGCATTGTCTACCCGGTTCCATACTGCATTGGCCCACGGACGCATTCTCGTCGGCGGAATACTGGTTGATATTCCTGCCTGCCGTCCGATCATAAGCATAGCTGCGCTGATTCATGATCTTACCTTGGAACTTTATCGGCAAATCCAACTAACTGTTCCATCCGCCGAGCTGTTCCATTTCCACCCAGAGGCCTCTACCTCCGGTGCCTTTCCCTCACTCGCCTTGCAATTCTGCAGCCACTCTTGAGGGACTTAGCTAGATAAATAATCGGCCTCCTTTTAGGCCCTGAAAATACCACTTGCATCTAGTTTGGTGCAGACAGGGTGTTACCACCCGTCAAACCAAGGTCGTACACTCAGCCGCTCACCGAGTTACCCCTCTCACGTCTTCTTAAGTTTCTGGCTCTTGCGCTCGCGTCAGAATCTACTCCTGCTCTTCTTTCTTTAACCTCGGCCCACTCCTCTTCATTGGCCAACTGCTCTGCCGCACTCGGCCTTTGATGTTCCATCTCCTGCTCCGCAGTCTTCTGTTCTTCTTTAATCTGATTGTCCAGCATCCTCAACATAATGCTTGCGCTGCTCGAGCTCCCTGCCGCTGCCTTCTCAACCAGTACCTTGGCCAGCTTCTCTGAGTTCTTGCTTACTTCCCGTTGCACCGCCCGCTGCAGTTTCGCCTTCACCGTCTTGCCGGAGGCGGTCTCCGTCTTCGGGCTGCACTTCTTTGCCGTACTCTTCCGTCCCTGCCTCGCATCCGCCATAGATGTTCTCAGCGTAGCCAAAACCGCCCAAATTCCCTGCAACAACTCATCGGCTTCGCAAGGCCCAACCGCGAGCATTGCTTCTATTCCCCATTCCCTCTGCTCTAAACTCAGATCAGCGGCACCTCCCGCAAAGGACCCACAACTTTGAAACAGCTTCGCTGGTTTGTTCCCGCCCTTTCTGCCCTTCTGCTTCTTGCTCCCGCACTCCGCGCACAGTCCCTCACCGCCGCGCCGGCGGCTCAGGCTTCCCCAGCTGAGCGCAGCAAGCATCTGAGCGACCTCTTCCACGAGTACTGGGAGGCCTATCTCAGGTACAGCCCCGAGACAGCATCCGAGATTGGCGACAACCGCTATAACGACAAGATCTCCGACTACTCCGTCAAGGCCTATAACGACTGGCTGGCGCAGGAGCAGAACTTCCTGCTGCAACTGGCGGCCATCAGTCCCGATGGGCTCAGCGACCAGGAGAAACTCAGCCGTGAGCTGCTCCTTCGCGACCTGACCACGGATCAGGAAGCCTCAGAGTTCAAAGAGTGGGAGATGCCGGTCACGCAGATGTACGGCAGCATCCAGACCCTCTATCCGCAGCTTGTAGACCAGCTCAGCTTTAAAACGGTGAAAGACTACGACGACTGGATCGCGCGCCTGCATGCCATTCCGCACGCGTTTAACCAGGTGATGACCAACATGTCCATCGGCATTGACGATCATCGCGTGCCGCCGAAGTATCTGCTCGAAAAGGCATTGCAGCAGGTAAACGACCTGGCCGGCCAAAAACCGGAAGACTCGCCCTTCGCCCAGCCGCTCAAGAAGTTCCCAGCGTCGATTCCGGCAGCCGAGCAGCAGCGCATCAAGACCGAGATGTTGGATGCCATTTCAAAGGAAGTACTGCCTGCCTACGTGCGCTTCGGTCTCTTCCTCAAAGCTACTTACATTCCCGCCGGCCGCGATGAGCCGGGCATCTGGGCACTCCCCGACGGCGACAAGTATTACCAGTTCCTCATCCGCCGCACCACAACAACCGACCTCACTGCGGAACAGATTCATCAGATTGGCCTGCAAGAAGTGCAGAAGGACGAGGCCGCAATGCTGGCCATTGCCCAGAAGCTCGGCTTCAAAGATCTCGCCAGCTTCCGCGCCAGTATCAACGCAAATCCCAAGTTGAAAGCCACTTCCGCTGACCAGTTGATGGCCGCCTACAAGGGCTACATTGACCCGATGCGCGCCAAGCTGCCCGACCTCTTTGGACGGCTGCCCAAAGCCCCGCTCGAAGTGGTCGCCATGCCGGACTTTGTAGCCAAGACCGCTCCGCCTGCCTACTACGATCAGGGCACTCCGGACGGCAGCCGTCCCGGACGCCTGACTGTCAACCTCTATAACGCCACAGACCGCGACCTCTATTCTGTCGAGTCGGTCGCTTATCACGAAGGCATTCCCGGCCATCACCTGCAGCTTTCCATCGCACAGGAGCTTACCGGCATTCCCGAGTTCCGCAAATATGAGGGCTACACCGCTTTCGTCGAGGGCTGGGCGCTGTATGCGGAGCAGTTGGGTAAAGATGCCGGTTTCTATCAGGACCCCTACTCCGACTATGGGCGCCTGCAGGCCGACATCTGGCGCGCGATCCGACTGGTTGTCGACACCGGAGTCCACCACGACCACTGGACCCGCCAGCAGATGGTGGATTTCTTCCATGCGCATACGGCGATGGATGAGACCACCACGCAGGCAGAGGTTGACCGCTACATCGCGTGGCCGGGCCAGGCGCTGGCATACAAGGTAGGACAGTTGACGATCCTGGAGCTGCGTGCAAAGGCGCAGAAGGCTCTTGGCGACAAGTTCGACATCAAGGCCTTTCACGATGAAGTGCTTGATTCAGGCGCCCTGCCCCTCGATGTGCTCGCGTCGCGGATGGATGCCTGGATTGCACAGCAGAAGGGCCAATGATGACCAAACGCCATCTGCGGCAAATGCACGATGATTTTGGCGATCGACATATAGCACAAGCAATTGGGTGGGGTTTTTCGGCCTGTATGCAGACGATTCTGGGTGTAGACATAGGTCGAAGCCCAAAGATCAGCCTAAAAGCTGACATTCGGAAGAACCGGCGAACCTGAGCCTGACTTTGCTCAGAGCGGGCGTCCCCGCCCACTGCCCGGTGACAGACGGCCGCGCTCTGAACCTACGGCGCGTGGTATTCTTTCGCTTTCCACAAGGAACAGTGCGGCGAACCGCGCTTATTTTCGATGCATCCGGAGTAACTCTCATGAAACGCATTCTTCCAGTATTGTGCCTGCTTATGCTTGGGTGCGGTCTGCATGCACAGGTCGTGGATGCTACCGTCTGCGACGTTATCAAGAATCCGAAATCGTTTGACGGG
>DASZXD010000228.1:0-18647 GCA_035546015.1 Occallatibacter sp.
GATCGGCCACTTTCTTGCCTCGCGCGGCACCGGCAGCTACCTGGCGACCACGGTCACGGCACCACTTGACATGACCCTCCGCGCCCTCGACGGCCTGGCCAAACTCATCGATCACCCCGACTCGATCCCATCCAACGGCCCTACCACCAGGCCCATCGGCATTCATCTCGAGGGCCCGTTCCTGTCACATGCCAAGTGCGGAGTCCAGCCCAAGGAGCATCTGCTGGCGCCCGACATTGCCACTTTTGACCGGCTTTTTGAAGCCGCGGGCGGCCATGCGCGGCTCATGACTCTCGCGCCCGAACTGGACGGCGCAATCGAGCTCGCCGCGCACGCCACCAGCCGCGGAGTCCGCGTCTCGGTTGGCCACTCCGACGCCACCGCCGCCGAAACCAAAGCGGCGATCGCCGCTGGAGCCGTCAGCGCCACGCACACCTTCAACGCCATGCGCGCCCTCGACCATCGCGAGCCCGGCATCCTGGGCACCGTGCTTACCACAGAGTCGCTTTATGCGGAACTCATCTGTGACGGCATCCACTCCGATCCCGCCATTGCCAGCCT
This sequence comes from Occallatibacter sp., assembly GCA_035546015.1. GTDB lineage: Bacteria > Acidobacteriota > Terriglobia > Terriglobales > Acidobacteriaceae > Telmatobacter. Next base: position 562 of record DASZXD010000228.1, read on the forward strand.
CTGGTGGCGCGCCAAGGGCTCCGAGCGCGGCATCCTCATCACAGACGCCATGAGCGCCACAGGCATGCCCGACGGCGAGTACACCCTGGGCGGATTCGCCGTGCAGGTCGCCAACGGCCGCGCCATGGCCCGCGGAGTCCTCGCCGGCAGCGTGCTCACCCTCGACCGCGCGCTGGCCAACTTCACGCAGTTCACCGGCGCTCCGTTAGAGCAGGCCCTGCGCCTGCTCACTGTAAACCCAGCCGCCATGACCGGCTTTGCAGACCAGACAGGATCAATCAAGATCGGCCAGCCCGCCAACCTCGTAGCCGTCGACGCGCAGGGCAAGCTCGTAGCGTCATTTATCGAAGGACAGATTGTTGCGGCGTGATTTGTTGTTGCAGGCTTGGCGTGCAGTCCAACGCGAGACGCGACTGTTGCCCGAACTTCCGCATAGCCGGTAATTCAGTCGCAGTCTGAATATCCTCCCCACGAGTTGCAATGGCGGCAGCGGAACAGGTATGCGGTTGGGCTTCTATCGATGTCCAGGCGGTTGAAATATAGCGCCCACTCTTTGTCGGTGTAACCTGATTCAGATTTGATGAAGTCATGGGCCGCGCGGTCCAAAGCTTCTAGCTCTCGCCTTCCAGCACAACCCACGAAAACGGCGGCATCATTGCAGTGTGTGTACCATTTCTCCTGCTGCCACCCGTTAAATGACGGGGTTCGGAAGCAAATCTCTTCAATAACTGTATGCGCCACCGCGTCCCAATCTCCGTACCCACCGACACCAAGCGGATCGACAAACTCAGCGCCCAGCAATTGATGCGCTGTTTCATCAGCAATGCACCATGGACAGAGAACAGGCTCGTCGTCAAACCGTCCGTATATTGGTCCAGCATACGTCCATCCTCTGATCAGTTGGCACTGAGTGCATTTGAGAGAAGATCGGATAATCGACCCCGTAGTGATCGGGTCGGGATGGTATTTGAACTTCGGTAAAGCCCCGGCCTTATCAAGGGAATCCGTCATAGATTTCCAAGCATATTCCTTCAATGTGGTGGATTGTCGGCAACTCGTCAGTCACTTACTCGATAGCCAAGCCGTAGCAATGATGACCGGCCCTCACTCCGCTAGCCGCTGCGCCCGCCAGATGGCTCCTTCAATCCCTGCTACTTCCTTATCGCCCACCACAATGTCGGGCGCGGCGGCCTTCAGTCCGGCTGTGAAGCTCTCGCGGACATGCCATGCCTTGTCGATTACGCTGCCGATCCACGCCACCGGAACTTCTTCGGTGAGGTGATGCTTGCGGCGCAGCTTGTCGCGCACCAGCAGCACAAAGTTCACCAGGTCTGTCGCAACCTGCTGCAGCACACCTACTGCAACCGGATCGCCCTCTTCGGCCAGATCGCTGATCACCGGAGCGAGCGCGGCAAAGTCAGGCCCAGGCGTACTGTCGCCCAGATTCACCAGTTCCTCGATCGTGGGCGTGCCCCACACCTTGCCTACGGCATCGAGCACCCTGGTCGGCTCCTCGCGGTCATAGGCATGCAGACCGCGCCGAATCGCGTGCAGCCCGATCCAATAACCTGAGCCCTCATCGCCCAGACGCGAGCTCCATCCGCCTGCATTCTCTGTGCTGCCATCTGGCGCGCGGCCCACGGTGTTCGAGCCGGTTCCGGCAATCTGCAGAATTCCCGGCCCGCCTTTGAATGCGGCATCGAGCGCGATGACCTCGTCGCCCACAACCTCAAAGCGTGCGACTCCATACTCACTGAAGACCGCGCCGATCCACTCCGGAATTCCCGGCATGGCAGCGCTGGCCACACCGCAGCATGCAGCGTCAACGCCTTTGACGCCCGCCTGCGCGTACACCTCGGTGAGCAGTTGGCGCAGATTCTCCTCAGCCACCTGTGCTCCTACGCGCAGTCTCTTGATCGATCCGTTCTCAGCAAACGCCAGCGTCCTGCCATCCGCAACAATCGACGCGCGGGTTCTCGTGCCTCCGCCGTCGATTCCCAAAACAACGCTCATTCTCTTTTCGTGCTCCTCTTATTTTTCCTGTTCGGCGCCGCCGTCGCGCAGTGTGCCTGCCAGAATATTCAGGCTGCCATCGCTCTTTGGCACAGCGATTCCCAGCATGTGCGCCAGCCATGGATAAAGATTTACATTCTCAAACGGCGCCACGGTTTTCCCTTCCACTATATCGGGTCCGGCGGCAAAGAAACTTGCTTTCATCTCGGTCACCACGCGTGGATCGAAGCCATGCATTCCCACGGTCGGCGGCTTGTCAGGACCACTATTCGTCTGTGCCTGCGGCGCATGCGCGCGAATCGCATACGGTCCCGTGGCAATCACCACCGGATCGCCCTCGCGGGGATTCTGGTTATAGTTCAGGCCTGCCGGAACACTCCTGCGCCGGTACACGACGAATTGCGAAGACGCCTTCTTGAGCGCGTTATACACACGCACACGGTCATCTTCGGTCTCCGGATACAGAAGCGACCCATCGGTCTCAAATCCTTTCAGATCCGCGAACGCATCGAGAGTCACCCATCCATCTTCGTGCTGCGCCATGCCATGATCGCTCACTACCACCAGATCAATTGGCAATCCCGTTTTGTCCAGCGCAGCCTTCAGCCTGCCAATCTGCGCGTCCATCTTGAGCACTGCCGCGCGCGTCTCTTTCGCATCGGGCCCATACTCATGCCCCTCGTGATCCGGCTCCGGGTAATAGATCGCGATGAAGTGTGGCCGTTGCTCTGGAGGCTCATGCAGCAGCGCAATCGTATCGTCGATCCGTGCCTGTTCCGCCGCATCTGTCGCCTGTGTCTTGCCGTCGAAGTGCGCATACCAGGTGGGCCGCCAGCCCGCGATCTCCGCCTCCGACCCGACCCAGAGCAGCACCGCAGTGTGCATGCCCTTGCTTTCGGCAAGGCTCCACAGCGGCGTGCCGCCATACCATGAGCCGTCCTTCACGGTCTTTTCGTCATACATGGAGTAACGCGCCATCAGCCCCGGATCGTAAAAGCTGTTGGCTACAAGCCCGTGGTGCTCGGGATAAAGCCCTGTCACAATCGTGTAGTGATTCGGAAACGTGAGTGAAGGGTAGCTCGGCAGCATTCCTTCCGGGGCCCAGACGCCGTGCCTGCCCAGCGCCAGCAGATGCGCAGCGTTGTCGCGCTTTGCATAGTCCCACCGGAACCCGTCCAGCGAAACCAGCACCACGTAATGCTGCTGCTGTGCCCACGCCGAGTTGGCGCCATGATCGACATGCTCTACCGGAATTGCCGGGCTGAGTTCTGTCTGCTGTGCTGCCAGCCCGCCCAGACCAACCGCCAGCAGCAGCGCAGCAAACGCCCTGCTCCATATCAAGCGTCTTCGCATCGCGGAAACCCTCCGCACCAGCTTATCGCAGAGGGTGTGTTATGCATCGTACGGCCGGCGGTGCTTCAGAGCCATTTTCTTGAGACTCAGTCCTTGTCCCCGGTTGAATCCCCCGCATCGATCAACGGCCTGAAGCGATGCACCGGCGGAGGCATTGGAACATTCGCCCCCTTGATACTCTTCCAGATCACCTCATTCAGCGCATGCATCGGCGCGCGATCTACGTCAGAGAAGTCCATCTTCATGCTTTCTTCAGCTCCATAGGACTTGTTGGTATTCTTCGCCTCCACGTCAATCTGCGGCGGAATAGCCGTGAACGGTGTCACATCCGCGGTTGTGCCAAACGAGGCATACAGTGGCATGGCTGCTGCATCGTACTGGCTCATCGGTGGCAGGCCCAGAAGCAGCTCAATCGAACGCACAAACGAGCTGGTCGAATACAAAGTGCTGTCCACAATACCGCGCTTCACATAAGGACTGATCACCAGCCCAACCGTGCGCCGCGCATCCACGTGATCGGGACCATCCTGCGCGTCGTCTTCAATGATGAAGATCGCCGTGCTCGGCCAGTAGCGGCTGTGGCTCACTGCATCCACGAGCTCGCCTATCGCGTAGTCGTTGTTGGCCACCATGGCCTGCGGCGTATACGCTCCGGGCAGCGTGCCTTTGGTGTGATCCTCCGGCATGCTCATCACGATAAAGTTCGGCAGCCGCCTGCTCGCGTCGCTGCTGTCGTAGTTGTCTTCATACTCCTTGAACTCCCGCAGAAAGACGGCGATATTCGCCGTGTCCCGCTGCCGGCTTCCGCGATAGTCCAACGACACGTGCCCGACCAGCCCCAGAGCTCCCGGCGCCGCCTCCATCGTGGTTCCCGTGCTGGCCCGCGCCGCATACTCGCCATACGAGCGATAGGTCAGCCCCTTCCGCGCCGCATCATCCCAGAGATGTCCCGCTGCAGGCACATAAGCACGCGAAGGCCTCGCATCGCTGCGGCCCGCATAGGTCGGCGGCCAGTAGCGCTCATTGAAGTCGGTCGCATAGGCGGCGTCCGACCACGAGTGGCCATCCACGCTCACCTCGCCATCGCAGTAGAGATTGTCAAGCGTCACATACTCCCGCGCCAGTGCATGCTGGTTTGGCGTTACTTTTTCACCAAAGATCGTCAGCGCCGGATCGCCGTTGGCGTTTTTCAGATCGCCAAACTCCTGGTCGTAGGTCCGGTTCTCCTTGATGATGTAGATCACATGCTTGATCGGCGTCTCCACGCCCACCGACTGTGGAATGATCGTCGGCTCCAGCGGAGGCCGCGCCTCGGCCAGCATCGAGTCGTTATAGGGCGTGTTCTCCACCACCATGTGCGTCCAGCGCGGCAGGTCCTTCTGCAGCGTAGTCACATTCAGAACCTCCACGCTGCTCTTCTGCACAGTCTTAACCGTCTCGTCGCCATACCACTTTGAAGCCAGCGGACTCCCCGGCCCCTTGCGGTCAGGATGCCCCGACTCGCCCTTGCTGTTGCCGATATAAAGCTCGCTGCCTCCATGCGTCAGCGCCAGCGCCGAGGGATACCAGCCTGTAGGAATAAACCCGATCACCGCGCTATGCGCCCGGTTCGCGATGCGAATGACTGCAATCGAATTGTTATCCGCATTGGCGACGTACAGCAGCTTGCGCGCATCGTCAATCGCGATCGCATCCGGCGTGGAGCCCTCCGGCGCAAGCGGCGTCAGCGTCGTCGAAAGCCTCTCAATCACCTGCATCGTCCGCGTGTCGATCACATGCACGGTGTTGTCATTCGAGCAGGCGACAAACAACCGCCCATCCGCGGAGAGCTTCATGTCGTTGGGGTTCATGCCCACATGCAGCGTGCGGACCACTTTATTCGTTGCCGTATCGATCACGCTTACGGACTCGCTGGCCCAGTTGGAAACAAACAGCTTCTTTCCATCCGGAGTCAGCACCAGTTGATAAGGATTGATCTCCACCGGAATGCGCGTCACGATCTCATGCGTATCCGTATCGAAGACCACCACGTTGCTCGGGTCTGGCCCGGTGCCGCGATTGGCCGCGTACAGCCAGTGTTTCGCCGGCAGATATGCAACGCCCGCCCACCACACCAGCTTGGGATCGATGGTTTCAAGAAACTGCCCCGCAGGCTGGTCGCTCAACCGCCCGTCGCTGTAGGTAAACTCGTAAATCGGGGCTGGCGATCCGGCGATTGTCTTCGAGCCAGTCGCATTTCCGCCCGAGACATAGAGCGTCTTTCCAACCGGCGACCAGGTCATTCCGAGCCACGTTGTCTTCAACTCGATGTGCTGAATCACCTTCTGCGTCTTCACATCCAGCACATCGATTCCATGCGGCTGATAACCCGAGTGGCTCGCCACCACGATCCTGCCGTCTTTCGAAACCACCATGTTCAGCACGAGATCGTTCAGCTCGGCAATCGGCTTGCCCGCCGGCGTAATCCGCCATCCATTCGGCAGATCAAAGCCGCCGGGAATCACCTGCGGAAGCTGTTTGGTAGGCTCACCAATCGCACGCGGAGCGGCAGATAGTGCGGTCTTGGACTCGCTGACTTTTTCAATCTGCGCCGTCGCAGCTATTGACGCAGCAAAACAAAGCGCAAACGCACCAGCAACCCGGCAACACTTCGAGACAGAAAACATGGATTTCCTTCAAATTAGGGATTCAGGTCTATCGCGAAGAATTCTACGCCACGGCCGTCAACCAATCTTGAACGCACGGTAATTCCTTTGTCACTTCGCTCGCTGGGAAATCCCCTTCTGCCTGAACCATAGCGAACCCCACGGCGTCCCCGGCAGCTTAACCGTTGCCGAGCCTGAGTACTCACCTTCAAGCGGCGTACGCGTCAGCTTCACCGTGTCCACATACTCGGCCGTATATGTCTTTCCCTCCGGTAATGTATACGTCGCCTCCGCCGGCTGCTGCTCATCGTAGTAGTAGAAGATAGCCGAGCCATTCGCGCGCTGCGCTCCCGCCGGGTCTTCGCTGATACTGGTAAACCCGATCGGCCCCGGACCGAGCGCAATGGTCTCTTCGAGCAGCTTGCACAAAAATGCGATCTTCTCCGGACTGGTCCCATGCAGCACTCCGCCATGCGACCACCACAGGATGTCTTCGGGCGAGAGGTATGTCTCTCCATGGCCACAATAAGCGCCCTGAGCCGCGGCCAGCCAGAACCGCCGCGTCATCGCATCGCCTGACAGGTTCCCCCACCGTGACGCAATGTTGCCCTCATACCGGCACTCATCAAACACCAGCGGCTTCTTCCAGTCCGCGCGCCAGCCTGCGCCCATCGTCATCCGCGAGTCCTGCACGCCCGCATGCGTGCACCATCCGCGCCAGTACTCGTACTGGTGAAAGCAATAGTGCACTGACTTGAGGTGGCCAAATGCATCCTCTTCGCAGACGATTCGCGCAAAACGGTCCCAGTCCGTGTTTGTCTTTGCCTTCAGCAGGTCATACTCATTGGCCAGCGACCACCACACATTCCGGAACGCTCCGTATCGCGCAATCACGTAGCGCAGATACCGGTCGTCCACTTCCGCCGGCATCGACTGGTAACCCCACTTGTCATAGGGATGAAAGAGAATCAGGTCCGCCTCGACGCCAATCCTCCGCAGTTCGGAGATCAGGTGATCGAAGTGCCGGAAATATTCCACATTGAACGTCGAGTAATCGTTCGTCTCGCCATTCCGCGGAAACGGGTATATAGGCGGCTCTTTCCGGTTGTGCTGGTACCACTTCGGAAACAGGCACATGCGCAGCTTGTTAAACGGCGACTTTGTGAGCGTCTCAATCGTCTGCCGCTGTGTCTCCTCGGCCTGAAAGGCCCACGCATAGCACGTGGTTCCGCACTCCACATAGGGAGCCCCATCCGCGTAGCCAAAGTGATAATCGTCGCGCACGCTCACCGGGCCGCGATTCCCCTCGCCTGCCGCCGTGCACTGCAGTGTCCCGGTCTTTCCATCAAGTGCCTTGTCGTTGCTCGCCGTCGTCCAGGTCCACTCGCCCACCGCATCCGGCATGAAACGGATCTTGTACGCGCCATCGCCGTCATAAAATCCCGGCACGGTCAGCGCGCGATTGCCCATCCGGAAAGTCGCCGCCACCATCACATCCACAAACGGATTACCGCTCGACGGCCCGCTCAGCGAAATCTCTGCATAGTCCCACCGCTGCACGGTGCCGCCGGTGTGCGTCTCCGCTCCATCCGCAGCCGCGGTCATCGCAGCCGTGGAAGCCGCAGCAGCCGCATACCCTGAAAGCTTCAACATCTCGCGGCGATTCATAATCCCCCCTGAAATCTTCGCGACCATCTTTCACCAGAGGCACACACCCACGCAACCCTTGCATAGAGATGCAACAGACTGCATGCCACTGTTCGGTTTTGAACAGTTCACGCCTTTCACCGCCTAAAGCTGATGAAAACGAATACAATGCTTACGGTTACATTTGGCAGCCTATGCTTTGACCGAAAAGTTGCCACTGAATTCAGCTTGCATCGCCGTTGCCAGGGAGAGATATGGACCGTCGCGATTTTTTGAAGACCACCGGAACCCTCATTGCCAGCACAGCCGTTGCGCCCGCTCTAGCGGCGCAAGCCGCAGAAAAAGCCACGCCCGGCCGCATGGTGCTGCCGATCAACCGCAACTGGCGCTTCAGCCCCAAGGCTACGCCCGCCGCGCACGAGCGCACCTTTGATGACAGCGCCTTTGCGCGCGTGACCGTTCCGCATACCAACATTCGCCTGCCGTGGCACAGCTTCGACGAAAAATCGTATGAATTCATTTCCATCTATCGCCGCCGGTTTCGCCTGCCCGCATCCGCGCGCGGCCGACGCGTTTTCGTAGACTTCGAAGGTGTAATGACCGCCTCCACCGTCTTCATCAATGGCACGCGCCTGGGTGAATACAAAGGCGGCTATACACCCTTCTCTTTCGAGCTCACGCCGTACATCGACTGGGCGGGTAACAACGTGCTGGCCGTCGAGGTCGACTCCACCGAACGCGCTGACATCCCGCCCTTCGGCTATCAGATCGACTACCTCACCTTCGGTGGCATCTACCGCGAAGTCTCGCTCCGCCTTGTCGCGCCCAACTACATCGACAACGTCTTCGCACAGCCCAAGGATGTGCTCAGCGGCAACCCAAAGCTCGATGTGCAGTGCTCCCTCGAACAGACTGAAGCATCCGGCGAACCGCTCACGCTTGAAGCCGCGCTCTACGACGGCGATAAGCAGCTCGCCATAACAACCCAGCCCATCCCCGCTACTACCGGCTCATCAACACAGACGCTGCATCTCGACAGCCTCGGCCCCATCGACCTCTGGAGCCTGAAAACTCCAAAGCTCTATCGCGTCGATGTTAAACTCCGCCGCGGCACGCACATCGTTGACGACACCTCACGCCGCATCGGCTTCCGCGAGGCCAAATTCACCCCGCAGGGCTTCTCGCTCAATGGCGAAGTCATCAAGCTGCGCGGCCTCGACCGGCACCAGACCTTTCCGTGGGTCGGCCAGGCCATGCCCGGACGCGTGCAGCGCCGCGATGCCTGGATCCTGCGCCGCGAGCTCAAGTGCAACATCGTCCGCACGTCGCACTACCCGCAGTCGCGCCACTTCCTTGACGCATGCGACGAGCTCGGCCTGCTTGTGCTCGAGGAGATTCCCGGCTGGCAGCATATCGGCGACCAGGCCTGGCAGGATATCTCCGTGGACAACGTGGGCCGCATGATCCGCCGCGACTGGAACCACCCCTCCATCATCCTCTGGGGCGTGCGCATCAACGAGTCGCGCGACAACCACGACTTCTACACCCGCACCAATGCGCTCGCGCATCAGCTCGACCCTACCCGCCAGACCGGCGGCATCCGCAACTTCCCCGGCTCCGAACTGCTTGAAGACGTCTTCACAGTAAACGATTTCGGTTTCCCGCTCCGCGCTCCGAACCATCCGCTCTATCTCAATACTGAGTTCGTGGGCCACACCTTTCCCACCAAGACCATCGATAACGTCGAGCGCCTGCGCGAACACACGCTGCGCCATGCGCGCATCCACAACCAGCTTGCCTCCGATCCGCAATATGCCGGGGGCATCGGCTGGTGCGCCTTCGACTACAACACACACTCCGACTTCGGCTCCGGCGACCGCATCTGCTATCACGGGGTCACTGACATCTGGCGTCAGCCCAAGCCTGCCGCCGGGTTCTATCGCTCGCAGTGCGACCCCGATGACGAGGTTGTGCTTGAGCCCGCGTTCCACTGGGCGCGCGGCGATGAGAGCGTGGGTTTCACACGTGCGCTCGTCTGCTCCAACTGCGATCACCTCAAGTTCTACATCGGCGGCAAGCTCGTTGCAGAGGCCGATCCCGATCGCGATGAGTTCCCCCACCTCAAGTACGCGCCCTTCTCCGTCGATCTCACCCGCCTGATCCATCCGTGGGGAGATCTGCGCATTGAAGGCTATATCCAGGGCAAGCAGGTCATCTCAAAATCCATGTCCGGCCGCGGCGTCGACAGCAAATTCACCGCCGTGGCTGACGATACGCGTCTGCTCGCCGACGGCGCAGACACCACACGCGTCGTCCTCCGCATCACCGACGAGTACGGCTGTGTCCGGCCCTTCTCGACAGATCCAATCCGCTTCGAGCTAACCGGCCCCGCAACGCTGATCGGCGACAATCCCTTCTCGCTTGTGGGCGGCGCCGGCGCCATCTGGATTCGCGCTGGCGAGACTGCTGGTAAAGTCACTCTCACTGCGCATCACCCCTATCTGGGATCGCAAACCGTGGAGATCGAGATCGCCTCAGCACCGCTTGAGCAGGCATAATTCGCATAGCAACACCGTTCCCAGTGCGCGAGGTGTATAAAGGGATCGCCGCTATTGCCGCGAATACCCATGCACCTCACGCCAAAACAAATCTCTCTTGCACTCGTATGCGCAGCGCTCTGCGCCGCCAGATCTGCGTATACGCAGACACCCTCCGTTCCCGCTCAGGATGCCCGCAACACCATCATCGTCACCACCGACACGCAGATGCCGCTGCCCGCCTTCTCCAGCCTCGCCGCATGGGAAGCTCGCAAAGCCGCGCTCCGCAATCAGATTCTCGTTGCAGCCGGCCTTTCACCGATGCCGGAAAAAGCTCCGCTCAATGCGCAGGTCTTCGGCGGATACCAGGGCCACGGCTACACGGTTGAAAAAGTCCTGCTTGAAACTCTTCCCGGCTTCTATCTTGGCGGCAATCTCTACCGCCCCGCAAACGATGCTGGCGGCAACGGCGCAAAGCACCCCGGCATTCTGAACCCGCACGGACACTGGCAATATGGCCGGCTCGAAAACGAGCAGGTCGACTCCGGCCCGGCGCTTGGCATCAGCCTCGCGCGTCAGGGCTACGTGGTCTTCGCGTATGACATGGTCGGCTATACCGACACCATCCAGGTGCCACACCGCTTTGGCGGCTCCGAGATGCGCCTCTGGTCCTTCGGCCCGCTTGGCCTGCAGCTCTGGGATTCGATTCGCGCTCTCGACTTCCTTGCATCGCTGCCTGACGTGGACGCCGCGCGCATTGGCGCCACGGGCGCATCCGGCGGCGGCACGCAGACCTTTCTTCTCGCCGCAGTTGATGACCGGGTCAAGTTCGCCTCGCCCGTCAATATGGTGTCGTCCATCATGCAGGGCGGCGACCTTTGCGAGAACACGCCCGGCCTGCGCATCGGCACCAACAACGTCGAGATCGCCGCCATGACCGCGCCGCGTCCCATGCTGCTCGTCTCCGACACAACCGACTGGACGCGCAATCTCCCGCGCGTCGAGTATCCGGCCATCAAAAATATCTACGCGCTCTACGGTAAAGCCGACGCCGTCAGCGCCGTGCAATTCCAGGCCGTGCACAACTTCAACCAGCAGAGCCGCGAAGCTGTTTACCAATTTTTTGCTCAGCTCAACCCCGGCATGAGCGCGCCCGGCACACTCAAAGAGCACAACATCGAAGTGCCCATGGTGCAGGACATGCTCGCCCTCTCCAATCGCACGCTCCCCGCCAACGCGCTCGACCTCGCAGGCCTCTTCCGCGAATGGCGCACGATGGCAATGGCGCAAAATACGCAGTCGCAGGATCCGGCGTTCCTTCGCGACCGCCTGCGCCAGACACTCGATGTCGAAAATCCGTCGGATGTCATTGCAGAAAAAACCGGCCAGCAGATCGTCCTGAGCCGCCCCTATGTGAAGGATCGCATTCCCGGCGTAGCCATCTCTGGCAAAGGCGACACAGCGATCGTCATCGACCCTGACGGCTCCGCCGCTGCGCTCAAGAGCGACGTCGTCGCACAACTGCGCAAGCAGAAGCGTTCATTGCTGCTGCTCGATGTCTTCCAGACCGGTGCAGCCAAAACCACACGCGACCGCAACGATCACCCCGCCACTGCTCCTGCAAACGAGAAAGACGAAACGCCCATCGAGCGTCAGGCTGACCAGACTGGCGGTGGACCGAAATTCCTGACCTACAACGTCTCCGATGATGCAGCTCGTGTACAGGACATTGTGACGGCAATTGCATACGCGCGCAAAACCAGCGCACACATTGAAATTTACGCCCATGGCGATGCAGCCATCTGGGCTACATTCGCTGCCGCCCTCAGTGACACACCCGTCACGCTGCATCTCGAAGACGCCACGCCGCTCAACAACGACGACGATTACTTAACGCACTTCAATGTGCCCGGAATTCTGCGCGCCGGCGGCCTGCCCGTCGCGCAACAACTGGCTCAGCCTCACTAAGCACGAAAGCTGAAACTGCTGCGCAAAACTGTCAGTTCCCTGCGCAATAACAGGCACGATACGAACTCTCCGTGTGATTGTCCAGCGCGCAGACATACTGCGGCCAGAACAGCTTCAGCGCGCGCCCCATATCGCCCACAAAATAATTCTTCAGATAATTCTGGCTTGCCTCCGTCGTCGCACTTGGATCAGCCTTGAACCCTGCAAACAGGCTCTCCACCGATCCCGCAGCAAATGATGGCTCCGGATAGGCCTTCGCGTATTCGTACTCCTCAGCCCACGACGCACCTGTTTTGTCGGCAGCCGCAATCACGCGATAATCGACCAGCACGCCCGTCTCCGTATCCACCGTCGCCACGGTAAACGCCGGATTGTTCCCATCAATAGGCGAGATCGAAGGCACCATCTTTACCGCCACCGGCCCGTGGTCGTCTTTCTTGTCCGGCTCGAGCAATCGCATCTCGTCCATGTGCGTATGTGCAAAGACCGCCAGCGGAATCACATCGCCATATCCGGCCATCGCATCCGACATCGACTCCGATGACAAGAACATCTGCGGCGGCTTGCCATCGCAAATGTTCTTTGCCTTGGTAATGGTCGAGTAAGGATCGACACCCGGTGGAATATGCGCCATCACCCATACTTTTTCCTTCACCTTGCGAGCGCGTTCCAGTTCTTTCGTCATCCACGTAATCTGCGCCTGTGCTGCGGCAGGATCAGGCCTGTTCGCGCATGTCGCATACTTGCGCGCCATGAAAAGATCGTCCAGCACCAGTATCCGCACATGATGCAAAGGCAGCGCCGCGCTGTAGTAGCCGCCCGCCGCAAAATCCTTCGCCGCCTTCTTCCTCTCCAGTTCGGGAAGATTTTTCAATTCTGGCTGTGGAAGATCCGCTGTCAGAAATGTTCCCATATCACCAAGAAACTGGCTGTCCGCATCGAGCTGATAGTCGCCGCAATCGGAGTCATTGTTGCCCAGCGCCGCATACACCGGCACATGAGGAAATGCGTCGCGCAGCGATGTCACTACAAATCCAATCGTCTTCTCAACAAACGCGCGATAATCTCCCGGCGCAGCCTTTGGAAACAGCGTCTGATACTTGCATGAGAATGCATGTGCAATCAGGTCGCCGCTCACCGTCACAAACTTCACATCCACAGCATTCTCGTGCATCGCCTTCATGCTCGCGGCAAACAGCGCATACGAACTATCCACGCCGCGCGCGTGGCAGGCCTCCTGCAGATCGGCAAACTTCTTCTCCCTGTCCGCTGAATCCGGCTGCGCCAGGATTCCTTTCCAGTCGCTCGCCGGCGCCTCCGCAAGCTGCGCCGTCTTATCCGGGTCCCAGAACGGCTCAAAGTGAATGTCGCTCACCATCAGCGCCTGCACCGTGGGTTTGCTCGCGTGCAACGGCAACCCCAGCCCCAAACAGGGCATGGCAACAATCACTGCCGCACACAAAATCCCAAGCTTCATTGCACTTCTCATCGCCACTCCTCTGACGTTTTCCGAAATCCCCAAGCCTGACCAGAATAAACTGCGCACTCAGTCTGTCACTCCGCAACCACAACATCCGTGTGTTATACGTTTACCCATGATTCCCAGCCGGTTCTTTGCCGCCGCTCTTCTCGCCGCTTCGCTCTCTGTCTCTACCCTTGCACACGCGCAGACGCTAGCACCTACGCCGCCCATGGGTTGGAACAGCTGGGACGCCTACGGCTTCACGATCGATGAGGAGCAGTTCAAAGCCAACGCCACTGTGCTCGCCGGCTATCAGCAGTTTGGCTGGAAGTACGCCGTTATCGACGAGGGCTGGTATATGACTAACCCCGCCGGTAAAGACGTCGCCGACCGCAAATACATCTGGGACGCAAACGGCCAGCTCATCCCAGATCCCGGCCGCTATCCATCGGCCGCCAATGGCGCGGGCTTCAAACCGCTTGCCGACTGGGTGCACAAGCAGGGACTCAAATTCGGCATTCATATCGTCCGTGGCATTCCGCGCCAGGTGGTCGATGCCGATCTGCCCATAGGCGGCGGCTACAAGGCATCGGAAGCAGCAGACAAGACCAGCCCCTGCCCGTGGGACCAGGGTAACTGGGGCATCAAGGACAACGCCGCCGGCCAGGCCTACTACGATTCGATGTTCCGGCTCTACGCTTCCTGGGGGCTCGACTACATCAAAGTTGACTGCATCAGCGACCGGCCCTGGCGTCCCACTGAAATCCGGCAGATCGCCGAAGCTATCCGCAAAACCGGGCGGCCCATCGTGCTGAGCCTCTCGCCCGGCCCCACCGCGCTTGAAAACGCCGCTTACGTGCAGAAGTACGCGCAGCTCTGGCGAATCTCTGACGATCATTGGGACGTGTGGAGCGTGCCGCACGATCCCGCGAAGGGAGAATTCCCTTTCGGACTCCGCGACGCCTTCGACCGGCTCGCCAAGTGGTATATCTACACTGGCCCCGGCAGTTGGCCCGATGAGGACATGCTGCCCTTCGGCTATCTCGGGCCGCATCCGGGCTGGGGCCAGGCTCGCCAGTCCCGCTATACGCCCGATGAGGAACGCACCGAGTTCGCGCTCTGGTCCATCACGCGCTCGCCGCTTATCCTCGGTGCCAACCTCACCAAACTCGACGACGTAACACGCTCGCTGCTCGGTAACCAGAACATCCTCTTCATGAACCAGAATGTCACATACGACCAGCCCGTCGATGTTTCCACGCTCGGTCCCGGATTTGAGAATACCCGTGTCTGGCGCGCCACCATCAACCAGCCCGGCGCGCGCGGCTACACCGAATACTTTGGATTTTTTAATCTCGATGACAAGGCCGTCACTCTCCGCACTACGTGGAAGCTGCTCGGCCTTGACGGCAAGCACTCCGCACAAAATGCCTGGGACGACTCGGTAACGAAGGAAGGAAAAGAGATCAGCGTAACGTTACCTGCGCACGGCAGCGCCGTCTTTCAAGTGCGCTGACTCACGCCTGCCTGCGTGGAGATATGCGAAACTGAATAGTCCGTGGCCGTCCTGCGACCGCGGCGAGGCCACAGATGCCCGTCCTGCGTTCTGTTCTTCTTGCTCTCTCGCGCAACCGTTCGCTGCGCAGTTTCTGTGAGACATCCAGACTCGGCGCTCGCCTGAGTTCGCGCTTCGTGGCGGGTATGATTCCTTTTGACGCGCTGCAGGCCGCTGAATCGGTCAATCGCCAGGGTATGGCCGTGACACTCGACGCGCTTGGCGAAAGCGTTACGTCGGAAGCCGAAGCGCTTAAGGCCGCTGAGGTCTACCACGAGTTGCTCGACATGATCGCCGCGCGCAAGCTCAATGCAAACATCAGCGTCAAACTCACGCAGATGGGCCTTAATATGGATATCGCCCAATCGCCCGCATTCGCTGAGTCAATTGCACGCGGTCTTGCACAGCATGCGCATGCCACCGGCAACTTCGTCCGCATTGACATGGAGGACTCCAGCCTCACGCAGATTACGCTCGACATCGTGCGCCGCCTTCACGCGCAGCCTGAAACCCGCCACGCAATCGGCATCGTCATCCAGGCTTATCTCTACCGCTCGCAGGCTGACGTCGAGCAACTGCTTGCCGAAGGCATACGCATCCGCCTCTGCAAAGGCGCATACAACGAACCGCCTGAGGTCGCCTTTCCACACAAAAGCGACGTGGACGCAAACTATATGCGCCTCGTCAAACTGCTCCTCGACAGCCCCATCTATCACGGCATCGCCACGCACGACCCCGCAATGGTTGCCGCGACAAAGCAGTTCGCCGCACAGCAGGCCATCGATCCGAGCCGTTTTGAATTTCAGATGCTCTATGGAGTGCGCCGCGACCTGCAGCGCCAGCTGGTCAAAGAGGGATATAGGGTGCGGGTCTACGTCCCATTCGGCACCGCATGGTATCCCTACTTCATGCGCCGCCTGGCCGAGCGTCCGGCCAACATTCTGTTCCTCGCAAAGAACTTCTTCCGCTCCTGAACAAACTCAACTTTGCGATGCAAGCCGCGCAAGCCCTTTGCGCGCCAGATCCGCTACAGCCTTTGCCAGCGTCTGCGAGCCGTTCAGTGACTCTGGCCGCTCCAGCCGGATGCCAAGATTGGCCGCATACTCGCGAAACGCAATATCCACGTCGTACAAAATCTCCACGTGGTCGCAGAGGAATCCAATTGGCTGCAGCACTACCGCCTTCATGCCGTCCTTCGCGAGCGAGTCCAGCGTCTCCTCAACCGTCGGCCCGATCCACGGCCCGCCGCTTGCCCCCTGGCTCTGAAAGGCAAACCACCACTTCGAAATCTCCGGCACCAGCGCGGCAACCAGTTCCGCTGTGTGTTTGGCGTCTTGCGCATAGGGATCGGCCCCCTGCCCCGGCCACAGCCGCGGCCCCTGTTCGCTCTCTGCCGGCGGCTGAACCGTCCGTTGCGGCACGCTGTGCGCCGTAAACAGCACCGGCACAGGATTCCCCACCTCAGCGCTCAGCTTTGCCAACGCCGCGCGCAGCCGTTCAGCAAAAGCCTCGGCCAGCAGCGGATGATCTGCCCAGCCCTCTGTGAAGTCAATCCGCAATCCGCCAGCCTCGGCTTCGACCGCGCGCCGGTAAAGTCCAACGCTGGTCCGCGAGTTCTGCGGCGCCATGCAGATCACCGCGGCCTCTTCTATGCCATTGGCCCGCATCCGCTTTACTACATCGGGAATATAAGGCCGCCAGTTGCGCATACCTACATACACCGGTATAGATTGCCCATCCACCGCAAGCTCCGCCTCCACCAGCCGCGCCTGCTCGTTGGTGATCTCGGTCAGCGGACTGTGCCCAATGAGCGAATACCGGTGCTGGATCTCTTCCACCACATGCGGCGGAACCGGTCTTCCGCTCACCACATTGCGCAGATATTCGGGAATCTGCTCCACGGTCTCGGGCGTCCCATGCGCCAGCAGCAGCACTGCCTGTTTACCCACGGTCAGCCTCCAGCCGAAATTCACGCACCATCCTCACCACCGCCTGCACATTCTCCACCGGTGTCCCCGGCACAATTCCGTGTCCAAGATTGAAGATGTGTCCCGGTCGTCCGTTCGCTGCGCGCAGAATGGCCTTCACCCGCTGCTCCAGTATTTCAAGAGGCGCAAACAGTGTAATCGGGTCCAGATTCCCCTGCACCGCGCAGCCCTGCCCCACCGCGCGCCAACCCTCATCCAGCGGCTGCCGCCAGTCAAGGCCGATCACGTCTGCACCGGTCTCGGCCATTGCGCCCAGCAGCCCGGCCGTCTCCACGCCAAAATAGATCACCGGCACGCCCATCTGCTGCACAGCACGAATCAGCCGCTTTGTCGGCTCAAATGCATACTGCTGATAGTCGGCCAGGGCCAGCGATCCCACCCAGCTATCGAATATCTGGATCACGTCGGCGCCGGCCTGCACCTGCTGCCGGCAGTACTCGGTGAGCACTGTGACAAGCTTGTCCAAAAGTACGCCCCACGCAGCGCCCGCGGCATTGCCATTCGCCGCCCCGTACATCATCTTCTTCGTCTCGATGTAGTTCCGCGATCCGCCGCCTTCAATCATGTAGCTAGCCAGCGTATACGGGGCGCCGCAAAACCCGATGATTCCCAACCTGTCGCGAAAATGCGAGGCCACCTTCTGAATGGCACGCGCCACATAGTCCAGCTCGCCTGCGCGGTCAGTGCGCAGCGCCGCTACATGCTCCGCCGTGCGCACGGGCTCGTGAATCACCGGCCCTTCGCCTGCCTGGAACTCGAAGGGCAGCCCCATCGGCTCCAGTGGCAGCAGCAGATCGGCAAAGATAATCGCCGCATCCACGCCCAGCTTCTCTGCCGCGGTAATCGTAACCTCGGCCGCCAGCTCAGGCTGCTTGCAGATTTCCACCAGCGTATGGTGCTTGCGCACATCGCGATACT
>DASZXD010000229.1:0-84576 GCA_035546015.1 Occallatibacter sp.
AAAGCCGTAGTCGCCGTTGAAGTCTCGCCGCAGCCCCACCCCGGCATCCCGCATGAGCACACACTTCGCGCCGGCATCGGCGCCAACGGCGGTGAGAGCGCCATTGACGGCCCCACCTTCCTCTGCACCATCGGCTGGGACTGGCTCCCCGCCAT
Source organism: Occallatibacter sp. (assembly GCA_035546015.1). Taxonomy (GTDB): domain Bacteria; phylum Acidobacteriota; class Terriglobia; order Terriglobales; family Acidobacteriaceae; genus Telmatobacter. The sequence continues at coordinate 156 of DASZXD010000229.1, forward strand.
CCGTGATCGCGACACCGGCATCTGGCAAAATGTCACGCTCTCCGCATCCGGTCCCGTACTCGTCAAAGACCCGCTCGTCACTACTGACCTGCCGCTACCCAAAACCGACTCGTCTGATGTAACCGTGCAGGCCACCGTAGAAAACACCACCGGCCAGCCGCAGAAGGGCATTCTCGAAGGCACAATCGAAAACATCAAATTCTCGCAGCCAGTCGAACTCGCCCCGCACGACAAAAAGCAAATCACCTTCGATCCCAAATCCACGGCCGCGCTTCACATCCTCAATCCGCGCCTCTGGTGGCCTAACGGTTACGGCCCGCAGAATCTCTACCACCTCCATCTCGACTTCAAAATCGCGCGCGACGTCTCCGACGCAAACGATCTCGACTTCGGCGTCCGCAAAATCAGCTACAGCGTTCCCGGAACCGACACGCTCACCATCTCCGTCAACGGCGTTCCTGTCTTCATCCGTGGCGGCGACTGGGGCCTGGACGAGGGCCTCAAGCGCATCCCGCGCGAGCGGCTCGAAACCCAGATCCGTCTCCACCAGCTTGCCAACCTTAACCTCATCCGTAACTGGGTCGGCCAGAGTACCGGCGAAGACTTCTACGAGCTGTGCGACAAGTACGGCATCATGGTCTGGGACGAGTTCTTCCAGCCCAATCCCGGTGACGGCCCTAATCCCATCGACCTCGACACCTATGTCGCCAACGTCCGCGACAAGGTTCTCCGCTACCGCAATCACCCCTCCATAATCCTGTGGTGCGCACGCAACGAGGGTTATCCACCGCCTGAGATCGACGCCGCTCTCCGCAAAATCCTCGCCGAGCTCGAGCCCACCCGCCGCTATCAGCCCAGCTCGACTGACGGCGCAGGCGTCCGTTCGCATGGCCCATACTCATGGCGTGCGCCGCGCGAGTTCTACAAAGTCACTGACGACTACTTCAAGACCGAGACCGGCACCGTCTCCGTGCCTACCCTCGAATCCATCCATGGCATGATGCCGAAAAAAGACTGGGAGTCCATCAACGACGACTGGGCTCAGCACGACTTCGCCAAAGGCAACTCCGGCGCGCAGGACTACCCGGCTGAAATCGCCGCGCGCTACGGCCCCATTCGCAACCTCGCCGACTTCGTGCGCAAGGCGCAGCTCGCTAACTACGAGGCCTTCCGCGCCATGTACGAAGGCCGCAACGCGCTGCTCTTCCATCCCACCACCGCGGTCATCACATGGATGAGCAATCCCGCGCAGCCCAGCTTCGTCTGGCAGATCTATCACTACGACTTCGAACCCATGTCGTCTTACTTCGCCGTCATGCACGCGGCGGAGCTCCTGCACATCCAGTTCAACCAGTCCAACGATCACCTGCAGGTCATCAACAACTTCCCCACGCCTGCCGCCGATCTCACTGCCCACGTCGAGCTCTACAACCTCGACGGAACCCGCGCCTCGCAGCACGACACCAAACTCACTGCCGCGCCTGAAGCTGCCACCGACCTTGGCTCCGTCGACTTCCCGGCAAATCTCTCCGCGGTCCACTTCATCAAGCTCGAGCTCAGCGACAAAGACAACAAGCTCATCTCCAGCAACTTTTATTGGCGCGCACAGCCCGGCCGGCCCGACAAACCCACTGGCCAGCTTGAACTCCGTCTGCCCGGCCAGAATGACGACCTCACTGCGCTCAACCAGCTCTCCACCGTCACGCTTATCGCACAGGTCAAGCGCGCAGACGCCAACGGCACGCGCACGCTCACCGTTACCCTCCGCAACCCCTCCACGAGCATTGCGCTCATGGCCCACCTGCAGCTCCGCCGCAAATCCGGCGAGCGTGTGTTGCCCGCTTTCTACAGCGACAACTACATCTCGCTGGTTCCCAATGAGACCAGGACCATCACCATTCAAGCTGCCGTAAGCGACTTCGACGGCGAAGACGCGCTCATTGTTGTCGACGGATGGAACACGACAGTCCAGCCAGCCTCGTTCGCCGGAGTATCGGTCGCACCAAACTCCGACGCGATGCCGGAAAACTCGCCGGCCACCGGCCTGCCCTACCAGACCGTTGGCCTGCGCTGACGACAATCTCGCAGCATCACCAGTTCCACCACGAAAAACGGGTGCCCCATCCTGGACGCGCACTTTGCGTTTAGGGTGGGAAACCACAATCCTCAATCAGCCTCATTCGATCAAGCACGGCAAAGGATGCCCCAGGTCTGGATTTTCAGACCTGGGATGGCACACCGCCAACCCGGCCACAAACAGCCTCCCGCAAGGGAGAGGAGGAAGATAGCCCAGGATGAAACCCTGGGATCAGGCCAACCCGTATCCCCGCAGTCCCGTAGGGACGGCGCGAATTCCCACCGCAAGTCTGGCGCAGACGCGCTACCATCACACCCATGCCGCCCACAAAGAAAAAATCCGCCAAACGCGCAGCAGCAAAAACCGTCGCAGCCTACCTCGCCGCCATCCCCGCGCAAAGCCGCCCGCTCTTCGACAAGCTCCATGCCACAGTCCGATCCGTCATGCCGTCCGGCGCAACTGAGGTCATCAGCTACAGCATCCTCGGCTTCCGCCGCGAGCGTGTCCTCGTCTGGATCGCCGCCTTCGCCAACCACTGCAGCCTTTTTCCAACCGCAGCGGTCATAGAAGCTTTCAAAGCCGACCTCGCCGGTTTCACCGTCTCCAAAGGCACCGTGCAGTTTCCGCTCGACAGGCCTCTGCCGGTTGCGCTCGTCAAAAAGCTCGTCAAAGCCCGCATCGCGCGCGACGAGAGCAAAACCCGCGCCTGAGTCCCCAGACACAAAAGCCCGCAACCATCAGGCTGCGGGCTTCATAATTTCCTTTAGCAGATCTGCGAACTACATTCCCGGTGACTCCGCTCCAGCCGCCTTCGCGTTCATCTGAATGAGTCCATGCTTCCGGTAGTTGTCCATCACCCCGCTTAAAAATACGTTGAAGGCGTCGCCGCGCTTTTCATCCAGCATCTGGTCGCGAGCAGTATCGAAATTCTTCTCGATCTCGGCAGCCGTCGGCTCCTGTTTGTCCGTGATCCGCGCTACGATTCCGTTCCGCTCCGCCTGGATCGGTGCGCTGATCGCGCCCACATTCAGGTCGAAGAGTTGCGGTGCCACCTGTCCAAGCTGGCCCACGTCGGGAACCTGCCCCGTCAGCCCCACCAGGTCGCTCGACTTCATAGTCGCGCCCACTTCTTTCGCTGCCTTGGCGAGATCGTTCTCGTTCTTTGCCCGGTTGGCCAGCTCGTTGGTCTTTGCAGCCAGCAGCGAGGGCAGCTGCTCATTGCGATAGTCATCCAGCACATGCGACTTCCAGTCGGCAAACGCCGGCGCATGCGCCGCCACAATACCCGTCACCTGGAATACCGCATAACCCTCGCCTGTGGGCGCAAACTGCGGCGGATCGCCTTGTTTCGATCCGAATGCCTTGCTCAGCAGCGCCTGGCTGCTCGGCAGCGCGGCAATCACGCCATCCTGTTCCACCGGCTGCGTCGTCACCACCTGCAGGTGATGCGCTTCCGCCGTCTTCTCGAGTCCGTTCTTGATGGCCTCTGAGGTCAGATTCTCTGCGTAGTTCTGCTGCGCCTGCGCCGATGCCTCGCGCGACAGCGAAGCCTGAATCTCCGGCAACACCTCGTTCAACGGCTGCGTGTGCGCCGACTGCCGGTCCTCTACCTGCACCACGTGATAGCCGAACTGGCTCTTCACAATCTCGATATCGCCAATCTTCTGCGTGAAGATCGCATTATCGAACTGTGGCACCATCCTTCCGCGCTGGGCAAATCCAAGCTCGCCGCCCGAATCCTTGCTGCCTGGGTCGTCGGAGTACTTCTTGGCCAGCTCGGTCCAGCTTCCGCCTGCCTTTAACTGCTTCAGCACATCTTCGGCCTTGGCCTTCGCCGCTGCGTCGGTCTTTGCATCCGCGCCCGGCGCCACCTGGATCAGAATATGCCGCGACTTGGCCTGTTCCGGCACCTGGTAGTCCGAAAGGTGCTGGTTATAGTAGGACTGAATCTGCTGCTGTGTCGGCTGAGGAATGCCGCCAGGCACATCGTTCGGCGTAAAAGCGAAATAGGTAATCTTCCGCTGCTCCGGAACCGCTGTCGCATACCGCGCCGCATTCTTCTTGAAGAATGCTTCCAGATCGCTGTCCGAAGGGTTGATCGTCTTCAGAATGTCGTCCGGCGAAACGATCGCGTAGTCGAACTTGATCTTGATGTTCTGCTTGCGATACGACTCGCGCACATCCTGCGGGCTCACCGTCACGCCGGCCGTGATCATCGCCTGCAGCCGCTGAATGATAATGCCGCGCTTGATGCTGTCCTCAAAGTCGGCCACCGAAAGCTCGTGCTGTGCCAGCAGATTGGCATACGCGTCTTTGCCAATGAACTTGCCATCTGGGAAAAAAGTCTGAGCATAGGGGCCGGTCTGCAGAAACTTGGCCACGTCGTCGCTGTCGGCGTGAATGCCCAGCCGGTTTGCTTCCTGCAGCAGCACCTCCTGCTGCACCAGTTGCTGGCCCACCCGGCTCTCAAAAAATTTCATGATCATCGGGTTGTCTGCGTACCGCGGGTTCTGCTGCATCACCTGCTGCCGCGTTACCTGCTGCACCTTTTGCATGCTCACCGTGTCGCCCGACGAGAAGATCTTGCTGTACCAATGCGGATAAATCACGGCATAGGTGTCCGGTGCCGATGCGCCCATGCCCGTCAGGCCGGGAATCAGGTACACCACCATCGACACCGATGCGGCGCCGATCACCACCACAAGCAGGGCTTTGGTAATGCGATTGTCAGTTTGCAGGAAGCGAATCATGGATGGACTTGAACCTTCTACTCTCTACGCGCCGTAGAGGGAGTCTGCGCCCTGCGACGGTCTTCAAAACCGTGCCGCGCGTCTCCCAAACCTGCGCAAATCTCGCTATACCGGATTAGGAATTGATGTAGGGAGGGTAAATGCGCTCAAGTGCCGTCTTCCTGAAGAAAACGGCACCGTGCAATCTTTTCAACTACACCACGAGAACCCCTGATCCGGTATCGATGCGACTCTGCCATTATAGACGAGCCCTGACCGCAAGATGCGCACCGGGAGGGAGCAGCAGCCTTCGGATCACTGAATCCGGGAACTCTCCCGTTACGGAGAGTAAGACAATAGCCCAGTGTGAAGTCCGTGGATCGGACGCAATCCTGGGCCGGCATCTCTTGCGATCCCGCCACACCTGGGGACGGTGTGAAACGTGCCTGCACGCTTGCACAAAATATCCCCGCGATCAGGCACAATCCACACAGGCTCCTATCCATCTGTCAGGTATGTGCCCGGTTTATACCCTTGAACCACCCCACCCCCTCCCCCTGGAGAGGCGCAAAAAGCGCCCCTAAGAGGGAGGTTTGGTCGGCGCAACTCTTCAAATAATCAACAATTTACCGCAATGATTCTCGCCGCCATGCATGACCCGCGGCCCTGAGAAACACGTAACCACCGCTACAAAACCCGGCAATTCCCGCACTAAGATCACTGCTTCGGAGGCTCCAGAATGCACCCCGGCGTTGACCGCGCAATCTCCCACTCCTCCTCGGTCATATCCACCGGTACCTCGGCAAACAGCGGCGTGCTCAGGTACCGCTCGCCCGTATCCGGCAGCATGCACAGGATCGTCGATCCCTTCGGGGCCTGCGCCGCCACCTGCAGCGCACCCGCGAAGGTCCCGCCAGAGGTGATGCCGACAAAGATGCCTTCCTTCTTCGCCAACTCCCGGCTGCAGCGCAGCGCATCCGGCCCCGTAATCCGCACCACCTGGCTGATCGCCTTCGACGCAACTGCATCGCCGGTCAGCTTGGCAATGAAATCCGGGCTCCAGCCCTGCATCGGATGCGGCTTCCAGCTCGGATGTCCCGACTTGGCCGAGCCATCCTCGTTCCGCTCCTGCTCGACGCCGCTCGAGAGCATCGGCGCCTCGTCCGGCTCGCAGACCACGATCTTTGTCTCCGGCCGCTCTTGTGCCAGCACACGCGCCACGCCCTTCAGCGTGCCGCCCGTCCCGAATCCGGTCACCCAGTAGTCCAGCCGCTCATCTTTGAAATCGCGCAGAATCTCCTGCGCCGTCGTCCGCGAGTGCATGTCGGCGTTGGCTTCGTTCTCAAACTGCCGCGTGTAGTACCAGCCGTGTTTCTCAGCCAGTTCGATCGTCTTCTTCACCATGCCCACAGCGCGCGCCGAAGCCGGTGTAACAATCACCTTGGCGCCCAGAAACCGCATCAGCTTGCGCCGCTCAATGCTGAAGGTCTCCGCCATCGTCACCACCAGCGGATACCCCTTTGCAGCGCACACCATTGCAAGGCCGATACCCGTGTTGCCGCTCGTCGCCTCCACTACTGTCTGGCCGGGCTTAAGCTTGCCCGTACGCTCGGCCTCTTCAATAACCCCAAGCGCCAGCCTGTCCTTCACTGACCCCAGTGGGTTGAACGCTTCTACCTTCACATAAAGATTCACATCTGGCGGAGCCAGCCGATTGATCTTCACCACCGGGGTATTGCCGACAGTTTCCGTGATGCTCGCGAATTTTCCCATGTACAAACCTCCTGTCAGATTTTCGGGAGGTCCAGAATACTACTCGCAAAACAGAACGGGCGCCCCAAAAATGGAGCGCCCGCATTCCTGATGCTTGGAAAGGAGGTTAACGCCAGTAATAAACTCCGCCCACCATGTAATACGGGCGATAGTAAACCGGCGGATATGCGTAGTACGGATAATACGGCCCGCCCGCGTAGCGATATGGCTGCTGATAAGGTCCGCGGCGATAAAGCGACGGCCCGCCCGCATACAATCCCTGCGCCAGCCGCGCCGCTTCCTGTGCGTTTACCGGTTGCACCGTGATCGGAGCCTGCAGATGGAAGGTGACCAGTGCTTCGGAAGGAATCCAGACGTTGGGACCTGGGGTTGCCGCCGTCACTGCCGTTCCTGCTGCCGCACCGGCTCCCGCGCCAATCGCAGCGCCTGCGCCGCGGCCCACCGCGCCGCCAATGATTGCGCCGAGCAATGCGCCGCCAAACGCGTTGCCCACCGTGCGTCCGGTCTTGTCCGGGCCCTTTACCCGGAACTGGTCTGAAGTGATCGGATAGCTCTGCCCGCCGAGATCGAGCGAGGTAAGCGTAAGTGCCAGCTCAGATCTGCCGGAAAGCTGTCCTGCCTGTTTGCTCTCAGATACCACGCCATGCACCGTGGCCCCGCGCGGAATGGCCAGCAGGCCGCCCACGTTCACGTCGCGGATCACGGTGAACTCCACCGGCGTGCCATCCGTGGCCCGCTTGTTGTCGATGGTCTCAGCCGTACGCACCTGTAGCAGCGTTCCGGCAGGCAGTGTCACCGGCCCGCTCGGCATCTGGTATGCCGGAGCTGGCGCCTGTTGCGGCTGGTTGTAGCCGTTTTGCCGCTGGTACTCGGGCCGCGCCGGCGGTGGGGGCGGATAATTCGGATAAGGCTGCTGCGCCGGAGGATAAGGCTGTGCCTGCGGATATGCGGGCTGAGCCTGAGGCGCCGGCTGCTGTTGGTCACCGGGCTGTGGAGCAATGCCAGGCTGGCTGTTGTCATTCATCGCCTGCGCGTCGGCATCCGGAGCAGGTGCGGCATATTGGCTCGCATCCTGCGCATCCTGCGGATTGCCAACCGTCAGGTTGTTGTTCACCTTGGTCACGCCGTTTACATGTGCGGCAATCAAACCCGCCAGATCCTTCGACGCCTGGCTCGATACCGTGCCCGAAAGCGTGACCTGGCTCTGAATGGTTGCTGCCGTAATCAGGTCGTTCTTGAGTGCCTGCGACGCATCCAGCGCCTGCACTACATCCATCTCGATTTGTCCGTCAGTGCGCTGCCCGTTCGCGGGCGCAGTGGCTGTGCCGTTATCCTGCGCAAGCGCCACAACGGCGCACAGCAGGACCACCCCTGCCCACGCCATCATCTGCGGGATAACTCTTTTCAGCAATGGACGTTTCATGATTTTGTTCTCCCTCTGCCATTTCCATCAGCGGGCCGGCCACTACGAAATGCCGGCCTCAAAAAGTGAACTACAGATAAGTCCGGCTCACTTGCTTAGACGCCGGTATCTAGACAAAGGTGCAAACACTGAACGCCGCAAAAAGTTCCGCGCCGCAGAACCCTTCCATCAGGACTCCGTCGGCGTTTCGGTCTTTGTTTTGTAAGCGAAGCCTACCGGGCAGCAGGCCAGTTGGGTGTAATCCGGATCAGGTCCAGTCCGCCGAGGTCTTCAAGCACAAACTCAGGCGAAGCTGCCGGAACGCCGACAATGCCACGCGTCGGCAGATCCACCGGCTCAAAGGAACCTGTCAGTCGTCCGGCGCCTGCGGCGGCAAACAGCCAGGCCAGTCCTGGCTTGCTGTCACCGCGGAGACGTTCGCTCGAAAGGAGGGTGTTCACCGGAACTCGTTCAACACGGAAGTACTCAACATCGATCAGCACCGTCCGGTCATGGAGCTGCTTTGGTGCAATCTTGCCTGCGCGTGTCACAAGCTTGGTCGCCTCAAGCGACTTGGCTATGTGCAGCTCGCGAGGACGGCCATAGTCGAACATTCGGTAGGTCAGGTCGCAGTTCTGCTGTGTCTCCAGCAGAATCGCACCCGGCCAGATGGCGTGCACCGTGCCCGCATCGACAAAGATGAGGTCTTCACGCTCCACGTCCACCAGCTTGAGACTCTGCTCCAGCGTGCCCGCGTGAATCTCTTCTTCCACCTGCTTGAGCGTCACGTCGTCTTTGAGGCCCAGTGCAACCTTCGCTCCCGGTTCGGCCGCCAGTGCATACCAGCACTCAGTCTTGCCGCGCGGATCGCCGTACTTCTGCGCCATCTTGTCGTCGGGATGCACCTGTACGCTGAGCTTTTCCTTGGCGAACAGCACCTTGATGAGCAGCGGTGACTCTATCGTCGGCGCGCCCGGCCCCAACAGCAGTTCATGCGCCTCGCCGAAAAGTGCAGCCAGCTTTTTCCCGGCGTAGGGCCCGGTGGCGACAAGTGAATCGTCACCAGTGAGCCACACCTCGCCAATCGGGTCGCCCTCGGCGACGTGATCGTACCAGGGCCGCAGATCGCGGAACCCCCACACGCGCACGTCATAGCGCGGGTCCATGCGAAAAGGAGCAAGCGTCTGAGCGGAAAAATTTGCTGGGGAAGCTGTCATTGCGATTAGTCGTTTTCCTGTTGCTGGCAAATTCTCGGTATTGTTGCGGGGTTGTGTGCTTTGTTTTCCTGCAACTTCACTCTACCAGAGAGCGCAAAACAAGCATTTAATTCGCGGCTGTGTCAGTTCAGTCAAAACAGAACGAATATCTTGCGCTTTGTCTGGAAAAGCGGCAACACTGCCGCTATCCTCGTTTCCATGACCCACTCGCTCGTCCTTGACCACATGTTTACGCTGCCGCTTCCGCTTGCGGAAAAGCTGATTCGTCCGGTGATCGTCTACCTTGTGCTCGTAGCCCTGCTGCGCATCTTTGGCAAGCGCGAGCTGGCGCAGCTTAACCCGTTCGATCTCGTCGTCCTGCTCTCACTCTCCAACACCGTGCAGAACGCAATCATTGGCGACGACAACTCTGTGACCGGTGGCGTCATCGGCGCCTTCAGTCTGCTCGCAATCAACTGGCTGGTCGTGCGTGTGCTCTTTCGTTCACCGCGGCTCACGCGCATGCTCGAGGGCCGCGCGGCAGTCCTCATTCGCGATGGCCAGATCGACCGCAAGGCGCTTGAGCGCGAACTGCTCACCCGCGAAGAACTGATCGAAGTCATACACCGGCAGGGCTTCGAGCACGTGCATGAAGTACGCCGCTGTGAGCTCGAACCGAATGGCTCCTTCTACATCGAGGCCGTGGAACCCTCGTCCGCTGAAAAGCATCATGGCGAGTTGATGGCCCGTCTCAATGCCATGAGCAAGGAGATTGCCGCGCTGCGCGCACAGCCCGCCGATGATCAGGCTTGATCGTCGATTACTCCCACTCGATCGTTCCCGGTGGCTTCGACGTGATGTCGTATACCACGCGATTGATGCCGCGCACTTCGTTCACGATGCGATTGGAGATGCGCTTGAGCACTTCGGCAGGCAGGTCGACCCAGTCGGCGGTCATGCCGTCCTCGGAGTGCACGGCGCGCACGCCTGCCGTATACGCATAGGTGCGCTGGTCGCCCATCACGCCCACGCTCATCACCGGCAGCAGCACGGCAAAGCTCTGCCAGATTTTGGAGTAAAGCCCGGCAGCTTTGATCTCCGAGACGACGATTTCATCGGCCTCCTGCAGCAGAGCCACGCGCTCCGGCGTCACCTCGCCCAGAATGCGTACTGCGAGACCCGGCCCCGGAAATGGCTGCCGCCCGAGAATTTCTTCACTCATGCCGAGATCGCGCCCGATGCGCCGCACTTCATCCTTGAACAGATCGCGCAGCGGCTCGATAAGCTTAAGCTTCATCCGCTCGGGCAGCCCACCCACGTTGTGGTGGCTCTTGATAGTCTGACTCGGGCCCTTCACACTCGACGACTCGATCACGTCGGGATAGAGCGTGCCCTGCACAAGCCAGTCCACACCGCCCGTTTCACGCGCAATGCGGTTGGCTTCATCCTCAAACACCGCGATAAACTCTGCGCCAATTCGCTTGCGTTTTAGCTCAGGGTCAGTCACGCCAGCTAGTTTCTCGAGGAACCGCGCACTCGCATCCACGCCGACAATGTTCAGTCCCAGCTTATCGCGCAGATTCTTCTGTACGTTCTGGAACTCGTTCTTGCGGAGGACGCCATTGTTCACAAAGATGCACGTCTGTTGTGCGCCAATTGCCTTGTGCACCAGCACCGCGGCGACAGATGAATCCACGCCGCCTGAGAGGCCGCAGATTACGTGACCGTTGCCCACCTTCTCACGAATCTGCGTTACGGTGGACTCGATGAAGTGGGCTGGTGTCCAGTCGCCGCGCGCTCCGCAGATGTTGAATACGAAGTTCCTGATGAGCTGCGGTCCCAGCGGTGTGTGATGTACCTCGGGATGGAACTGCACCGCCCATATGCGCCGCTGCTCGTTGGCAATGCCCGCCAGCGCGTTCGATGTGACCGCGGTGCGATGAAATCCCGATGGCAGTTCCAGTGCTTCGTCGCCATGGCTCATCCACACATGAAGCGATACGGGCAGCCCGGCGAACAACTGAGTTGAGTTGTCTTCCACGGTCACTTCCGCGTGGCCATACTCGCGCTTGGATGCCGACCTTACTTTGCCGCCCAGATGATGCACGATGAACTGCAGGCCATAGCAGATGCCCAACACCGGCGGGCCAAGTTCAAGCAATCTGGGATCGGCGGCCGGCGCATCAGTGTCATATACAGATGATGGACCGCCGGAAAGCACAACGCCGACGGGCCGATAGGCCTCAATCTCGGCGATGGGAGCAGTGCAGGGAAGCACAACGGAAAACACATTAAGTTCACGGATGCGCCGCGCGATCAGCTGCGTATACTGCGATCCAAAATCCAGGATGACGATTGTCTGGGTGTCCACAGTTCAGTGTGGCAGGGCGCGGTCAGGAATGACAAGAGCCTCACCTGTGCACATCACGGCAGCCTGCTTGCCGCCACAACGGGATCCCAGCCATCTTTGCCTGCGAGAAACACCTTCGGCATGTATTGTGCGGCTTCTTTGGCGGTGAGCTGATGCGACCACCGCACACGCGCAGTCGGATTCGCACCGGGACCCGAATCCTGAAACTCGGCATAATAAGCATGCAGGTCCGGAGACATGCGTCCCCATGCGTTCCAGCCCTCGGGAAGAATGTCGGCGGGTAGTGCGGTGCGGATGTAGACCACGCGTGAGTAAGGCCGCCATGGCCGGCCAAGGCCAACCGCCTCTTTTTTCGGTGCTTCTGGGTTCGGCGTCAGTTCCTGCTCCATCGCGCTGGTCACTTTGCTGTCGACGATGACGTAGCCGGTGGCCTGGTCCGCCGAGGTGCGCGACTGCGCTGTCAGATAGCCGGGGCCGTTCGAGTGAATCTCATCGTGATCGAAGACCGCCGTCGCATTGCCGAAGATGAAGTCCACGCCGCCCTCAATATAAGAGTCGACATAATATTGCCTGCCGTAGTCGGCGAAGAGCGTGTCCTGATGGCCCAGAAAGCGGCAGTGCTTGAAAACGGCGCGGTCTGCACGCACCGCGGCTGCAACGGCCTGGCCAGTATTGCCGGCCATGTTTTCAAAGGTAATGTTGTCGGCCTCGAAACCGTCGCCGTTAATCTCTACTGTCTCGGTAAAGAAAGTGCCGCCAGCCTGCCTGGCGTTCAGGCTGTTGGAAATTACCACATCCGAAGGCGACTTGCCCATGCCCACCAGCGTGATGTTGGTGTGGTTCTGCGTCACGATTACGCGTTCGTGATAGACGCCCGGCGCGATCTCGATATACACGCGCCCCGGCTTGTCATCCGGTCCGATGCCCGCGAATGGGTGGTGATCCATCGCCATCTGGATCGTTGGAAACTCGGTAGTGCCTTCCACGCCGGTCTTCACATCGGGCGAAACTCGGACGTGTACATCCTGTGCGCGACATATCATAGGCAGACACAGAAGCGCGAGCAATCCAGTTGCAGTCAGCAGGTGATCTTTAGTGGGCATCTATTGTCTCCTTTGATAGTTCTTCATTCGGCAGTGTAATCCTTCCACTCGTCACATAAATGCGAGGCGGCAATCGCAGTGTGTGGTAGCCTGATCTGCAACGCAGTTGCTTATCGGGGTCCGGCTCTTATTTCGTTTAACATCGATGCGCCTCAATACAAGCGCCGATCTGAAGCAGCCGGTTCACCCTTCTTCCGCGAGGACTATTCATGAATAAATTTCTCTTTGTTCCGGTCTTTTTTCTTGCAGCCGGCGCCGCACTGGCACAGTCGCCCGCCGCTTCTCAGTCTGACAGCCAGCCATCTTCAGAGCCACCGGCGATTAAGAGCTTCGATCCGGCGGCAATGGATACCAGCGTCGATCCCTGTACGGATTTCTATCACTACGCATGCGGAAACTGGATGAAGAGCAATCCAATTCCGTCCGATCAGACGCGCTGGGTCCGGTCCTTTTCTCAGCTGATAGAGCGCAACCGCTATCTGCTATGGCAGGACCTGGACGAGGCAGCCAAAAATTCCAAAACCCCGTTGCAAAAGCAGTATGGCGACTTCTACGCCGCGTGCATGGATACGGCCACCATTGAGAAGAAGGGCATTGGCCCCGTCAAGCCTTCGTGGGCTGAGATTGCGCGCCTCAAGAGCGCCAAAGAGATTCCCGGCCTGCTCGCGGAGCTTGAAAATCAGGGTACGCCCGATGGTTTCTTCGAGTTTGGGATCGGCCAGGACGAGAAGGACTCATCGAAGCAGATTGCGGAGCTCTATCAGGGCGGCATCTCTCTGCCTGACCGCGATTATTACATCGTGGACAACAAGCATTATGCCGACATCCGCGCGCAATACATCGCGCATATAACGAAGATGTTCACACTGGCCGGCGATACGCCCGAACAGGCGGCCAAAGAAGCTGCTGCCGTCATGGAGATCGAGACGGCGATGGCCAAAGCTTCCACAAGCCGCACCGAGCTGCGCGATCCTGAGAACCGCTATCACATTTACACAGTCGTTGACCTCGACAAGCTCACGCCGGACTTTGACTGGAATGTCTACTTCACACAATCCGGCGTCGGGCATTTCGACACGCTCAACGTAGGCACGCCCGACTTTTTCAAGGCGCTCAATGGACTGCTTGCGAGCGAGCCGCTCGACGCATGGAAGAGTTATCTGCGCTGGCATGTGCTGCACGGTCAGGCCGACAGTCTTTCTAAGGCTTTCTTCGACGAAAACTTCAACTTTTTCTCGCGCACTCTGGGCGGCCAGCAGGAGCCTCAGCCGCGCTGGAAGCGGTGCACGACTTTGACTGACAACGCGCTGGGTGAGGCCGTGGGCCAGGACTGGGTGAAACAGAACTTTCCGCCCGAGGCCAAGCAGAGCATGGACAAACTGGTTGCGGCGCTCGAAAAATCTCTTGGCGACGATATTAAGACTCTGCCCTGGATGAGCGACGCCACCAAGCAGGCCGCCGAGCAAAAGCTGTCCATGATCCGCAACAAGATCGGATATCCCGAGAAGTGGCGCGATTACTCGAACGTGAAAGTAAACCGCACTGACTTTATAGGCAATCTGCACCACTCCGCTGTTTACGAGCGCAATTACAACTTTGCGAAATTAGGTAAGCCGGTGGATGAAAAAGAGTGGGGCATGACGCCGCCGACGGTGAATGCCTACTACAGCCAGGGATTTAACGACATCAACTTCCCCGCCGGCATCCTGCAGCCGCCGTTCTTTGACTTCAAGGCTGATCCGGCTGTGAACTATGGCGGCATCGGCGTCGTCATAGGTCACGAGATGACCCACGGTTTTGACGATCAGGGTTCCAAGTTTGACGGTAAAGGAAATCTGCGCGAGTGGGAGACTCCCGAAGACCGCAAGGCCTTTACCGATCGTACGGAATGTGTTGCCAAGGAGTATGACGGCTTTGAAGTGGCTTCTGCGCACGGCGATGCACCCGCACAGCATCTCAACGGCCATCTCACGCTGGGTGAGAATACGGCCGATAACGGCGGCCTGCGCATCGCCTATATGGCTCTACTCGATGCTCTGGCAGACGAAGGTAAGTCAATCGACGACAAGATCGGTGGATTCACCGAAGCCCAGCGCTACTTCATAAGTTTTGCTCAGGTCTGGTGCCAGAACGGGACCGAGCAGGACGCGCGGCGGCGCGCTCTCATTGATCCGCATTCGCCGGGTGAATGGCGCGTGAACGGCTCAGTACAGAACTTCGACGAGTTCGGCAAGGCTTTCGGCTGCCAGAAGGGCCAGCCCATGTATCCGGTCAATTCCTGCCGCGTCTGGTAGCCAGGCCGCCGGTCCTCAACGGTCCGGGACCGGCAGACCTTGGTCGTGGATGACCGGTAATTCCGCCCGTAAACCCCTCTTTTTGGACGCCCGGATGTTGACCTTTCACAATCTTCGGGCGTCCAAACCTCGATCGCACACAGCAAAGTTATCACTTCGTTGTTCTAACCACTTACCGGGTCGCGCGTGCTGGGGCATCCCTGGGAAAGAGCGCGGTTTTGCCCGGTGCCGGTGTCGCGCTAGGCACAACATGGCCTTGGCTTTTACAATGCAGCAGGGACCCGTCCCAACCCAGCGCTGCTGCGGAACGACCAAACTTGGCGGCGAACGCCTGACCAGGATGAAGGAATCGCATGAGGTTTACGAAATTCGGCAAGGCACTTCTGATTGGCGCCCTTTCGGCGGGTGTCGTCTTCGGCGTGACGTCTTGCGTTCAAAGCTATACAGTTGGCTATTTGTATGTGACGGGTACTGTGACGGCCCAGTCTGGCAATAACGGCATCATCAGCGGCTTCAAGATCGATCACAACACCGGCAAACTGAGTCCCATAAACGGCCTCCCGGTCGCTTCAGGCGGATCCAATCCTGTACGAGCCGTACTGCCTACAGGGGGCCGGTTCCTCTACGTCCTGAACCGTGGCACTAACGCCGAAGGAAACGGAGACTGTACACCTTCCGATCCCTGCAAGAACTCGAACATTACCCAGTTTGCGGTGGGCGCAAACGGAATCCTCACCTACCAGCAGACGTTTTTCACCGAAGGTATCAATCCTTTCCGCCTGCTCACCGACACCAGCGGGAACTATATTCTGGCCCTCGATCATGAGGCGCCTTCGAGCGCGGCGTGTCAGGCGGCCTTGGGCAAGGGCGTTACCTCTTGTGGCGACGTGACGGTGTTTCAAATCAACCAGACTACGGGCCGTCTGAGCGTTGTGGAAAATGCAGCTGTGACGCAGGCCAACTGTTCGTCAGGCGCGTTGTTCCCTTGTCCGCTCACCTATTTCCCGGTCCCGGCCAATCCCGTCGATTTTGTCATGTCGGGTTCGAGCTATCTGCTCACTTTGAGCAGTTCTACCGCACCTACCTCTTACCCGTACACAGGCGGAAGCTCGGTATGGCCCTATACCTACACTTCGTCCAGCGGCCAGCTCACGCTGAGCTCCAACAGCGCGCAGCCACTCGGCATTACTGCGGGTACGGCGATCGTGAACGCCTCCAGTAACATCTATGTTCTGGACAACGAGCCTGTCACAATCGTCCCAACCGCTCCCAATCCCCCTTATTCCGGTACTTACCCCAGCCAGATTCTGCCCTTTACCGTCGGTGCGGGAGGCAATCTCGCGGCTCTTGGGTCAAGCGTTATTCCAGACGCTTCGACACTCTCCAACCCGATCCAGCTTCTGGTGGCGAAGGATTACCTGTACGTGGCCAACCAGGGCAATAACGTCACCGGGAATAACAATCCGGGGAGCGGTATCGCGGCATACCAAATCACCACATCACCGTCCTATCAGACCAGCTTCGTCAGTGGCCAGCCGTTCGGTTCTGGGTCCGGTCCGCAGTGTATTGTGGAAGATCCTTCGAATCAGTTCATCTATGAGGCAAACCAGTACGACTCGAGCATCACTGGCCGTATCCTCGATCCGAACTCCGGCGAATTGAAAGGCATGCGCGTGACAAGCACGTACACGCTGCAGGGCCCGCCAACGTGGTGCCTGATGGATGGGCGTACAGGATAAACCGCCGGGCCGTGCTTCGGTTTACGCCGCAGCCGGCCAGTTGGCTTTTACCTCATGCCGGCTTGTGCAAGGATTTGAGCCGGCACGAGGATTCAGCCGGATCGCTGTTCCCGGCGCGAACCTGTACCGTCCGGAATTCGAAGTTCAAACCGACGTATTTAAGGGGCATGTATTTTTGAGGCCCGCTAACGAAAGATGCGCATGAAGTTCAACAAATCGAGCCAGCTGATGCTGGTCGCCGCAGCCAGCCTGGCGGCGGCCACGCTGGTTACTGCCTGCAGTCAGTTCACGCAAACGCTCACCGTTGATTTTGTTTTTGTGGCCTCCTCGAAGGCTGCTGGAGCCGACCAATACGGCGAGATCGATGTTTTTGAGATCAACTCCGAGTCCGGACGCATGCGTCCGATTCCCGCCTCGCCGTTTCCTTCAGGTGGCCGTAACCCGGTAGCTGAAGCTGTTTCGGCAGACAACAACGATCTCTTCGTCGCTAACCAGGACGACAACACCATCGTGCAGTTTGTGATCGGCACTGACGGCAAACTGTACCCCTACAACACTGTGAACACGCCGGGAATCTATCCGCAGGCGATCGCGGCGAATGCTACGAACCTCTTCGCAGTGGATACATATCAACCGCTGCCCATCTGCTCCACGGCGGATCCGTGCTCCGGCTCCATAGCATCCTTTCCGCTTACTGCGGCGACGAAGACGACCCCGGTGACCATCGGATCGCCAGCCGCCAACACAGCAGTGAATGGGAATTACTGGCCGCTGACTATCACGGGATCGAGCGATATCATCGTGCCCACAGGAGTGAATGTGCTGGCATCGGGCTCGTACGTCTATGTCACAGCGTACGATTCGTCTGTTACGCCGCATGTGGGCTATGTCTTTGGCTTCGCAGTTGGCACAGGTGGCGTGCTTTCGCCGCTGCCGGGTTCTCCATTCGCCGCAGGTATCCAGCCTTCTGCGGTCGCAAGCGATGCTTCAAGCACGTATCTTTACGTGACTGACTACGGAAGAGGCGACGTTCTGGCCTACACTGTTGCTGCCAACGGCACGATCTCTGCGATGAGTGGCAGCCCGTTCCAGGCGGGAGGCCAGCCTTCAGCCATTGTGGTCAACCAGAAATATCCCTATGTGTACGTGACCAATTCGCTGGACGCCACCATCTCAGCGTACTCGATGAGTAATGGCGTGTTGACCAGCCTGGGCAACTACCAGACTGGCCTGCAGCCTGTAGCCATTGGGATCGACCCTTCGACGTACCATTTTCTTTACACGGCAAATTTTCTCGGCAACAACGTGACCGGATATCAGATGAGTACAACAGCAGGAACGCTGGTGAGTTCGCAGTTCTCGCCCTTCCCGTCGAACGATCAGCCGACAGCCGTGGCCGCAATTCCTCACAACGGCACCGGAGCCGGCGTGAAATAGCAGGAGTCTGCGGCCTTTCCGGAGACTCGAGTAACACCTCGTAACTGGCTTTTACAATGGTTACGGGCAAACCAAAATAAGCTTGCGGGGCCCTGAACGCGTGGGCCCACGACAAAGGAAGCGCATGAAGTTCAGCAAATTGAGCCAGCTCTTTCTGGTCTCTGCGATCGGCCTGATCCTGGCCACATATTTGACTGCCTGCAATATTGTCACGATTGACTATGTATTTGTGGCGGCTTCGGCCAGCAATACAGCCGGCAGCGATGGGCAGATTTATACCTATGCCGCCGACTCCGAGACCGGTGCGCTGCGTAAGGGACCGCCGGTGGTTTCCTCGGGTGGAACTTCTCCGGTGTCCATCGTTGTCAGTGCCGACTACTACAACCTCTACGTTGCCAATCAGGGCAATAACTCCGTCGTCCATTTCAGCATCGCCAGCAATGGAGTGCTCACCAAGAAGGACGCGATCACGACGAGCACCACGCCGGTTGCGCTCGCGGTCAACGCGGCAGGCACTTATCTCTATGTCGTTTCGGGCACTACTTCGGCAACCCTGACCGAATACTCACTGAACAAGGGAACAATCGGCTCCGCTACTGCGACTGAAACACTCACCATTCCCGGCTATGCGAGCGATATCATTGCCCCAACGGCGGTTGCTACGCTGCCTAACAGCAACGCCGTTTACGTCGCTGTCTTCGATCAGTCAGCCTACAATCCGGGTGGCACTGTTACGAGCAATGCCAATCCGGGCTGGGTCTTCGGGTTCGCGGTCGCTTCAGGCGGCGCTTTGACTGCATCCTTAGGAAGTCCTTATCAGGCCGGCGTAAAGCCAACTTCCCTGGTTTGCGATCCGACCGATCGGTTCGTCTATGCCACTGACTTTGCTTCCAATCAACTCATCGGCTACGGTGTGCAGGGGGGAAGCAGCCTGAACTTCCTGCTGAACGGCCCCTTCAAGACCGGCAACGAGCCAACTAGCATTGTGGTCGACCCGCGTGGTTTGTTCCTTTATGTGTCGGATGCGCTGGACAACTCGGTCTCTGGATATAACATTGCTCTGCCCACCGGCACACCCTCGTCCATAGTCAACAGCAACAGCAGCCTGGTCTACGCCACTGACACGCAGCCAGTTGCTATTGCGGCTGATCCGGCGCTGGGCCGCTTCATTTACACAGCCAACCGTGTCGGCAACTCGGTTTCCGGCTTCCGGCTCAACCCAGAGACCGGCGTGTTGAGCCAGACCCAGGCCACACCTTATCCAACGGGCTCCGCACCTACGGCACTGGTCCTCGTACCGCACGGCAACCACGCCACGCAGTCGATCACGCCGTAGCTATAGCCGAGCAGTGAAAATGGCAAAAGCCCAGCCTTCCACGGCTGGGCTTTTGTGCGAACGCGGGAAAATGTACTCTCAAAATCGGACCATAAGGCGTAATGTTTGCCGTAGTATCTTTCTGGTGTACATGTAGGCCTACATCTGGTTTTTCGGATTCGGGATACTCTTTGCTATGTCGGCGGTGAGGGATCGGATGCGTGCGTCTGCAATGCGTCGGATGGCTGCGCGTCTGGGGTTGAACTATTTTGAAGCGGCAATCCCGAGAGTGAATCTAGAAGAGACTCCCTTCAATGGCCTGACTGCAGCGAGGAACGTGCTTGAAGGGCAGCGATGCGGGGTCGTCGTTATTGCTTTCGATTGTCAGGTAGGTGAGGGTAAGGGAAGCTGGCGCCGTACCGTCATTGCCGCACAGACTCACGAGGATATTTTGGCGCTGTCGCATTCGATACAGATTTGACGGCGGATCCTTCCGGGAACTGGATGGTTCTATACCGCCCTCAAGAACTTGCCTTGATTCCCAGAGGATTGATGCGAGTGGAAGAACTCGAAGCGCATCTGAACGCAATTAAGCCATGAAGCGCTCAGCACTCATCACTTCCACACGCTAAGCCACTTGCGCAGCTGCTTCTGCGCCGGCTTCTCAACAAAGTGGAGCGCCATGACCGCCATTGTGATCAGGAGCACATAGCTGATCCACGGATCGAACCGCGCGAGGTTGAGCCGGTTGAGGATGTGCGAGTCGTGGATCAGGTTCCACAGGTTGAAGTGGAGCAGGTAAAGGCAGTAGCTGGCCTCACCGACAAAGACCAAAGGACGCAACCCGAATCCGGTCGCCAGCCAGTTGTTGCCGGACAGGCCCAGAATCATGCAGCCAAAGAATGGCATCAGCAGGCCGTCGTGGATGAGGGCGTAGGGAATGTGCGCTGCAAGCGAGAGAATAGTAAATGTGGCCGCAAATCCGAATACACCCAGGACAGTACGCAGCCGGCTTGTGCGGCCGATGAACTCGTCAACGCTGGCCAGCAGCACGCCGAAGACGAAGCTGGCCAGATGCGGCAGCGGCGTATATTTCAATGCCTGCAGCCATGGGCCCCAGCTCCAGCGATCGGGATGCGCAATGCCGTCCGGGTTGAAGATGATATAAAGCGTTCCGGGGATCAATCCGAGCATCCACACGCCAAACATCTTTGTAAGATGGCGTCCCAGCCGCTCCGGACGCTTCCAGCGTGCCATCCAGGGAAAGAGAAGGTAGTAGAACGACTCGGCAGACATCGTCCATGCCGGTGTGTTCAGAAAAGTAGCCAGTTCCGGTACCCACCCTTGCAGCAACAGCGGTGTGAGCACCATGCCCCACCAGAATCTCGCGTGCGTATGCGCCGCATACTCCAGCGGCAGCACTTTCCAACTCAACAGCAGGCTCAGAAAGTAGATTGGATAGAGCCGCGTGAACCGCGCCTCCCAGAAACGCACCTTCTCAAGCTCGCCTGCCCGCGCGCGCGGGGCGTAGTTGTACGCCAGTACAAATCCTGACAGCAGGATGAAAAAGCTTACCGATGCATAGCCGGCATTAACGATAGGCGCCAGGATGCCGAACCACTCGGGATTGGAAAAGTGAAAGAAGACAATGTTGAGAGCCGCGAAGCAGCGCAAGCCCGTGAGGGCCGTCAACCGTGCTGGCTTGCGCATCTCCACTGGCAGTTAGACGTCTCCCGAGCGATTGCCTTGTACAACTTCCGCTGGCATCAGCCGTTGTCGTGTTAAGTAAATCCGCCGCGGGCAGCAGTCTTAAGCGGTTACCAGTGATCCCACTTTTTCGCCGAGTACCACACGCCGGATATTCCCCGGCTGGTTCATATTGAAGATGATCATCGGCATCTTGTTGTCCTTGCACAGGCTCACGGCGGTCAGGTCCATTACTTTGAGGCCTTGGCGCAGGATCTCCATGTAGGTGATCTCGTCATATTTCACTGCATCCTTCACGACCACCGGATCGGCGCTGAAAACGCCCTCGACCTTTGTTCCCTTAAGCAGAACATCGGCTTTGATCTCCATGGCGCGCAGGCTTGCCGCTGTGTCTGTGGAGAAAAACGGATTGCCGATACCGGCCGCAAAGATCACAACGCGGCCTTTCTCAAGGTGCCGTACAGCTCGGCGCCGGATATAAGGCTCTGCAAGCTGATTCATGAAGACGGCGCTCATGACGCGGCATTGCACGTCGAGCTTTTCCAATGCGTCCTGCAGCGCGATGGCGTTGATAACCGTGGAAAGCATGCCCATGCTGTCCGCACTCACGCGATCCATTTCTTTGGCTTGCGCTTCAACGCCGCGGAAGAAGTTGCCGCCTCCAACCACAACGCCGATCTCCACGCCAAGAGCGTGGACTTCGGCTAGTTCGCTGGTGATCTCGGCTACACGATTGGCATCAAGGCCGAAGCCGCGCTCTCCAGCCAGGGCCTCGCCAGATAACTTGAGGACGATCCGTTTATACATGCCATTTTTGAGTATCGCATACGGGTACGAGCCCTATCGAATGTGTATATTGCCTGCTGAAACCGCAGCTTTTCTCCCGCGGCAGCCCGGCGGAGCGAATTCGGCAGATTTTCCATAATTGGATGCGCCACGGGCTGCCTCAATGTAAGTTGATAGACTCGAATAGCAATGACAATTCAGGAACTTGAAGCATCGATTGAACGGCACTTTGCCGCCGGCTCCGCCGCCTCCAGCGATCCCGAGGCCATGGCGGCTTTTCTTGCACTCCGCAACCTGCTTGAAACAGGCGAAGTTCGTTCCGCCTCCCCTGACGCCGCCTCTCCCACCGGCTGGCGCGTGAACGCCTGGGTGAAACGCGGCATTCTGCTGGGCTTCCGCCTCGGTGCGCTTGAAGAGATGCCCGCGTCTGGCCTCTCATTTGTCGATAAACATACCTACCCGGTGCGCTATTTCACCCGGAACGACGGCATACGCATCGTCCCCGGTGGTTCGTCCATTCGCGCCGGAGCATTTCTGGCCCGTAGTGTGGTCTGCATGCCGCCTATGTACATCAACGCCGGAGCCTATGTGGATGAAGGCACCATGGTGGACTCGCACGCGCTCGTCGGCTCCTGCGCGCAGATAGGCAAGCGCGTGCACCTGAGCGCAGCTGCACAGATTGGCGGAGTCCTTGAGCCGGTGAACGCAAGTCCTGTGGTGATTGAAGACGATGTCCTCGTTGGTGGCAATTGCGGCGTGTACGAAGGCGCCATTGTCCGCAAAGGCGCAGTGCTGGCCTCAGGAACTATCCTCACGCGCGGAACACCGGTCTTTGACCTGGTGACCGGGGAAGTGCTGCGCGCCACAACGGAGTTGCCGCTCATTGTTCCTGAAAATGCCGTCGTTGTTCCGGGCTCTCGCGCAGTAACCAAAGGCAAAGGCCACGAGTGGGGCCTGAGCCTCTATGCGGCGGTCATCGTGAAGTACCGCGACGACAAAACCGACCTGAGCACCACGCTCGAAGACCTGCTGCGGTAAGAGTAGATAGCTATGATGGGCTGCGGCTCGCAAGCGGAAGCGTCACCGTAGCTCGCGCGCCTGGCCCGTCTCCGCGATTCGCAAGCTGTACCTCGCCGCCGTGAGCACGCGCAATCTGCTGCGCCAGAGCGAGGCCCACGCCACTGCCTGTAGGCTTTGTGGTGTAGAAGGGTACAAAGAGATTGTCCGCGTTGGCGATGCCCAGGCCACTGTCTTCGATGGCCACCGTGAGGCTCGAATCGCTACGGCTCCAGCTTGCGCGTACCTGTTTTGAGCCATTGGCCAAAGACGCATCGACCGCATTGGCCAGCAGGTTGATGAACATCTGCTCCAGTTGATCGGGGTCAGCCGACAAAATCGCCGCAGGTCCCGCATCGAGGCGCACAGCCAGCCGTTGCTCCAGCAGGACCACGCGTTCGAGCAACGGTCCAATCGTTACCGGCCGGAACTTGGGCGGAGGCAACTGCGCCAGCAGCCGGTAGGACTGTACAAAGCGGTGCAGTGCGTCCGCTCGGCTCTCAACTACGCCCAGGCCGCGGCGAAAGTCTTTGAGCGTGTCTTCGTCGTGCGCAACGTTATCCACGCGCGCCAGCAGGCTGCCGGCAATCGACTTGATCGGCGCCAGCGAATTTGAAAGCTCATGGCCGAGTACACGGATCAGCCGCTTCCAAGCAATTTGTTCCTCTTCCTGCAGTGGCTGGCTCACGTCGGCCAACAACAAAAGCGTGTGCGGAATACCATCCTGCCGGAATGCTGTCTTACGCACCAACCAGCGTGTAGGTTTGCCTGCGAATGTGTAGATGGCTTGATCAGGCACACCCAGCAGTTCTTCCAGTCCCAGTTCGCGTGTCGAGCGGCCAAAGCAACGTGCGTAAGGAAGACCAAGCAGTTTCAGCCCCGCGTTGTTCACAAGCTGCAGAAGGTTCTCGCGGTCGAAGGCGAATAGTGGCGCATGCATCACCTCGAGAATCCGCGCCAGCAGTGCCGTTGCTTCAAGCGAGCGCACCCGCTGCTTTTGCATCAGGTCGGCCAGTGCGTTGATCTCCGCAGACAACTCGCCAAGCGCATCGGGCGCACCAGCTCCGCGGGCGCGAAAAGAGTAGTCGCCCTCGCGCAGCGACGAAACCACGTTAGACAGCGTCTGCAGCGGCCGCACCAGCGTATCGACAAGAGCCGAGCCCACCAGCGCTAAGTAAATCAGCAATGCCCCGGCAACGGCGAGTGCTGCGCTGAGACTGAAGCGATGCTGCAGGAAATAAACAGCAGTAAAGCCTATCGCGGGCAGCGAGAGCAACAGGGAATAGAGCCATACGCGGCGTATTGCCGAGTGTCTGCGCCGCCGCATCTGCTTCTCATAGGCCATACTTTTCGATGCGCCGGTAGAGCGCGGCACGGCTTAACCCCAGCGCCTCGGCCGCCTGTGAAATGTTGCCGTCGCAGCGGCGCAGCACTTTGCGAATGAGCAGTGCTTCCACCTCGTCGATGCTCATGTTCTCAAACGAGGGCACCGAAGAGCGCGCTGAGGCAATGGCAAGGTTCGCCGGTTCGATCTCATCGCTACGGCAGAGCAGCACGGCGCGCTCGACGGCGTGCTCCAGCTCGCGCACATTGCCGGGCCAGGGGTATTGCATCATCTGCTGCATCGCAGCCGGAGAAAATCCATTCACCTGCTTGCGATAACGCGAGCGGTTGCGGGCCAGAAAATGTTGCGCCAGCAACGGAATATCCTCGCGCCGGTCGCGCAGCGCAGGCAGATGTATCTCCACGGTGTTGATGCGGAAGAGCAGATCTTCGCGGAAATTGCCCGCTGCGGCTTCTTCATGCAACTGCGCATTGGTGGCTGAGAGAATGCGCACATCCACGCGCCGCGTTTGCGATGAACCTACACGTTCAAGTTCGCCCGTTTCCAGTACGCGCAGCAGCTTGGCCTGCTGGCGCAGCGGCACGTTGGCAATCTCATCTAGAAACAGCGTGCCGCCGTTGGCCAGCTCAAAGCGGCCCACGCGATCGGTGCGCGCATCGGTAAACGCGCCTTTCACGTGTCCGAATATCTCGCTCTCAAATGTCCCCTCGGGCAGTCCGCCGGCATTCACCGCCACCAGCGCCATGCGCGAGCGCGGCGAGGCAGCATGCAGCAGCCGCGCCACAATCTCCTTGCCCGTGCCATGCTCGCCGGTAATGAGCACGTTCGCGTCCGAAGGCCCTACCTGTGCAATCAACTCGAGCACTGGCTGCATCGTTGGCGCGCTGGCCACGAACTCCGGCATGCCCTCCGCGCGCAGCAGGCGGTTTTCGAGCTCCAGTTGCCGTGCACGTTTGAGTGCCTGATGCAGTTCGGCGTGCACGCGAATAAGCGAGAGCAGCCGCTCATTTTCCCAGGGCTTCTGGATGAAGTCGCGCGCGCCGCGCTTGATGCTTTCCACGGCAAGATCGATATTGCCCCACGCAGTCATCACAATCACCGGCAGCCGCGGGTCGAACTCGTGAATCCGTGCCAGCAGATCGAGACCTTCCTGCCCTGACGTTGTATCGCGCGTGTAATTGAGATCGATGAGCAGCACATCGTAGTCGCTCTGTCCCAGCGCTTCCATCAGGAGTTGCGGAGAGCGCACGCAATCCACCGCAATGCCCTGCGGCGAGAGCAAAAGCTCTACCGCTTCGAGAATGGAAGGCTGATCGTCGGCGACCAGAACCCGGATTCGTTCTTGCTTATTGGGAATGACCATCCTCCGATACACCGGTCCTGCGGCCAATTGGCAGGCACGTTAAGATTAAAACCTGCCTGCAGCCTGTTGAGATACTGCCCGGTTGCTGTTCTCTTTGCATCATATCCAATACGCTCTATGCCGGGCTCCTGCGTGCGATGCCAATCTACGGAGCATGTGTCACCACACCTGATTTCGCATCATCAATCGAGACGCCCATCCGTTCCAGCGTATCTCCGGTTGCGCGGTCGATATCTACTTTGGCTTTTTCATAGTCTGTTTGTGCGGCCACGAGAGCGGATTCGGCAGTGGCCAGATTATGCTGCGCAAGCAGAGTATCGTAGCTGGACATTGCACCGAGTTTCTGTTCCTGCGCGGTTACATCAAACGTATGCTGAGCCAGATCGCGGGCCTTCTGTGCGGCTTTTACGAGAGCTTCCTTCTGCTGCAGCGAGAACTGAGAGTTGCGCACGTCGAAACGTATGCTCTTTTTCTGCTCCTCGAAGGTGATCTGCTTCTGACGGTACTCCAAAGCCGCGCGGAACTGGTCCGCTTTGGCGACGCGATTGCGAAGGTTGATGGACAGAGTCATGCCGACCTGATACTCCGGTGAGGAGTAGTTGAACGTGTTTCCCAACATGCCGGTGAAGCCTGTCGGCAGGTCGGATGTGCATTGCTGTGCTGACAATGTGCAGTTCGGATTTTGCGGGCCGGCGATGCCATTTCCGGAGTAGAAGCCATAGGCGTTCAGGCTTGGCAGCAACTCGCTCTTGATGGACTTGAGGCTCATCTGCGCCACCTGCATTGCGATCTCGTCCTGCTTGACGTCTGGGCGATTCTTCTCCGCTTCGGTAATCAGATCGTCGATCGATTTTCCCGCATTGGGATCGGCGGGGCCTGTGCGGTCGAGAGGGATAACCGGCATTTCATCGATGGTCGGGTCATCCATTTTGGTGATCGCGTTTTTCATCAGAAGCTCGTTCAGGCGGAGGTTTGCGCGCGAGACGGTGAGATCACCTTCGCTGGTGGCCTCGTCTGACTGGTCCTTGATGACCTGCATTGCTGGAATCGCGTTGAGTTGAAGCTGCTTCTCGTCTGTCTGCAGGTTCTGCTGGACAAAAGCCAGTGAGCGTTCCTTGACCTGTTCGTCCTCATAGGCGTTGACGAGGTCCCAGTAGATGTTTTCGACCTGGGTGACAGTCGCAATCACCTGAGCGCGAAAGGCCAGATCGGTGATCTGAAGATTCTTTTTGGCGATATGCATGTAGCGCTCGTTGGTCGAGATGCCAAAACCGGCCAGGAAATTCTGTGTGACCTGCACTGTCAGGCTCGAATAGAGCGTTGGGTTAATGGCTTCGTACGGGCTGTTATTGGCAAAACGCTGGCCGAAGTAATTGACATTTACATTTGTTCCCATTGGAAACGATTCCGAAAAATTTCCTTGTCCCTGGATCTCGTTTTGCTTGAATGTGAGGACGCCGGTCTGAAAGGCATTTCCCTCTTGGGTGACGTTGTGATCCACGAAGCCTTTGAACGTCAGATAAGGATCGAACGAGGCAACTGCGGTTCCAGCCCCGAGCGTTGAAGTTACAAGTCCGCCTGCGCCGGCAGCTGCAGATCCCGAACTTGCCCCCGCGGAGCCGCTGCTCTGCGAACCGAAGCCTCCCTGCGTAGAAGACTGGACAATGCCGGTGTTGACACCATTCACGCTGCCGCCCGCTTTGGTACGTGCGAGATCGGTCTGCGCGATGGGGAAGTTGTAACGGAAATAAGCGAGGTCGAGGTTATTCTCGATGGCCAGGTCGATTGCGTCGCGCAGCGAAATGTAAAGCTTGCCATCGCGGATCAGGTTTTCAAGCCGCGGCGAATTGTTGAGATCCAGTGGAGGCGCATCGCTGGGTCTGTACTGCGAGAATGGCTTGTGCGAATGCGGCAGGTCCACATGAAATGGCTGCCGGCTATCGACCGGCTGCTGTGCCTGCTGCATGGCTTGCGCCAGAGACAATGGTGCCGCAGGCTGGTTCGCCGGCGATGGAGCTTCTACCGGCGGCTGAGATGCGGCAGAATTTGCGGGCGCGGGTTGTGAAGATGCCGGTTCAACAGCGAGCGCCATATTGACCTGTATGAGCAGAATGGCAGCAACGGAAGTGACACGGATGCGAAAGGTCGCGGTCCTTTTTTTCATGGAATCCTTTCGGAAAAGCTTCACTGTGTACCGACCTCCGTCGATTTCGTCTCCAACTTCTCATCGCGGGTGAGCCAACCATCGTGCAGCTCCACAATGCGCGAGCCATAGCGCGCATTTTCGTCCGAGTGCGTTACCTGCACAATCGTTGTGCCTTGCCCGTTCAGCTCCTGGAACAGCTCCATGATTTCGCGCGCCTGCGTTGAGTGCAGGTTGCCTGTGGGTTCGTCCGCCAGTAATAACGCCGGGGCATGCACAACGGCGCGTGCAATGCCCACAAGCTGCTGCTGTCCGCCGGAAAGCTGGCTCGGATAGAGATCCTTCTTGGCAACAATGCGAAAGCGGTCGAGGATATCTGCGACCATCCCTGCACGCTCTTTCGCAGGCAGGTTCTTGTATGAAAGCGGTAAGTCGATGTTTTCTGCGACCGTGAGATCGTCGAGCAGATGATAGCTCTGGAAGACCATGCCAATACGCTGCCTGGCGAGTTCGGCGCGCTGCTTGCGGTTGAGGGCATGCACTGGCGTTTCGCCAAACCAGTACTCGCCTGACCACCCATCGTCAAGAAGCGCAAGCACGTTGAGCAGAGAAGACTTTCCGGCGCCCGACGGGCCCATCACCGTAAGAAATTCGCCTTCGCGAATCGTGAGCCCGACGCGGCGCAGCACCCACGTCTCTGTGTGGCCGGCCTTGTAACTGCGTTCGACGCTTTTCAGTTCAATCATGATGAACCCCAATTCCCATTCGTATAGCCTTTCTCAGTTGCTTAATCCGTGTGCCACATTTCCCTACTCAATGCGTAGTGCTTTCATGGGTTCTACTGCAGCGGCGCGGCGCGCTGGGAAATAACAAGCCACGAGCGCCGATGCCAGCAGAATGGCTCCCACTGCACTGAAAGCCGAAGCATCGATTGAGCCCACCCCGTAAAGCGTGCTATGCATTGCCCGGCCCACAAAGTACGCCCCGACCAGTCCGAGCACCAGCCCTATGCCGGCCAGCGCCAGCCCCTCTCGCAACACCATGCTTAAGATGCGTTCGCGGCTGGCACCCAGCGCGATGCGTACGCCGATCTCGTGCCCGCGCTCTCCAACGGCAAAGGCCATCACACCATAGATGCCGATTGCCGCAAGCGCCAGCGCAATTGCCGCGAAACTTGCATAAAGCAATAGAGAGAAGCGGTCACCGGAAAGGTCCTCATTGCGGATCTGGTCAAGTGTCCGCACTCGGGCAAGCGCAAGTGTGGGATCGACCGAATGAACCGCGGCGGCGATCGTCTTGGTCATAGCTTCAGGATTGCCCGCAGTTCGGACACCAACAGCGACGAAAATCCACGGGCTCTGATAGAACGGAATCAGAATCTCCTCGCGCTGCCGCTCGAAGGCTCCTCCGCGCACGTCGTGATAGACGCCAACAATTTCCCAGGCCTGGTATGGGCCGAGCTTTTGTACGCCCGGCATAATTTGCTCGACATTCAAAACCTGTCCGATAGGATTTTTGTTTGGCAGATAGTGGCGCACGAACTGTTCATTGACCATGGCGACGCGAACACTGCCGGCATTGTCATCATCATTGAAAAAGCGGCCCTGAGCGAGACGAACGCCGTAGGTCTTGAAGTAGTCCGGAGTTACCATACCGAAACCTGCGGCCGGACGCTGCGAGGGATCGGCATAATCCGGCTGGCCTTTGATGGTGAAAGGCATTCCGAAGCCGGGCCCCTCAAGCGGCATGCCGGTCGACGCCGACGCACTCTCCACGCCCGCAGTGGACTCGATCCTGCGGACTATCTGCTGGTAATAGGCGACGATCTGATCGGGCGTGTAATCCATACCCTTGTTCATGGGCAGGCCAAAAGTCAGAATGTGATCGGTTTGCACGCCAAGATCAACGTGATTCAGATTCCAGAAGCTGTGAATAGCCAGCCCCGCACCGGCAAGCAGCGCCAGAGCCAGCGTGAACTCGCCTATCACCAAAGCCTGACGTAGCCGGTGGCGTAAGCGGCTGGAGCCAGACCGACCGCCCTCTTTCAAAGTTTCAGCGGGATCGAGACGCGATGCATACCATGCAGGTGCACAGCCAAAGAGCAAACCTGCGAGCGTCGTGGCGGCAATCGTAACCGCAAGAACCGGCAGATTGAGCGTAAGATTTGCCTCACTGGGCAGCGTATTCTCCGGCATAGCCGCAATGAATCCGCGCAGCATCGCGTAACCAATGCCAATGCCTACAACACCGCCGAAACATGCCAGCACCAGGCTCTCAGTGACAAACTGCAGAAAGATAGTGCGGCGCGTGGCACCGACCGCCGAGCGAATGGCGATCTCCCTCTGCCGCGAAGTGCCCTTGGCGAGCAACAGATTGGCTACATTCACGCATGCGATCAACAGAACACAGCCCACGGCACCCAGCAGCAGCCAGAGCGTCAGCTTGACGTTGTCGCCCAGGAAATCGTTCTGCAATGGATCGACGCGCGCTCCCCAGCCTTTATTGGAGCGCGGGTTGGCCTGGGCGATATGCGCTGTCACGGCATCCATATCGGCCTGCGCCTGCTGAATGGTCACGCCATCCTTGAGCCGGCCCATCACCAGCAGCCAATGAAAATCGTGATTCTTCTGTTGCGGCGAGAAGACCAGTGGAACGATCAGATCCTGATTCAGCCGATCAGCCTGACCCGGTGCGAGCACACCCACCACCGTATATGGTTTCTGGTCAAGCATGATCTGTTTCCCGATAATGTTCGGATCGGCTCCTAGCCTCTTCCACAACTTGTTCATCAGGATCGCTACGTGCTCTTTCCCTTCCGTGCCCTCTTCGGGCAGAAAGTCGCGTCCCAGGGCGAAGCGATTTCCGAGCATGCTATACATGCCCGGCGTTGTCATCTGAGCCGGAACCATCTCCGGCTCTTGTTTCCCGGCCATATTGAAGCTTGTTCCGGTGAATGCCTTCAGGCCTTGAAAGGACTTGTTCTGCTCCTGCCAATCGAGAAAATCCTGGGCAGCAGTTGAGTTCCGGAAGCCCTGAATCTTCGACCAGACCATCACGAGTTGGTCGGGATGTGGATAAGGCATGGGTGCGATAAGCGTGGCGTAAACCACCGTGTAGATCGCTGTGGTGGCTCCGATACCCAGCGCCAGAGTAAAGATCATGGTGGCCGTTAGCCCGGGATTCTTGCGCAACATGCGCAGTGCGTAGCGAAGATTCTGCGAGTGCATTCTGGCCTCCTTCCGTCCACCTTTGTCGTGTAGAACTGTTCTCTACTGCCTATTCGGTTCGCAACGCTTGCATAGGTTCAACCGCCGCAGCACGCCGCGCGGGTAGTGCCGCCGCAAGTGTGATCGTGATTAAAGTAAGAGCCAGCGCTGCCACAAGCGCGAGTGGATCAAACGCCGTGACTCCGTAAAGCTGACTGCGCACCAGATTGCCAAGTGCCACGACAGAAGGCAGCGCAAGAACCACTGCGAGCGTCGCAATCAACGCCATCTCACGCACAATAAGGCCTACAACGCTCCACCGCTGCGCGCCCAGCGCCAGCCGCACGCCAATCTCGCGTGTGCGCTGCTCGGTGGCATAGGCCAGCACGCCGTAGAGACCCACAGCCGCAAGCACCATGGCGAGCGCCGAAAAACCGATGGCCAGCAATGCCAATGCCCGCTCATCTGACGCACTGTGGTCGATCTCTGTGTCCATAGTGTCCAGGTTACCCACCACCAGGGTCGGATCGATCTGGTGGATGGTGGCGCGGACCGAGGCCTCAACAGTCTCCGCAGGCTGCAGGCTGCGCACATACATTGCTACTCCACCCGGATGATTCTGCTGCGCGTAGGGCCGATAAACGGTCGGTACAGGGGCGGTGCGCAGATCCGCGTGTTTTACATCTCCCACCACGCCTACGATCGTCGTATCGAATTTCGTGCTGTTGTTCCCTTCAGCAATCGCGCGGCCCAGCGCATTCTGCGGCGAGCCATAGAAGCGCTTAGCCAGCGCGAGGCTCACAATCGCAACCTTCGACTGGCCCTTCGCATCGGCAGGAGTGAAATCGCGCCCGGCCAGCAGCGGCTGCTTCAGCGCCGCAAAGTAACCGGGAGTCGTCCAGGGTTCTTCGAAGTTCAGCTTCTCATCCTCAGAAGCTTTGTAGCCCTGCACTGAAAAGCTGGAGCGGTTACTATCGCCCTCCAGTTCCGGGTCGGTAGTGCCGGCAGCGATGGTCACGCCAGGAATTCGCCGCAGCGCATCGATAGCACGGGCGACGATCTCGGAAGTGCGGTCTTCGCCATAGCCGGATGTGGTTGGATCAAGCCCAAAAATGACTAGGTTGTCAGTGTCAAAGCCCACCTGCTGGTGGCGCAGGTTATCGAGCGTACGTACGAACAACCCAGCGCCGCCCAGTAGCAGCACACTGAGAGCAATCTGTACACCGACGGCAAGTTTGCGAAAGAGCTGCGATCGTTTAGTCGCAGTTCCTGCATTCTGGCGAAGCGCTTGCGCGAGATCGGGACGAAGAAAATGAAAGACCGGCGCAATGCTGAAGAGCAGACTGGTAACAAGCGAGATGCCGAGCGTGAACAACAGCACGCGTGAATCGAGCGAGGTAGAGAAGGGTTCGCTTCCCGGATCGGAACTGGTCATCAGCCGCACAAGAATGGCGGCGACTGCGGGCGCTAGGGCCAGGCCGGCAGCGGCTCCGGTTACTCCAAGAATGCCGCCCTCCACAAGCAGTTGCGAAACAATGCGCCCGCGCTTTGCGCCCAGCGCATAGCGCATCGACATTTCGCGCGCGCGCGCCGCAGCACGCAGAAGCAGCAGAGTGGCAACGTTAATGGCGCACATGGCCACGAGCAGCCCGGCCATACTCATCAGGATGATAAGTGGCGTTTGAAGGTCGAGCCTGCCCGGCATGAAGCCAGTCGAGTCG
Source organism: Occallatibacter sp. (assembly GCA_035546015.1). Classification (GTDB taxonomy): domain Bacteria; phylum Acidobacteriota; class Terriglobia; order Terriglobales; family Acidobacteriaceae; genus Telmatobacter. The sequence continues at coordinate 32,919 of DASZXD010000229.1, forward strand.
TCCACGACCTTAAGATGCGACTCATCAAGAAATTCATGTCTGAACCGAGGTGTGACCGACTTATAGAGCGTGAGTTCGTTGGCGCGTAGCGTATGCCAAAGAGGATTCAGGCTTGCCTCTGCCTGCTCGTGCGTTACATTTGGCTTAAGCCGGGCGACAAGCGTGAGCCAGAGCGAATGGTGATTGCTCAGGTCGTCGAGCGGCGCTCTCCACGGTATGGCCATTGCAACCATGCTGATGGGAATGAACAAACCTGGCCGGTAGCCGCCAATAACAGTCTCGAAGTTTGCCGGAGCCACACCAAGAATAGTGAACGGATGGCCATTAACGAGCACTGTCTGCCCAACTACATCGCGTGCGCCGGCAAAGCGCGATTTCCAGTAGCTGTAACTAAGCACCATGACAGGATTCGCATTTTTCGCGGTGTCGTCTTCAGGCATCAGCAGCCGTCCAAGCGCTGGTTTGAGACCAAGCAGCTCAAATGAATTGCCTGACATCAACTCGGCGTCTTTGTTTTCTGCCTGGTTATGCCAGCTTACGGCCACGCTGGCGCGGTCGGCGGCGAGAATCCCACTGAAGACCTGGTTGCGGTCGCGCAGGTCTTTGTACATGGGATACGAAAAATAGTTGGTTGAGTCGCCGCCAAAGCTGCTCGCCGAACCGGAGAAGGTGCCGCTCCACACAAAGCGCACCAACTCTTTAGGGCGCTCCACAGGCAGCATGCGCAGCAGCACCTGGTCGAAGAGGGTGAAGACCGCTGCGTTCGCGCCGATGCCGAGCGCCAGCGTGACCACCACGGTAATCGTGAAGGCCGGCGATTTGCGCAGCTGGCGCACCGTGTAGCGAAGATCCTGTATGAGCGCGTTCATCCTGTTCTCCTTTACCGCTACTCGATGCGCAGCGCGCGCATGGGCTCAATGGATGCAGCGCGGCGCGCTGGGATGAAGCCCGCGATCGCCGCACAGAGCGCAAGCACGCCGATGGCACCGGCGAGCGCCAACGGATCGTAGCCACCCACCTGATAAAGCTGGCTGGCCATCAGATGGCCGGCCACAAGTGCTGCCGGGATGCCAAGCGCGAGTCCGATCAGAATCTGCCACAGCGCGCCGTGCATCACCAGGCCGATTACGCTCGGCCGCGATGCGCCAAGAGCCATACGAATGCCGATCTCACCTGTGCGCCGCGCCACGAAATAGGACATCACGCCATAGAGGCCGACGGAGGCCAACACGAGCGCAAGCAGGCCGAATAAACTGGTGAGCCGTGCAACCAGCCGCTCCTGGTCGAAGTTGCCGGCTACCTGCGAGTCGAATGTGCGCAGGTGCATCATCGGAAGGTTGGGATCGATGCTTGCCAGTGTACGGCGGGCTAGTGATTCCACGTCAGTTGGCGGCGAATTGAAATCGAGAATAATCGAGTCCATGAACATTGACTGCAACTCGCCGGTGATCATCTCAGGTTCTTTGTAGCCTGCGTACTGCTGTGTGATCGGCCGTAGATAGACGGGCCGGATCTTGCCGCGTGGATTATTGATCTTGAAGTCGCGGAAGACGCCTACAATCTCAAAGCTGCCCGAGTAAGGCACGAAGTCGATGCCGAAGTGCTGGCCGATTGGGTTCTGGTTGGGGAAAAACTTTTTCACGAAGGTCTCATTCACAATGACGACCTGAGGTGAAGTGGCCGTATCCTGCTCCGTAAATCCGCGGCCGCGCACGATGGGTACGCCAATGGAATCGAGGAAGTGTGCGCTTACACGGTCCCATGTTGAACCGCAATTGCTGTTCGGCCCTGGAGCCGGGTGTCCCTGCTGGATTACGCACTCGCCCCAGTTGTCGCCCTCGAGCGGACTATAAAGCGCCATGCTTATGTTAGCCATGCCGGGCAATGCTGAGAAGCGATCTTCGATCTGACGATAGAGCCCAGGCAGCCGGTCCACCGTGTAACCTGCTCCGGCTGGATCAAAGTGCAACACGTAGCGGTTGCGCGTTGTCACGCCGAAGTTCTGGTTTTCGAGTTTTGCCAGAGACTTTGTCATGAGAATGGCGCCGGCCAGCAGCACCACCGAAAGTGCAGCTTGGAAGATAACCAACGCCTGCTGAGGCAGCGATGACCGGTCACGCGTTGTGCGGTTGATGCCGCGCAGTGCCTCGGCCGGCTGTGCATGAAATGAAAGCCACGCTGGCGCAGTACCAAACAATATGCCGGTCGCAAGCGAAACGAGAAAAGCAAAGCCGAGCACAGGCATCGATGGGCTGGCATCGATAGGCAAATACTTAGCTCCAGGAAATGCCAGCGCAAGAATCGTATGGCAGCCTGCGTAGGCCACACCCAGGCCCGCGAATCCGCCGATGCAAGCCAGCAAAACGCTCTCCGTTAAAATCTGGCGCAGAATGCGCTGCCGCCCCGCTCCCAGCGCTGTGCGCAATGCAATATCGGCGCGGCGCGCGGTGGCGCGGGCCAGTAGCAGGTTGGCGATGTTAGCGCAGGCAATGAGCAGCACCACGGTGGAGAGAATCATCAGCATCTTCAGGCCCTTGCCTGTCTCCTGCTGCAGATTCTGAATACCCCCGCCGGCCGGAGTGAGAATCACGTGCTCCTTGGGGATGATCGATGCGCCGCCGTTCGCGGTGAGCACTGGCCTTGTTCTGAGCCACTGCTGCAGCGATTGCGTAATTTTGGCCTGCAGCGCGCCTAGGTCGGTTCCCGGTTTGACCGGGCCCAGCAGATAGAGCCAGTGCGACTCCGCGTGGTGCAGAATGGAACTGGGGCCGCGCACATATGACTCGGTGTTGAGCGGCATCCACAGTTCCGGGGGCGAATCGGTTTCACGGTCTCCGAAAAATCCCGGAGGCGCAATGCCGATGATCGTGAAGGGGCGAGCCTGCACATAGATGGTGGAACCGACGATCGATGGATCGGCGGCGTACTCGCCCTGCCACGCCTGATAGCTCAGCACTGTTGCCGGTGCTGCCGCAGGTGTGTCGTCCGCATCGGAGAATAGTCTGCCCGCAAAAGGCTTCAGCCCGAGCGCTTCAAAGTAATCGCCGGAGACAAATTCAGCGTGCACCGATTTGGCCGGAGCGTCACCACGGCGTACGCTCCATGTCCACTGCCCGGCCTGTGCCGCCGCCATGTGTACAAACTCTGGCGTCTGGCTGCGCAGATACTGGTAAAGATCGTAAGAGAAGATCGTGAAGTCACCGGTGTTGCTCGCATCGCCGGGAAAGCCGCCTTCCACGCAGCAATCGTCGTTATCGCCTATGCGATAAAGCTGTGCCGGGTCGGCAACAGGAAGCGAACGCAGCAGAATTGCGTGTACCAGCGTGAAGATCGCCGTGTTGGCGCCAATGCCCAGTGCCAGCGTAACAATCGCTGTGACCGTGAAGCCGGGCGACTTGCGCAACTGGCGCAGTGCATAGCGAATATCCTGCCACAGGTTATTCATAGCGGAACCTCGTTTGCCATTTGCCGCAGATCTATTCGCCTCTGAGCGCCTCAACAGGTTCGACCGATGCAGCGCGCCGTGCCGGAGCGAGCGATGCTGCCATAGCAAGTGCGAAGATTGAAAGCGCTGCCAGCACAATCACCGAAGGATCGAGCGGATCGACCTCGAAGAGCATCGAGCGCAGCAACCGCGTGGCAAAAAGCGCAGCTACTGTGCCCAGTGCGCATCCGATCAGGCCGAGCTTCGCGCCGGAAGCCACAATGAGCCGCACGATGCTGGAACGCTGCGAGCCCAGTGCGAGGCGGATGGCCATCTCCTGCGAGCGCATAGCAGCGGAAAATGCGATCACGCTGTAGATACCGAGCAGTGCAAGCAGCACAGCCGCTGCGGCAAAGCTGGAAACCAGCGCAGCGTTAAATCGGTGCGGGGCCTCTGCTTCACTCACTGCGCTGTCCATCGAACGCACCTGGATGAGCGGAAGCTGCGGATCGATCTGCCGTACAGCCGCGGTCAGATCGTTGATGCTCTGCTCGGGCGAGAGCGTCGTACGCAGCACAATCGCGCCACCCTGCCCATTCAGTGAGTCGGCAGGCGCCAGCGAGCCAAACGAGACTGCATTCTGACTTGACGGCTGATATATCTGGTAACCAATCGGAGTATCCGGCGTGTTCTGTCGCACATCGCCCGCCTCGCCCACCACGGTCATCCACGGTGTCGGCGTTTCCTGCATGCCCCAGCGCAGACGTTTGCCAATCGGGTCCTGGCCCGGCCAGAAGTGTTCGGCAAGATGGCGGTTGACGACTACAACGAGAGGCGACTTCGCGCCGTCGTTTAGTGTGAAGCCACGGCCACGCAGCAGCGGAATGCCTGCGGCGGCGAAGTAGTCTCCCATCACCTGCGAAGGCCATGAGAGAGGCAGCCCTTCACCTTTGGGCGGCACATATCCGTCGGCGACAAAGGCAGAGTTGCTGAAGTTGCCCGATGCGGGCAACTGAGAGGTTACGCCAGCAGCCTTCACTCCGGGCAGCTGTTGGAGCCTGCGCAGCAGGGAATCATTGAACTCGTCGATTGAGGCCTGTGTCGAATACTGTCTCTGTGGCAGCCCATACATCGCCGTTAGCATGTGATCGGCATGAAAGCCAAGATTGACTGTGCGTAGCTTTTCAAAACTGCGCAGTAGCAAGCCGGATGCAATGAGCAGCACGAGAGCGACAGCGATCTCAGAAACCACGAGCGCCGAACGTAGCCGCGCATGTCCACCACCTGTGCTGCCCGTGCGTCCACCTTCTTTCAGCGTCTCGTTTACGCCTGTGCGCGCCGCGGCAACAGCCGGCAGCACCCCGCAGGCCAGGCCAGTGAGAATCGCTGCGGCGATCGCAAAACTCACTACCTGCCAGTCGAGCGAGATGGAATCGATACGTGGGAGTGTTTCCGGCAGGAAGCTGATACCCACGCGCAGTGCAACTGCGGCCAGTACCAATCCAAACAGGCCGCCTGCGATGCTCAGGGCCAGCGTTTCGATCAATGTCTGGCGAACGATTGCGGATGCGCCCGCCCCTAGTGCGAGCCGCACGGCAATTTCGCGCCGGCGGCGAATGACGCGCACCAGCAGCAAACCGGCCAGATTGGCGCAGGCGATGAAAAGCACCACGGCGACAGCCCAGAACAGCATCCGCAAAAGTGGCTTTGCCTGCTCCACGGTGTCTTCTGCCAGCGGATGCACCACGGCGCGAATGCTCAGGCTGGACATAAACGCCGGAAAGCTGCGTGTGATCTCCTGCGCGATACGCTCAGCGTCCTGTTCAGCCTGAGCAGGCGTCACGCCGGGCTTGAGCCGTGCAACGATCGAGGAGGTCCAACTGGCAGCGCTTCCTGCAGAGAGGTCGTCCTGGGTAAAGCTCATCGGCACCCACAGTTCGCTGCGATTTAGCTGTCCAGGTATGAGCGGAAATTCGAAGCTGCGCGGCATCACGCCGATAATGGTGTACGGTTTTCGGTCGAGCAGAATTTTCTGGCCCAGGATGTTGCTTGCGCCATTGAAGCGGCTGTGCCACATCTCGTAGCTGATCACTGCAACCTGCTGGTGACCTTCGTCCTCTTGAGGAGTAAAAGTACGGCCCATCAGCGCCGGCACTCCCAGAACCTGGAAGACACTGGCCGTAAGCCGCGAGGCGTTGATTTGTGCCGGAGCGCCGGCGCCAGAAAGTTCGTAGCCGGTTTGCCGATAGCCACCCAGGCTCGCAAAGCTGGTAGTTTCTTTCTGGTACGTGAGAATCTCGGGCGCAGTCACGCCCACTTCGCCATTGCCTCCGATGTTCGTTCCGGCCAGGATATCCGAGAGCACAACCAACCTTTGGGGATCGGCAAACGGCAGCGGGCGCAGCAGTACGCCTTCGACGATCGAGAAGATCGCCGTCGTTGCCCCTATGCCGAAAGCCAGCGTGAGCACGGCCGTAAGCGTAAAGCCCGACGACTTGAGCAGCTGCCGGATGGCGAAGCGAAGATCCTTCAGCGCGTTCTGCATCACTACGCCTCCGCTTCTTCTTCGAGCTTCTTCTGCTCCTGCTCGCTGACCACCTTTCCGTCAAATAGGTGCACTTCGCGCTGCGCGTGGCGCGCAAATCTGGGATCGTGCGTGACCATACAGATGGTCGAGCCTTCGCGATGCAGATCGGCAAGCAGATGCATCACGGCTTCGCCGTTCTTCGAGTCGAGGTTGCCCGTCGGCTCGTCAGCCAGCAGGATCGACGGCGACCCGGCGAGCGCGCGCGCCACTGCCACACGCTGCTGCTGGCCGCCCGAAAGCTGTGCCGGATAGTGACGCATGCGATGCGCCATGTTCACGCGCTCCAGCGCCTCTTTTACGCGCCGCTTACGCTCGGCTGAAGGCATGCCGGCGCGGTAGGTAAGCGGCAACTCCACATTCTCTTCCACGGTGAGATCGCCAATCAGGTTGAAGCTCTGAAAGATGAAGCCGATCTCCTGGTTGCGGATGCGCGAGCGTTCGCTGAAGCTCAGATTCTCCACCGGATTTCCGTTGAGCAGATAGCGTCCGCCCGTGGGCGTATCGAGCAGCCCCAGAATCGAGAGCAGAGTGGACTTGCCGCAGCCCGAAGGGCCTGACATGGCTACATACTCGCCGCGCGAGATGGTGAGGTGAATGCCGGAGAGCGCATGCGTCTCCACTTCGTCGGTATAGAAGACCTTGGTCAGGTCTTCAATCTCAATCAATGTGCCGTTCGATGCCATTCCATCCCCCTGTAATTTCTCTGTGATCTGTTGTCGGTCTTCGTTGTGCGAACCGTTTGCAGCGCCTACTCCAGCCTTATTCGGTCTACCCCATCCCAGCGCGACATATCGGAGAGAATCACCGTGTCGCCTTCGTTCAGGCCCTCGAGCACCTGAATATCGTTAACCGAGGCGCGGCCTACCTTGACCGGCACGCGAGTTGCTCCCTTGCCGTCCGGATCGACCTTGAACAGGCTCAGCGTTGAGTCTTCGTTACCCAAAGCCGGCCGGCCCACATAAAGCACATTGGTCATGCGCTCCAGGTCGATAGTGCCATCTACACTCAGTTGCGGAACTGCACCCGGAGGTAGAGGCCCATCCAGCATTACGTCAACCGTGCGCGTTCCGTTCACTACCGAGGGATCGATTCGGATCACGTGGCCGGGAATAGTGCCGTTATGTGTGTCGATGGAAGCAGGTTGCCCGATCTGAATGTCGCGGGCCTGCGTTTCGGCAATCTGCAATGCAGCCTTCAGCTTGTCGCGCTGGATCACCTCGGCGACCGATGTGCCCGCCGTCACATGTTCGCCCACCTGCACCGGTGTGGCCAGCGGCGCCAGCGTCCCGGTAATCGTGGAGTGCACCTGCAGAGCCTGCGCCTGCTTCTGATACAGATCGAGCAGCGCCTGGGCCTGGTCAATCTTGGTTTTCTGCGAGGCAAGCTGCACCTCGATCGCCTTCTGATTCACGTCTAGCTGCTGCTGGCTGAGCTGGTGTTGCGTTGTCAACTGGTCGGCCGTACTCTTCGACTTCTGATAGGCCAGGCCTGAGATCACGCCCAGGTCGAAGAGCGCTTTATCCGTCTGCGCCTGTAACTGGTCCTGTGTATAGTCGGCGTTCACCTGAGCCGCTGCGGTCTTCTTATCCATCAATGTGCTTTCAAGCGTGGCCTGCAGGCTTTTGTAGTCGGCCTGTGCGGCCTTGAGCGCCAATTGCGCGTTGAGCAACTCCTGATCAAGTTGCGGATCGGCAAGATCCATGATCACTGTGCTTGGCGTCACCTGTGCGCCCGGCAACACGCGAATGCGTACCACGGTCGCGTCAGTTTCAGCCGGGATCAGCTCAATTGAATCCTCGCGTGGCACCAGGCTGCCCGTAGAAGAGCGAACCTGGCGAACAAGTGGCCCGCGCTTTACCGTATCTGTCCAAATCGTCGAGCGGTCCACCGTAGGCGCAGCCGGCTTGAGCCGGGAAACGGCAAATGCGGCAGCGGCCAATACTATGACGCCAACACCAGTCCACACCATCAGCTGGCGCTTCTTTTTCTGCTTAATGTCAGGGCGAGCGATATCCATTGCGCACATAGCGTAGCACCCGGCTTGCCAAAAGCAGCCTGCGGACATCTCGCAGAAAACAAGCTGATTAGCCAGTACAGAGCAGATCGGTGCTACTTGCCGGAGTGGTCACTTCCATTGCCGCACTGTCCGAATTCGGACAACTCGACAACGCAGCTCCAGCGGGCAAGGGCGATCTGAAGGAAAAAGCACGCGTGGCGCAGGTTCGCTTTACCTATGTAGTATTCGTTATAGTGGTCTCAGGTAGAGACAATGCGCGATGGGAGAGAACTTCATGGCTGAGTTAAACCGCAAACGCATGTCGTGCGGTGTGGTCTCATTGATCCTGGCAATTGCGGCGATGCTGCCGTGGCCTGCAGCGCCATTATGTGCACAGGGTACGGGCCAGAGCTGGGAAGCAGCGGCCGGCGGCAGGCAGGAATTTGAAGTTGCGTCCGTCAGGGAAAACAAAAGTGACGGACAGTCTTACAGCAACTTTGCACTCGACAACGGCAACGCCTTTTGGGTCGTGCGCAAAGGCGACAGCCTGGCTCCGAGAGGCGATCTTTTTTCCGCAAAAGATCTGCCGCTGATGCGCTATATCAGCTTTGCCTACAAGCTGAATGGAACTCAGGAGCTTGCGCTGCGCTTCGATTTTTATCCGGGGCTCAAGCTGCGCGTGCCGGATTGGGTGAAGCTCGATCGCTATGACATTGAGGCACGAGCTTCGGGGCCAGTCACCAAAGACCAGATGCGGCTGATGATGCAGAGCCTGCTCGCCGACCGGTTCAAACTTGTCGCTCACTGGGAGACTCGCGAAGCGCCGGTGTTTGCGCTTTTGCAGGACAGGCCGGGAAAGCTGGGATCGCAGATTGAGCCGCATTCTGCGAGTGACGGCTGCGGATCGACGGCGTTTCCTGAAGCTTCAGAAAACGGGGCGGCGACGCAACGCACGGAGCCGCTTTCCGCGCTGCCTATTCCGTGCGGCATGATTGCGCATTTGCCGCCGAGCGCGGCTGGAAGCCATCGCTTCGGTGGGCGCAATGTGACGTTTGCCATGCTGGCTTCGTCGCTGCCGATGCAAACAGGGCTGGCCACTATGCCGCGTCCTGTGGTCGACAAGACTGGGCTCGCGGGCGGATACGATTTCTGGCTCGAGTGGACGCCCGAAGACACAAGCGAAGTGGGTAACCGCGAATCAGGCGGCACATTTCGAGATGCTCTGAAAGAGCAACTGGGATTGAAGCTCAAACCGGAGAACGGCCCTGTGCAAATACTGGTGATCGACCACGTCGAGCAGCCCTCGCCGAATTAGCTGTGCCACTCGTGCAAATTATGCAAATCTCGTGCTTCCGTGAACAACGCATGGTTGTTATCCAAACCGCCAGGCGCTCTTTCAACTCGAAGGAACAGCAAAATTTGCAAATCGAATGCCCACCATAATAAACTCCTCCGTTCTCCTCCCTATGTAGTATTCTTTGTAGGCGTTGAAAATGGTACACAAAGACAGCCGCGATGTTTTTCTTCGGAAGCGCTGCGTATGTTTGCTATTTCTGTGTCCAGTGCGAAAGAAAATTCACGGAACCTGCGAACAAATTGCCGCGTAGTTCGTCGTATCGTTGTATCCTTCTCAAGATTTTCGAAAATTGGTTCAGGGTTTGCGCTGCCTGGTGTACGTTTGCGGGTCGCAGAAGGGATGTGGTCTATGAAGAAGGGCTGGAATTGGCGCAGACCGATGCTCGTCTGCGCCGTTATCGTTGCTGCAGGCGCGTCGTTGTTTTGGCCTGTTCACAAGGTGAGTGCGCAAGCCGCCGCGCAGAACGCTGCGCCAGCATCCGCCGCAAATCCGAAAGATATCGCAGATACCTGGCAGGGTACGCTTCATGCCGGTCAGGACCTGCGGCTGGTTACCAAAATCTCCAAAGACGATAAAGGTGCGTATAAAGCCGTTTTCTACAGCATCGACCAGGGGGGCCAGCCTCTGAATGCAGATTCAGTCACGCTCGATGGCTCAACCGTCAAATTTGAGATCAAAATGATTGGCGGTACCTATGAAGGTAAGTTGAGCAGCGACGGCAAGACGATCGATGGAAACTGGAGCCAGGGGCCTAATCCGTTGCCTCTGGTCCTTACGCGGGCCACGCCGGAGACTGCATGGGCCATCCCCACCCCGCCGCCGCCGGTTCCTCCAATGGCCGCCGATGCGAACCCGAGCCTTGAAGTAGCCACAGTCAAACCCAGCGATCCGAACCGCCGCGGTAAAGGCTTTGGTTTCCGCGGCACTCACTTCATGACCTTCAACACCAATCTCAATGACCTCATAGCCTTTGCGTATGGGCTTCACTCGAAGCAGATCGTCGGTGCGCCTGATTGGTTTGGCACGGAGCTTTACGATATCGATGGTGTGCCTGATGCGCCAGGTCGCCCGAACCTGAAACAGATGGGCATCATGGTGCAAAAGCTCCTTGCCGACCGCTGCCAGCTCAAGTTCCACCATGAAACGCGCGAGCTTTCGGTTTACGCGGTTACTGTTGCCAGCGGTGGCCCCAAGATGACTGTCACGAAAGCAGCTGTCAACGATCCGCAAGGCTTTGGCTTTCGCGGTCTCGGTGATCTGATCGTGCGCAACATGGATATGAAAGATTTCGCCACGTGGATGCAATCGGGCGTAATGGACAAGCCGGTGGTTGATCAAACCGGTCTCAAGGACCGCTATGACTTCACATTGAAATGGACACCCGACGACTCGCAGTTCCAGCAGTTCCGTGGAGCTGTCCCGATGACTCCTCCCAAGACCGACGATCCGAATGCACCACCTAGTCTCTACACCGCGATCCAGGAACAGATCGGTCTGAAGATTGAAGCCACCAAAGCGCCAGACGATGTGATCGTGATCGACCACGTCGAGAAGCCATCGGCTAACTAGCTGCGCAAAAAACTGGTGCGGTTGCAAACGGAAGCGACGCAGGGAACGTCTTATATCTGAACCCCGTCCGATTTCGGAAAACTTGCCGGCCTCCCCCTCCGGCGCTGTACGCATAATCTCAAATCAGGGTTGAGCAGAGATGAGCGAAGAGAGACTGCGTCCTGGTACATGGCTTTCGGCAATGCTGTTTATGTGGTTGTGGATGCCGCTCGCAGCGCCAGCGCAGGCGGCAGCTAGTGCACAACCACCTACCGCCGTGGCGGAAAAAGATGCCTCCGCTGCGTTGCCATCCTTCGAAGTCGTATCCATCAAAGCGAACAAGAGCGGCAGCATGGTGATCCATATCGGGTTCACTCCTGACGGTATATCGGTTACCAACTTTCCCGTGCACATGGTTCTTCGTGAAGCACTCGGCGTCTCCGACGACCAGCTTCTCGGAGAGCCTGGCTGGCTTAAATCGGACCGTTTCGATATCGAAGCCAAAGTTGCGGCAGAAGATGTGGCAAAGCTCAAAGCCCTCACGCAATCGCAGCGATGGGCCATGCTGCTGCCTGTCTTCGAAGATCGCTTCGGCCTGAAGTACCACCACGAAAGCAGAGAACTCACGCAGTATGTGCTCGTAGCAGCAAAAGGCGGCCCCAAGATTAAAGAAACCGCGGCCGGCAATGCCGATGCCAGCGGTCTGAAGACACCGGATGGCAAAGCTGGCGGTGAAAGCATGATACGTGTCCAACCGGGCGAGATCATCGGTCAGGCAATGCCTCTCTCTAATCTGGTGCGGTTCCTGTCGTTCCAATTTCACAGTCCCGTAATCGACAAGACCGGCCTCACCGGCAAATACGACATCAACCTGAAGTGGGCCCCGGACGAGATGGAAGGCGGCATGATGAGGCCGCCCGATGGCAGTCAGCCTGGAGCGGGGAATCCGGCTCCGCCGACAACTACTGGGCCATCTATCTTCACAGCCCTCGAAGAACAACTCGGCCTCAAGCTGGAAGCGCACAAAGAGCCGGGGGATGCCATCGTGATCGACCATATCGAGCAGCCTTCACCGAATTGATGACGATCTGGAGCTGGTGGATGTTTTTGTGGCGCGCAGCCAAAACAGCGATCCTTAGCACCCTTGTGTGGCTCTGTGTTGCGATGCCTGCCCAGGCTCGCGAATATCACGGCGTCGTTACCTTCGGCGGCCTGCCCGTGCCGGGCGCAACAGTAACTGCTACGCAAGGGTCAAAGAAGCTCTCTGCCGTCACCGATCAGGGCGGCGTCTATAACTTCAACGATCTCCCTGATGGGCAGTGGACCCTTGAAGTGGAGATGCAGTGTTTCCAGACCATCCACGTGCAGGTCGCGATTGGTGCAGACACGCAGCCCGGCAAATGGGAACTCACACTGCTGCCTGCGGATCAGCTCATGGCGATCACGAAGGTGGTGAAGAATCCCATTTTGCCGCAGCCGGTGCAGACCGAACAGTCCACAGAGAAAAAGCCAACGCAGACTGCCACGGCGGAGATGCCGAAGGCTCCCGAAAGCTCGAACGATCAGAGTGCAGACGGTTATCTGGTGCAGGGAAGCGTGAACAATGCGGCCACTTCGCGCTACGCGACGAATCCCGCGTTTGGCAACACGCGCTCTGGCAGCCGTGGTCTCTACACTGGCGGTTTCGCAGCTATCTTTGATAATTCGGCGACGGACGCTCGGCCTTACTCCATTACTGGCGCAGAAGCGGCGAAGAGCACATACGACCACATCACAACCGCAATCTACTTTGGCGGGCCCATCAAAATTCCTCATCTGCTGCCTCGCGGCCCCAACTTCTTTGTCAACTACCAGTGGACGCGCGACAATAATGCGGCTATCAACACGGGCCTCGTTCCTACTGTGGCCGAGCGTGCAGGCGACTTCTCGGGACTCATCAATGCACAGGGCCAGCCTGTGACTATCTACAACCCATTCACCGGCCAGCCCTACCCGAACAATCAGATTTCGCAGGGTAACCTCCCCGGCGATCTGAGCCCGCAGGCTGCGGCGCTGCTCGCCCTCTATCCGCAGCCGAATCCTAATATCTCAGCCACATCCGGTTACAATTATCAGGCGCCGGTGCTCAACAGCGAGCATAGGGATGCTCTGCAATCGCGGCTTGATAAGACTCTTGGCCGCCGGGATATGCTTTATGGCGGCTTCAACTTTCAGAGCACCCGCGCAGACAGCGTGAACCTTTTCAGCTTTGTCGATACAACAGACACACTGGGTCTTAACGGCAATATTCACTGGACTCACCGCTTCAGCACGCGCCTGTTTTTCTTCACCGGATACACCTTCAGCCGTCTCCGCACTGACGTGCGGCCCAACTTCGCCAATCGCGTGAATATTTCCGGCAATGCCGGCATCGGTGGCAACGATCAGACGGCTTCCAACTGGGGTCCGCCGGCGCTCAGCTTTTCAAGCGGCATCGCATCTCTTTCTGATGGCAACAGCGCATTTAACCGCAGCCAGACCAATGGTGTGTCAGTCTCGGTAGGCATTTATCGCGGCCGGCACAATATCTCGGCCGGCGGCGATTTTCGCAAGCAGAGCTGGAACGACGACTTTCAGCAGAATCCGCGCGGTTCCTTTGGCTTTACCGGTGTGGCCACTGCGAACAGTGCGTTAACTACATCATCCGGCTCGGCGCTCGCGGACTTTATGGCTGGAGTACCCGATACAAGCGCGATCGCCTTCGGCAATGCTGACAAGTATCTCCGTGAGCCGGTTTACGATCTGTTCTTCACTGACGACTGGCGTATTCTCTCGGTGCTCACCATCAACGCGGGCGTGCGCTACGAGTACAGCGCTCCCATCACCGAGCTGCACGGACGCATTGCTAATCTCGATCTCAACTCCGGCTTCAGTACTGCGGCTCCGGTGCTTGGCACTGATCCGGTTGGATCGATCACAGGCACACATTATCCCAACTCGCTCATCCGTCCAGACCGCCGTGGGATTGAGCCACGCATCGGCATCTCCTGGCGGCCTATTCCTGCCTCCACAGTTGTCATACGCGGCGGTTACGGCATTTACCGCGACACGTCGGTCTATCAGAATCTCGTGCTGCAGATGGCACAGCAGGCGCCGTTTTCTACCAGCTTCAGCGTGCAGAACAGCGCAGCCTGCCCGCTCACACTCGCCAGCGGATTCGGCTGTGCCTCCACAGACACTTTCGCCATCGATCCGAACTACCACATCGGCTATGCGCAGAACTGGCAGTTGACTGTGCAACGCGATCTGCCTTTCGCGATGCAGATGGTGGCCACATACACTGGCGTGAAGGGTACGCACGGGGCACAGGAATTTCTACCTAACACTTACCCGCCCATCGGCGCAACGAATCCGTGCCCGGATTGTCCCAGCGGTTTCGTCTATCGCACCTCCGGCGGCAATTCAACGCGTCAGGCGGGGCAGATTCAACTGCGCCGACGGCTCAAGGACGGATTCACTGCCACGCTCGAGTACACCTACTCGAAGTCCATTGACGACGATGCCGTGCTCGGCGGCCAGGGCTATGCGACGACGAGCGCGCAGAACCAGAACGCGGCCTCTGAGGCATCATCGAGTTCTTCAGCAACCATCGCACAGAACTGGCGTGATCTTCGTGCGGAACGTGCGCGTTCTACTTTCGATCAGCGTCATCTTTTGAATTTCACTGCTCAATATACAAGCGGCGAAGGCCTGCATGGCGGTACGCTGATGAGCGGATGGCGCGGTCGCGTGCTGAAGGAGTGGACGCTGCTTAGCACCCTGTCGACCGGCACCGGATTTCCCGAGACGCCTTCCTATCCCGTAGCTGTCCCAGGCACCGGATACACGAATGTGATCCGGCCGAGCCTGACTGGCGCGTCCATCTATAACACGAGCGGTGCAGCGCACATCAATGCTGCAGCGTTTGTCGCGCCCGTCGCCGGTGAGTGGGGAACGGCCGGACGCGACTCCATCACCGGCCCGAACCAGTTCACGCTCAACAGTTCGTTGGCGCGCACCTTCCGCCCGCATGGAAAGACCTACCTCGATCTGCGAGTTGACGCGGCAAATCTGCTGAACCATCCTGCATTCACAAGCTGGAATACGGTGTGGAACGGCGCGTCGCAGAGCAGCCAGCAGCAGTTTGGCCGTCCGCTCGCGGCCGGCGCAATGCGCAGTCTGCAAACTACCATCCGGCTGAGGTTTTAACCATGCGCAGACTGCTTGCAATTCTTCTTCCGCTCGCCGCATTCAGCGTAAGGGCCCAGCAGGTCGGCCAGAACAAGGCAGCCGATGTGCCCCCGGGTTACACGCTTACAGTACAGTCACAGCTTGTTGTGGAAGCCGTTATTGTGAAGGACAAGCAGGGCAACTTCGTCCACGGGCTCACGGCTAAAGACTTCACTGTGACCGAAGACGGCGTGCCGCAGACTGTAAGTTTCTGTGAGCATCAGGACCTCACAACACATGCCACGCCGCTGCCGCCTTCAAAGCGCTCCGAAGAAGACATCAAAATTTATAACCAGCTGGCACGCGAGCAGATTGCTCCCGAGAGCATGAATAACGAGCGCTACAAAAATCGCCGTCTCATTGCGCTCTACTTTGACATGGCAGGCATGCGTCCCGACGATCAAATGCGCGCGCTCGGCGCTGCGGAGCAGTTTGTGCGCACACAGATGACAGCAGCGGACCTGATCGCGCTCATGCGCTATCAGGGCGGATCGGTCGATGTGCTGCAGGACTTCACCGCGGATCGCAATCGTCTGCTCAGCATTCTTGAAACAATGGTCGTGGGCGAAGGCCAGGGGTCTACCGAAACTACAGATGATGCAGGCAGCGCTGATACCGGCGCGGCCTTCGGCCAGGACGACAGCGAGTTCAATATCTTCAATACCGACCGTCAGCTTTCCGCGCTGCAAACTGCAGCGCACATGCTGGGCCGCGTGAACGAGAAGAAGTCACTCATTTACTTTGCCGGCGGCATGCGCCTCAACGGCATCGACAATCAGGCGCAGCTTCACGCCACTGTGGACGAAGCCATCCGCTCCGGAGTGACTTTTTGGACCGTCGATGCGCGCGGCCTGGTTGCTTCGGCACCGCTGGGCGATGCCACGCAGGGTTCGCAGGGTAACTCAGGCATGTATACCGGCGCGGCAGCCATGGCTGTGAGCAACAGCTTTCAGCAATCGCAAGACACACTCTATGCACTCGCCAGCGACACCGGCGGAAAGGCACTGCTCGACAACAATGACCTTGACCATGGCATTGTGCAGGCGCAGGAATCCGTCTCCGACTACTATGTGCTTGGCTACTACGCGTCGAACACCGCGAAGAACGGACACTTCCGTCGTATCAAGATCTCCATCGCCAGCAATCCTGATGCGAATCTCGACTATCGCCAGGGCTACTATGCGGACAAGGATTTCAGCAAATTCACGGCGGTTGACAAGGAGCGCCAGCTTGAAGACGCTCTGATGCTCGAAGACCCCATCACCGATCTCACTATCGCGATGGAGATCGACTACTTCCAGCTCAACCGTGCCGAGTATTTTGTTCCTATCATCGTCAAAATTCCGGGCCGCGAGCTGGCCCTGGCCAAGCGCGGCGGCTACGAGCACACCCTCATCGATTTTGTGGGCGAGGTAAAAGACATTGTAGGTGGGACCACGGTTTCGAATGTCCGTGACAACGTCAACATCAAGCTCTCTGACGAAACGGCGGCCCAGCTTGCCAGGCGCCCCATCGAATATGACACCGGATTCACGCTGCTGCCCGGCAGATACACGATCAAGTTTCTTGCGCGCGACGACGAAACGGGCCGCATCGGCACGTATCAAACCACCTTCGTTATTCCCAACCTCAATAAGGAAGAGAAGCGTATTCCCATCAGTGCCGTGGTTCTTGGCAGCCAGCGCGTTGAGCTGAACCAGGCAATCTACGACGCAGCCAAAGCCAAAGACCGCATCAAAGCCGATGCCGTCAATCCGCTGGTACAGGATGGCAAGAAGCTCATTCCTAGCGTGACCCGCGTCTTCAGCACTACGCGCGATATCTACGTCTACTTCCAGGCCTACAAACAGACGCCGTCGCCCGGTAATCCGCCGCTTTTCGCGTTTGTCACGCTCTATCGCAACGGTGCAAAGGTCTACGAGACGACGCCCACGGCGATTGCACCTTCAACCGCAAGCCGTCTTGGTACCATGCCGCTCAGCTTCAGTCTTGGCGTGAATGGACTCAGCCCCGGTGAATATGACTGCCAGGTCACGATCCTAGATACAACAACGCAGAAGGCCAACTATTGGCGTGCGCCCATTGTGCTTGTGCAGTAGGGAGCTTGCTTCCTGTGAATGCGGCTGCTGGCACGCTGCTATAATTCACTCGCTGCACACGCGTTCATTCCTATGTCTCTGCACATGCGCAAGATTGCGATTGCCGTCCTTCTCCTTTCGCCTGTTGTCCCGGTGCACGCGCAGTTTGCGCAATATGTAGACCCTCTACTCGGAGCGGCCGGCGGTGGCAATGTTTTTCCTGGTCCTGTGATTCCTTTCGGCATGATCAAGCCAGGTCCCGACATGGATAATGGTGAAGGCCACGACCCCAACGCAGGTTGGAATGAGAGTGGCGACATTCGCGGCTTCAGCCAGACACACGTGAGCGGCACCGGCGGAGGCGCGCGCTACGGCAACATTTTGGTGCAGCCAACTACGGGTGGAGTTGCACCGCTCGATATGCAGTCGCCGCGCGCCGATGAGCGCGCATCGGCTGGCTTTTATGCTGTCACGCTTGCGCGCTACGGCATAGGCGTGCAGATTGCCGCCGCACGGCGAAGTGCCATATATGAGTTCAGCTACCCGAGTGGCTCGCACGACAATCTGATCTTCGACGTTAGTCATCTACTGCGTTCCGGCGAGCGGCAGGGAGAGAATCAATCGCTTGTTTCATGTGAGATTCACATCATCTCGCCGAGTGCGGTCGCCGGTTCCAGCACTGTAAAGGGAGGATGGAATAAGCAGCCTGTTCCTTACACGGTTTACTTTTACGCACGCACTGACACGCCCGCCACTTCGTATGGCACATGGACCAATGGCGATCTCTCATCCGGCGGCAAGAGTGCGCATGGCGATGCAGACGCGAAGACCGGCGCATGGCTCACCTTTACACCGCGCGCGGGGCAACCGGTGCGCATGAAGATCGGCATCTCGTTCATCAGTGTAGAACAGGCCCGCCGCAATCTCGACGCGGAGATCTCCGGCTTCGATTTTGAAGCTGTGCGTACCGCAGCCGTGTCGAAGTGGAACCAAGCGCTCGGAAAAATCGAGATCAAGGGTGAGACGCCGGAGCAGGCGCAGGTTTTCTACACCGCGCTCTATCACACCATGCTTATGCCCAGCGACCGCACGGACGAGAATCCGTTGTGGAAGTCGAGCGAGCCTTACTATGACGACTACTACGCTATCTGGGATATCTTTCGTACCTCGGGACCGCTGCTTACGCTCATCGCCCCAGAGCGCGAGACCGAGATAGTGCGCGCACTCGTCGATCTTTATCGACATGAGGGTTGGCTGCCTGATGCGCGCAGCGGCAACTACAACGGCCGCACGCAGGGTGGCAGCAACGCTGAGTTCATGCTTACCGATGCCTACGTCAAAGGCCTGAAGGGCATTGACTGGCACACTGCGCTCGCTGCCGAAATTCATGATGCTGAGGTAGCGCCCGAGGATCATTTCAAAGAAGGCCGTGGCGGCCTCGATGACTGGCACAATCTCGGTTATGTGTCGATTGAGGGTTCTGACCGGCCCGGCTCCGTCGATATGGAGTACGCAGCAAACGACTTTGAGATCGCGCTGCTGGCCAAAGGGCTCCACGACGAAGCCGCATATCGCAAATATCTCGCACGCTCTGCGAACTGGATGAAGCTCTGGAATGCTAACTTCAGCGACGGCGGATTTACCGGCTTCATCCGGCCGCGCCATCGTGATGGAAGCTGGCTTGCGCCCTTCACCGCGATGGACGATTGCACCTGGGGAGGCACGACTTTCTACGAGGGCAACTCCTGGACGTATTCGTTCTTCGTCCCGCAAAATGTTGCGTTGCTTGTGCAGACCATGAGTGGCAAGGATACATTTGTGCGGAGGCTCGATGCCTTCTTTGCCGTGCCTGGCCGTTACGACGTTGGCAACGAGCCCGGATTTCTCACGCCTTATCTTTACATCTGGGCGGGTCGTCCTGGCGAGACCGATCTGCATGTGCGCAAAATCATTGCAGAAAGCTTCCACGCCGGCCTCAGGGGTTTGCCGGGCAATGACGACTCCGGTGCAATGTCTTCGTGGTATGCATTCGGAGAGATAGGCATCTTTCCCAATGCCGGTCAGGATGTGTATCTGATCGGGAGCCCAGCCTATGCGCAGACCACTTTACATCTGGCCGGCGGCAGGGATTTCGTGATCGAAGCAAAGGATCTGTCGCCGGAAAATATTTACGTAACTGCAGCTACGCTGAATGGCAAGTCAATTGATCGTGCTTGGCTGCATCACAGCGAAATTGCTGCTGGAGGGCAGCTGGTGCTTACCATGGCTGCTGCTCCCGGCCACTGGGCGGAGCATGATCCGCCGCCGTCGGCCGAGCAATAAAGGCCGAAACGCGCCGCCAAACTGACAAGCAAGTCAACCGCCACGCTCGAGTTCAACCAAAGGAATGTATCAGCGATGAAAAAGTGGATTCTGTGCGTTGTCGCACTTTCTTTCTTCCTGCCGGGCGCCGTGATGGCGCAGACCACCGAGCAGCTCAAAACGGTGATGAATGCGATGCCCGAGCCCGCGCAACAGGTAATCGGTCGTCTCGGCGAGTTGAATCAGTTGCCCGAGAGTCAATGGCGCGCGCACGCGGGTGATATTCCACATGGCGAAAGTCCTGCACTCGACGATTCTTCGTGGACGATTGCGAAGCGTGGTGAGGAGTATGCAAACGGCGCAGTGTGGTTCCGGCAATGGCTTGAAGTGCCGAAGAACTTGCACGGCTACGATCTTACCGGCGCAAAGATCTGGTTTTCTTTTCAATCGAGAACCACAGGCCGTGACTCGGTGACGCAGATCATCTACCTCGACGGCCGCCGCGTGGCGCTGGGAGAGAGCCTGGAGAAGATCGAACTCTTCGATCACGCCAAGCCGGGCGATCGCATCCTCATTGCCGTCAAGCTGCTGGGAACAGTTGGCAAGAAGTGGTTCCAGGGAGCCACTGAATCCATCAACTTTGCTTCCGATCGTCCCAATCCCGAAGATCTGCATGATGAATTTCTTTCTGCCGCGTTTCTTGTGCCGAGTTTTTCAAAAGATGTGACGGCTGATCAGGCCACGCTGGTGAAGGCGATTGAGACAGTCGATCTCAAGGCTCTCGATGCCGGCGATCAGGAACAGTTCGATGCATCGCTTAGGCAGTCAGCCTCTGCGCTTGAGGCGCTCAAGCCGCTACTCGAGCAGGCTACGCTGCACCTCACCGGCAACTCACATATTGATGCTGCATGGCTCTGGCCACGAACTGAAACTGTTGACGTGGTGAAGCGCACCTTTGGCACCGCACTGCAACTCATGGATGAATATCCCGGCTACACCTACACCCAGTCAGCGGCCGCTTATAACAATTGGCTCGCTGACAAATATCCAGAGATGAACGATCAGATCGCGCAGCGCATCAAAGAAGGGCGCTGGGAAGTTGTGGGTGGCATGTGGGTCGAGCCTGACCTCAACCTGCCGGACGGCGAATCGACTGCACGTTCTATCCTTATTGGCAAGCGATGGTTTCTCGATCACTACGGAGTTGACATAAAGATCGGCTGGAATCCCGATTCGTTTGGCTATAACTGGCAGCTTCCGCAAATTTACAAGAAGTCGGGCATCGACTACTTCGTTACGCAGAAGATGTCGTGGAACGATACGAATCAACTCCCGCTCAAACTCTTCTGGTGGCAGTCGCCCGACGGTAGCAAGGTGCTCACGTACTTTCCGCACGGTTACGGCGATCGCAATCTGAATCCGGTGCATCTCTCTGCCGAACTGGCACAGGCACGTACTGATGCTCCCGGCATGACCGAGATGATGGATCTCTACGGGGTAGGCGATCACGGTGGCGGACCTACGCGAGACATGCTCGACGATGCGAATCATTGGATGGAGCCTGGCAAGATCGCGCCAAAAATGGAGTTCGGCACCGCGCTGCCATATCTTTCAAAGGTTCAGGGTGAAATCGCGCCGGACTCGAAGGTCTGGAACTATCGCGCTATCGCCGAGGGCTATCAGTATCCACCGCAGCCTCCCGCGGGTGAAATCTCGATTCCTACCTGGGACGACGAGCTCTATCTCGAATTTCATCGTGGCGTTTACACTACGCAAGCCAATATGAAGCGCAATTTGCGCGATGCGCCTGAGTGGACGCTCAACGCGGAAAAATATGCTTCACTGGCGTGGCTCGACGGCGACGCCTATCCCGGCGCGGAGCTGACCGACGCATGGCGCAAGATAACTTTTAATGGCTTTCATGATCTCGCTGCCGGCTCCGGCATTGCCGTTATCTATCGCGACGCGCAGAAAGATTTCGATGACGTGCGCTGGGAGACGAGCGAGATCTCACACAAAGCGTTGCACACCGTGGCCGCACACATCGACACGCGTGTTGCCTCAGGTGTTCCGGTGCTGATCTTCAATCCGCTTGGCTGGCGCCGCTCGGGCAACGTCGAGTTCGACGTGCAGATGCCGGGTGCGACGGAGGACGTATCTGTACTCGATGCACACGGCACGGTATTGCCCTCCGAGGTTCTTTCGAAAAATGCGCAGACCAACAGCTTTCATCTGGCGGTTGAGGCTCGCGATGTTCCTGCCATGGGGTATGAGGTGCTGCACGTGGTTTCGGGCAAGCGCGAGTTTACGAGCGACCTGAGAGTGACCGGCACGACGCTTGAAAATGCGAACCTGCGCGTGACTGTCGATCCCAAGACCGGCTGCCTCACCAGCCTCTATGACAAGAAAGCGAATTTTGAGACGCTGGCTGCCGGCTCCTGCGGCAATGAACTTGAGGCATTCAAAGACACGCCGCAGAGGTACGATGCGTGGAACATCGATCCCGGTACGCTCGATGAAACACCTGCGCGTCTGACCCAGGCTGACTCGGTGCAAGTGGTCGAGCGCGGCCCCATCCGCGCCGCCATTCGTGTTACGCGCACCTGGCAAAATTCCAAATTCGTGCAGGAGATCGTGCTCTATGCCGGCAGCGATGAGGCGCGTGTGGTCAACGACATCGACTGGCACGAGACGCACGTTCTGCTCAAAGCCGCGTTCACTCTCTCCGCTTCTTCTCCCTTTGCTACATATGAAATTCCATTCGGCACCATCGAACGACCAACTACGCGTAAAAACAGTTGGGAAAAGGCGCGTTTTGAGGTGCCTGCGCAGCGCTGGGCTGATCTGGGCGATGGACAGCATGGCTTCAGCCTCATCAACGAGTCTAAGTATGGCTATGACGCGGTAGGCAATCTGCTGCGCCTGAGCCTGCTGCGTTCGCCCACATCGCCTGATCCGGATGCCGACCGCGGTCATCATCACTTCAGCTACGCGCTCTATCCGCACGCCGGCGACTGGAAGGGGGCCATGACCGTTCGTCATGGCTGGGAGTTCAACTACAAGCTGGCAGCCATGCAGGTGGAAGCGCATGCGGGCACGTTGACCTCCGAACATTCCTTTGCATCTGTCTCGGCAGACGACGTGGTGCTGACGGCGATGAAGAAGGCAGAGGATAGCAACGCGCTCGTTTTTCACATGTACGAGTGGGCCGGCAAGAACACCGATGTAGACCTGACCCTGCCTCAGGGTGCGACCGGAGCAACAGAGACCAACCTGCTTGAAAAGCCGGTGGGCAATCCGCTCGCGATCAGGGGTGCTCATGTAAGTTTTCCGATCCACCCATACGAGATTGTTGCCGTACGTGCCGATTATCCAAGGACAGGGCAATAAATCGCTCGAAAACCGCTTGTATCCGCTCGTCCGCTGGTTTTAAATAGCCGCGATGTTTGCATGCGGCTGTTTAAACCCAGCGGGTGATAGCATCAAAGATGACTGATGCAAACAAAGAAACTGCAAATCATCCCCCTTGGCGGCCTGGGCGAGTTTGGTATGAACTGCCTCGCCGTCCGTTGGGAAGACGACATTATCGTCATTGATGCCGGCCTCATGTTTCCTGAGACGGAACTGCTCGGTGTCGATGTCGTCGTGCCCGATATCTCGTACCTGGTCGAGAACAAGCAGCACGTTCGCGCCATTCTGCTCACCCACGGGCACGAGGACCACATTGGCGGTCTGCCCTGGATACTCAGCGAACTCAAGGTGCCCGTCTACGCCACCGAGTTCACGCTCGCCTATGTGGAAGGCAAGCTCGAAGAGCATCAGATGCTCGATGAGACCGAGCTCATCGAGATTGCTCCCAAAGAAAAATTCTCGATTGGTCCATTCACCATAGAGCCGATTCGAGTGACGCATTCGCTGGTGGACTGTGTTGCCCTCGCCATCGATACACCGGCTGGCGTCATCATCCACACCGGCGACTTCAAGATTGACCTCTCGCCGCTCGACGACAAAGCCTTCGACATGCATACCTTTGCCGAATATGGCCGGCGCGGTGTGCTGGCGCTGTTGCAGGATTCGACGAATGTGGAGCGGTCCGGCTATACGCCCAGCGAACGCGCGGTCATCCCGCGGCTCGACGAAGTTTTTTCGCGCACCAAGAAGAAGCTCTTCTTCAGTTGCTTCTCCTCTTCCATTTACCGCATTCGCATTGCGCTCGAACTGGCACGTGCGCACGGCCGCAAGGTCGCAGTGATGGGCCGGTCCATGGTGGACAGCACTGAGATTGCGCAGGATCTGGGCTACATCGATATTCCGCCCGGTCTGGTGATCAATCCCGGCCAGCTGCGAGACTACTCACCCGAGCAGTTGATGATTCTCATCAGCGGCACGCAGGGTGAGCCCATGAGTGCGCTGAGCCGCGCTGCCGTCGACAACCATAAGCACGCACGCATCGAGCCCGGCGATACCGTTGTTCTCAGTTCGCGCATTATTCCCGGCAACGAGAAAAGCATTCACCGTGTCATCGATCACCTCAGCCGGCGCGATGCCCATGTGATATGCGATGACGGGTCGAGTGGCTTGATCCACGTAAGCGGCCACGGCAGCCAGGACGAGCTGCGCCTGCTCATCAATCTTGTCCGCCCCAAGTTCTTCATCCCTGTCCACGGTGACTACCGTTTTCTGCGCAAACATGCGCAGATCGCCATGGAGACGGGCGCCGTGGAGCATGCCATCGTGATTGAAGACGGCGATGTGCTCGAACTCGATAAAGACGATGCACGCAAGCGCGACAAAGTGACAGCCGGCCGCATTCTCATCGACTCCGGCTCGTCAATCGATGTGGTGGAGGATCTTGTCATCCGCGACCGCCGCATTCTGTCGGAAGATGGCGTAGTGCTTGCCGTGCTGGCCATCAACAAGCGCACCGGCAAGGTGGAGCGTACGCCTGAGGTCATCATGCGCGGCTTCGGCGGAGCAGACATCACTGACCAGGCTCGCGAAACTGTCCTCAAGACTCTTGACGGTCTCAGCCCTGAGCAGAAAAGTGACTACGGCATGGTGAATGAAAAGGTGCGTGTCGAACTGAAGCGTCTGATCCAGAAGTCGACAGGCCGCCGGCCTATGATTATGCCCGTAATCCTCGAGATCTGATCCCGGTAAACGGCGAATCCTGCGAACAAAAACAGGCGGAGGCGCACCCCTCCGCCTATTTTTTGGTGCAATCTAGCAGGCTCGCTTTATGCTACGTGGTGAGTTGCAGCGCGATGCGTGGTAACGGAGTGCACTGTCAGTTTTTCCAGCGAGGCAGGATGCCACTCCAGGGACGAAATGGGGCGTCGGTGACTCCTGTCTGGCAGCGTGCGCTTTATGATGAACACCTCGCCGAGTGCAAGCCGCGCATTGCCGTCGAGGTCGACGAACCCGGTCTTGTTTTCTTTGCAAAGAGCCTGAGCTTCGGGTGAAAGATGCGGCGCAATGATGATCGGCAGGGCATCTTCATTTTGAGCAGTGCTCGCTCGCAACCCTTCCAGGGTCGATCGGATTTGCTGCGGTTCCCCATCGGTATGAATCTCGCAGTTCAGAACGTGGCGCCGCCCGAACAGATCCACATGCACCATCAGGCATGAGTCGCGGCCTGGCTGCGAAGGCTCATGGCAAATTTTCATAATTTTGATGGTTGAAACCTCAGCGAGTGCAGCCTTCAGAGCGGCCGCTGCACGCGTCTCTAATTGATGGTATTTTGCATCGTGCATCTTCATGGCCAAACTCCTTTGCTGCCACTTCGATGAGTTCGCCGCTTACGCAGCTGTGGCTGGGCTGTCAAGTGGATAGGCGCTGCGCGCCGCGATCTCTCGCACATCTGCGTGCAGCGGTCCGATTACTCCATGCGTGCGGCTGTGGTCGGCGGGAGTAGCGGGTCCAAGAATGAACACATCTTCACCCGAAGGCGTCATGTTCAGAGTGATCGAACTCCGTTTTCCTGCTCCCTGCAACTGCTTCAGCTGCAGCCAGTCGCTCAACCTGGGGTCGCGTATCTCTGGGTCATCCTGCCAGAAGTCTGCTGTGAGCCCGCATCGAATACGAAGATGATCGATTTCAAGCTCAATGGCCGCAACGCGCCGTGGAAAGTACCTGCGCACATTGCTGGCGCCAATATATATTCCCGTGATTCGGTGTCCGATGCACTGTGGCTTGACCAGCATGACGTACCTCCAGAAAGGTTTCCTGCACTCGATGTACGACCGGTAAAGACCGGGTGATCTGTGCGCCTTTTTTCGGCCGTGCGGCTACCTTGCGTCAGGCCGGTGGAAGTTCTCCACCAGATGAGAAATTCGTCAAACACACCACGCTTTCTTGCGCGAAGAGTGGAGGATTACTCCAGACGAATCAATGAAGACTGACCGTTCACCCTGCTTATGACGTAAGAACACCGAAAAACGTAACCATAGCTTAAGCCGGAAAGACAATTGTGCTCAGCTCTGCGAGGCACCCTTGAAATTCTGCTGTCTGGCTGCTGCAACGGGTAGCGAGTATCTACCGCAAGTCGGACACCGCTTCTCGAGAACGAGAAATTGTGCCAGCAGGAATAAGATGCGAAGCCACCCGAAAATCGATGTCGTTAAAGCCGGCACGTCTACGTGAAATGCCGATCGACTAGCGATGCATTTACCGGCTTAGCTGAACAACTGCGATCAAAGAAACTTGCCGGAACTCTTCAGATCGGGACAGAAGGCTATGATCAACCTGCGCGCATCTTGGTCACGCGCGTCCATTCCCCTGCTACTAACCTGATCTTGTGCTTGTCTGAGTTACTTGTCAAGTTACTTACAGTGAAAGTTACGCCAATTTCCGCGTTCGGGAGTCATCTTGTCGCGAGGGTACCGCGCAGTTTGTCCACACGCATGATCGATCAATCGATTTGCCAACCCCGGAGGTCGGGTCGGACAATCAGTCGAGGACAATTTCAATGAATCGCAGAGAGTTTATAGGCCAGGCGTCGGCGGCAGCACTGGTAGCAGGAATGCCCACGTGTGCAACTGATGCCGAATCAGCACAAGCTGCAAAGGCCGCATCGCTCAAGCCCATGGATGTCGGACTTCTCATTGCTCCTTTTCCCTCTCCGGAAGAGCGCATTGGCCGCGTACGCGAGTTGGGTTTTGATAACTGTTTCCTGTCGCTGGATGGCTATCTCAATCACTTCACCCCGGACTTAGCCCGGCAGATAGGTGACCTGCTGAATAAATTTGAGCTTGTCGCAACAACTGTCGAAGTCGTCGGTCCTCAGCCACTGGTATGGAACTTTTTGCAAGGGCCTTCCACTATTGGATTGGTGCCTCCGTCCACCCGAGCCGCGCGCATCGATGCGCTACGCCAGGCCTCGGACTTCGCCAAGCTGCTTGGTATCGACCAAGTGCAGACTCACTGTGGCTTTATCCCCGAGAACCCCGCCGACCCGCTCTATCCCGGCGCGGTCGAGGCCATCCGTACAGTCGCACAGCACTGCCAGGGCAACGGGCAATACTTCCTGATGGAGACCGGTCAGGAGACGCCAACTACCATGTCGCGTATGATCCGCGACGCAAATATGCCCAACCTTTCCGTTGGCCTCGACACTGCAAACCTGATTCTTTACGGTAAGGCAAATCCTGTCGATGCCGTCGACATCATTGGCCCGCACGTGCGCAGCATTCATGCGAAAGACGGCAGGTGGCCCACTGACCCCGACAAACTCGGCGAAGAGGTGCTCATCGGCACCGGCCTCGTAAACTTCCACGAGGTCTTTACCAAGCTGCACAAACTTGGCTATACCGGCGCCGTCACCATTGAACGCGAAACCTCCGGCCCGCAGCAGATCGAAGACGTGAAGCAGGAGAAGATCTATCTGGAGCGCGTCATTCACGAGGTGCTTGGCTGAGGCAGGGAATTGCCAGGATGTCTTTTGGGATCGTGATGAAAAGATTTCACGGTTAGCTGCACAGAGAAAGCAAAGGGAGAGAAGGGAATGAATCGCAGAGAGTTTATTCAGGCTGCAACCGGAGCGGCGTCCGGGCTGCTGATCGTGAAGCCGCGCACAGCTTTTGGTTTTGACGCCAACTCCGCAGTTCGCCATGGTCTGCTCGGCTGCGGCAATCGTGGCACACATGTGGCCACTTCGTTCTCGCAGAACACTTCGGCTCAGGTCGTAGCGCTCGCAGATCTCTTCCACGACCAGCTTGAAGCAGGGCAGGCGCACTTTAACCAGGTGAACGCGAGCCTGGGCCGCGCGCCCATCGACAACAGCCTTCTCTTTCATGGCGCACATGCCTTCGAGCAGCTCGCCGCATCTTCCGCCGTCGACCTGATCCAGATCTCCACTCCACCGTTCTTTCACGTGCAGCATCTCGGCGCAGCCGTCGATGCAGGCAAGCATGTCTACTGCGAAAAGCCGGTGGGTATCGATGTGGCGCAGGCACGACAGGCGCTCGAGATCGCCAGGCGCGTCAAGCCTTCGCAGAGTGTCGACGTAGGCTTCCAGTGCCGCAACGCCCCGCCGATAGCGGCCATCGCGGAAAAGATTCAGGGTGGTGCGCTGGGCAAGATTGCCTCGGTTACTGGCTACTACTTTGCGCCCGCATCGGTTGAGAAAGTCGCGGCCGGTGCAACGCCTGACGAGCATCGTCTGCGTAACTGGCTCTGGGATCGCGCTCTCTCGGGCGACATCCTCGTCGAGCAGAACATCCATATCATCGATCTGTGCAACTGGATGCTCGGTGCACACCCGCTCAAAGCCATTGCCACCGGCGGCCGCAACATTCTCACGCACCAAGGCGACTGCTGGGACAACTACCAGGTGGACTTCACCTATCCGGGCGACGTGCGCCTCTCCTTTAGCTCCACGCAGTTCGGCAGCTACGGACTCTTCGAAGCGGGCCTGCGTCTCTTCGGTGCAAACGGCGCCGCAACGGTTCCCTATGCTGGCCCGGTGCAGATCGTCGGCTCGGAGGCATGGGCGTGGACAGAATCGATGAATACGTCAGCGGCGGAGGGCAAGTTCGCCGCCAACGGAGGCTTCGGAGACAACCTTGCTTTCGCCGACCGCGACAAAGAGCGCACTTTCGTCGACAGCATCGTCTCCGGCCACTCGCACAACCAGATTGCCGCAGGCGTAGAGACGGCGCTGAGTTGCATGTTGGGCCGTATGGCCGGCTACCAGCATCGCGAAGTGACGTGGGAAGAACTGCTCGCGCACGGCGAGACCTATAAGCTGGGAATGGACCTGGCGGAGTTCAGCGCACGCTGAGTTATTTCCGGAACCGCTTCGACGGCTCATCCGAGAAGATTTGCCCGTCGCGGATGTGCACCACGCGGTGCGCGTACTCGGCGATGTCTGGCTCGTGCGTCACCAGCACAATGGTGTTGCCGCTCGCCTGCAGTTGATCAAAGAGAGCCATGATCTCCACACCGGTCTTCGAGTCCAGGTTGCCGGTGGGCTCATCGGCCAGAATGATCGACGGACTGTTTACCAGCGCGCGCGCGATAGCCACGCGCTGGCGCTGCCCGCCCGAGAGCTCGTTGGGCTTGTGCATCATGCGTTCTTCCAGTCCAACGCTAATGAGCGACTTCTTTGCACGGTCGATGCGTTCCGCTGCTGGCGTACCGTTATAGATCAGCGGCAGCTCCACGTTGTGCAGCGATGTGGCCCGCGCCAGCAGGTTGAATGTCTGAAAAACGAATCCGATCTCCTTATTGCGGATGCGCGCGAGCTGGTCGTCGTCGAGCTCGCTCACAAGCTGCCCGTTGAGCCAGTAGCGGCCCTTCGACGGGGTGTCGAGGCAGCCAATCAGGTTCATAAGCGTCGATTTACCAGAGCCTGATGGCCCCATAATAGCGACATACTCATTGCGCCGGATGCGCAATGAGACCCCGCGCAGCGCATGAACCTGCTGCTCCGAACCCATGTCGTAGGTGCGCCACAGGTCTTCGACCACGATGATGTCGCCGTCAGGAGGCGCCATTGTTTCGGCCACATTCTCGGTAATGATGCTGTTCAGAGCCATCCAATCTCACCCTTGCTGACTTAGACTTGTCAAATCCGCTTCTGTCGAAGATGCACACCCGTTGTGCCTCGATGCATTGAGTCGCGGAGGCTGCCAGGGCTATGAGCTACCGCCCGCAGCCGCTGTTACGGGCTTCGTCGTATCCCGCTTCAGCAGTGTCCCGTTTTTTAGATTGCGAATCGTCATATACGGCCCCGTGACAATCTCCTGGCCGGCTGTCAGGCCCGAAAGCACCTCGATGTTTGTGGCGCCGGTGATGCCTGTCGTCACAGGGACAAACTTGGCGCGCAATTTGCCGTGCGCATCCTTATCCACCACAAACACACCCTGCACAGCATGCGGCTTTGTGCTGTCACTCTGCCCGGAGGATGCAGCCTCCACATTGCCATTGCTCTTGGGCTTGTCGAGATTGGGATCGTGCATTGCCAGAGCCTGGATGGGCAGGGAGAGCACGTTCGTCTTGTGCGCGGTCGTGATCTTGGCTGTGCAGGAAAGGCCCGGCCGCAACTCGTCCGTGGGAGTGGTCAGTGTAACCACGACCTTGAAGTCCTTGGCCTCTTCCGTTCCGGTTGTTGACTGTGATGTGGCGATGCCGGTCGAGCGCAGCAGCGCCTGATCGCCCACCAGCGTAACTGTGCCCTTGAAGACTTTGCCTGGCAGCGCATCCACCGTTACGTCCGCGGGCTGGCCCATCTGGACATTGACGATATCCGTTTCGTCCACCTTCACTTCGGCGGTCACCACACTCATGTCGGCCAGCGTCATAAAGGTTGAGCCTTCGGTATTCTGAATGCCTTCCACCACCGTCTCGCCTTCGCGCACCGGTTCGTTGGTCACAATGCCGTCAAAGGGTGCAATGGCCTGCGTAAGCGACAGTGCATTCTGGTTGGCCTTCAGCGTCGCCTCGGCCGTTGAAAGATGCGCGCGCGCTGATGCGGTGTTTGCCTTCGCCTGGTTCAGGCCGGCCACAGACTGATCCAGTGTAGCGACATCGATGTCGTAGGCGGCCTTCTTGGCGTCGTAGTCCTGCTTTGCCAGGATGCCATCCTTGTACAGCGCCTGCGCACGGTCCCAATCCAGTTTTTTCTGTTCAAGGTCGGCCTTGGAATGCTCTACGTTAGCCTCGGCTGTCTTTTCCGCAGCAACATAGGAGAGGATGTCGGTCTTGGCTGCAGCAATCGCCGCTTCCTGGCCAGACACCTGTGCCTGCTGGGACACATCCTCGACCGTGGCTACGAGCTGGCCCTTCTTCACGTGATCGCCCTCTTTCACGAAAAGATGGGTAATGCGCCCCATCGCGGTGGCTCCCAGGTTTACATAGGTCTTGGGCTTGATCTGTCCAGTGCCGCTTACCACCGAGGACAGGTCTTCGCGCACCACCTTTGCGGTGTTCACCTTGGTGTAGCCCGACTGCTGTTTGACGACCATGAAGGTCACGAGGCCGGCAGCCAGCAGTATGCCTAAAACGATAAAAACGATCTTTTTCATGTCGGCTTCTAAAAAGACGATTGTCTTCCGCACTCCAGTGTACGCAATCGCGGGGCAATCGGTTCCAAACAGGTGTTTTCCGGGCGGTTGGCTCGGAGTATCCCCTTACCATGACATTGCGTAAACGCTCAGCCTACGGAATAAAGCGGTACAGAGTGGGCTTGGTTGCGCGTGTCATGTCGCAGGCGGGCAAAATTAGTCTTTATCCCCCATTTCCCGCTCCGCACACACGATTTTACTCTGTTCCGTTTCAATTTACGGTTACCCTGGCTACTTCCCCGCGTCAAAACTGACAGCCGAACTACGTGCGGAGCCTTGCCCAGCCTATCGGGGACCCGTAAAATAAGGGATCGCAGGAGTTTTTGAAGGCCATGATGCTCATTAGCCGTCGTTTTCTCGTGACCGTTCTAGGTTGCGGCCTGGTTTCGGCACTTCCAACCGGTTCATATGCCAAAAAGCCCCCAGCGGAGCAACCGCAGGCACAGCAGCCGGCAAACAGCCAGGATCAGGACCAGCAGCAGGATCCACTCAAGCGCCAGCGAAGCGATCAGGAGCGCTATAAGGCTCAGAAAGCCCTTCGCCAGGAGTTGAAAGGGCCCTACAAGACCTGGCTGAACGAAGAAGTTCCCTACATCATCTCCGATGAAGAGCGCAAAGCCTTCATGAGCCTCAGCAACGACGAGGAGCGCGACGCCTTCATCGAGGCATTCTGGCAGCGTCGCAACCCCAATCCCGACTCACCGGAGAACGAGTACCGCGAAGAGCATTACCGCCGCATTGCTTATGCCAATGAGCACTTTGCTGCCGGCAAGCCGGGCTGGAAAACAGACCGCGGTCATATCTATATCGCCTTTGGTCCTCCCGATGATATTGACGCGCACCCCTCTGGAGGCCTTTACGAGCGCACTCCGGAAGAGGGCGGTGGCTCAACTACGACATTCCCGTTCGAGGTCTGGCACTACCGCTATCTTGAGGGAATAGGCGAAAACATCGATATCGAGTTCGTCGATACCTGCCAATGCGGCGACTATCACTTCACCATCGACCGCAGCGAGAAGGATGCTCTGCTCCACGTGCCCGGTGCCGGCCTGACCGAGTATGAGGAGATGAACCACAAAGACAAGACCGACCGCTTCAAGGGCAACGGCATCGAGAACCTGGGCGGCGGCCCCATGGGCGACTACGCCCAGGGCAAGGAGTTCGACCGCATCGAACTGGCGGCTAAGCTCTTTGCGCCGCCTCCGGTCAAGTTCAAGGACCTCGACGCCTTCGTAACTGAACATAAGATTCTCTCCGGTCCGCCTTTCCCCTTTGACGTGCGCACCGACTTTGTGAAGGTGACAGACAGTACAGACCTGGTGCCGATCACGCTCCAGATCCGAAACCGTGACATTACCTTCCAAACCAAGGACGGTGTCTCCAAAGGTGTGGTGAACATTCTCGGCAAGGTCACCACGCTTATGCACAAGACTGTGCAGACCTTCGAGGACACGGTCGAAATCGACCAGCCCGAAGAACTGCTCGAGAAATCGCTCGACCGCAAGTCGGTTTACTGGAAGGCTCTGCCGCTGCAGCCCGGCCTTTACCGCCTGGACATCGCCATCAAGGACGTCAACAATCCTGACCATATCGGACTGTATGCGCAGAGCCTGAATGTCCCGGTTTTCGAAGATGAAAAGCTCGGTACCTCATCGCTCATTCTGGCCGATGAGATGCACCCTGTCTCCTCGCGGGACATCGGTGAGGGCAGCTTCATTATTGCCAATACATTCGTCCGTCCTCGGGTCAGCATCAACTCGACCACACCGGTCACGTTCAACCGGAACCAGACCCGGGATCTGAACTTCTGGATGCAGGTCTACAATCTCGGAATTGACGACGCCACCAAGAGTAACTCGGCCACTGTTACCTACGAGATCACTGATGCTCAGACCGGTACGGTTATCTTGGAAAAGGAACTGGAATCAAAGGATTTAGGTGCGCACAGTGATCAGTTGACTGTGGAGAAGTCGCTACCGATCGCCGGCCTGCAACCGGGCAAATACAAGGTGACGGTAAAAATAAATGACGCAATTTCGAAACAAGAGATTGCACAATCGGCGCCTTTTGTCGTCGAATAGGTATCAATATACCCGCAACTGTGGCCAACCGGGCGTCAGATCCGGTAAACCAGCGGGTAGGTAATTTAAGGTTTCTGCCAGATGACGCGGCGGGTCACAGATCTGTAGATGAAGCGTATCGCCCATCTCGCCGGTTTCGCCGTGCTGATCGCTCTGGGAACCGCTCCTGTCTTTGGAGCGGCCACAGCGTCGGTGTCCGGCTACGTCTGCGACTCCTCCGGAGTGCCGCAGATCGGTGCCACCGTCCAACTGCTCCGCTCTGATCTGAGCGTTGTGACGAGCGTTTATACCGACAGCAAAGGGCGCTTCGTTATCGCGTCTCTGTTACCCGGCCATTACGCGCTCAAGGCCATGGGGCCCTCGTTCCTGCCTTCGCTTCGCGACAATGTACGCATACGCCGCGGCACAGTTGTCAATCTCACCCTTAACACTCTTTACGAAGTCATGCAGTGGTTGCCCTCTCAGCCGCGCGCCAGCGGCTCGCAGGAAGATGACTGGGCTTGGACTCTGAAATCGGCTGCCAACCGCCCGCTGTTGCGCTGGCTTGAGGATGGTCCTCTTGTAGTGGTGACAGATGGCCCCAATGCACAGCCAAAGCTTAAGGCCCGTCTGATCGCTACAGGCCAGGCAGGTACCTTTGGCGAAACCGGTGAGCGTCTGACCGCCAGCGTGGAAGATACTCCCATGAACAGCCGGGAACTGCTGGCTCAGGTGGACTTTGCTCCCGACACAGATGCCGGCATGGAGTCGATGCTCGGCTTCCGACAGGATCTTGGATTTGCTGGCTCAGTGCAATCTGTAGCTGCCGTGGCAATCCATCCGGAAATGGGCGATGGCGCTGGAAACCAGGGTTTTGGTGAGGCTGCTGTCCGCAGTTCCGAGACAATCAATCTCGGTCCCTCCATTGAGGCTGAGGTTGGTTCGACCGAAGTGATAGGCCGCATGGACGGCCAGTCTCCTGAAACCATCGCCGTAGGCCTGCCCTTTGCCACCGTTGAGTGGCGTGGAGGCAATACTGCTGTCCGCTACCGCATGGCCACCATGGTCCATAATCCCGATGGCAGTGACGACAGCCAGGCTTCAGGGTATATGCCGCGATTTGCCGAGCAGAACGGCAACCTGGTTGTCGAACGAGGCACGCATCAGGAGATCGGCTGGCAGCGCAGCACCGACTCATCGAGCATGGCTGTAATGGTCTATGCCGATACAGTCTCTGACCCTATCCTTGAGGCCATGACTCGCTTCGCCGCTGATGAAGCCGGTCAGTCCCCAGTTGCAGCCAGCGCGCTGCTTGATCCTGCAAGCGGTATGCTGCGTGCTGCGGGCGCTGCTTTTTCGACCGCTGGCGTAGAGGCGGCAGTGGAGCGCCAGTTGCCGCATGGTAACCGCGTTCGGCTCAGCTATGCCAATGGCGATGCGCTGGTAATGCCCGCACTGCCCACGCCGGTTGCATTTGCGCAGATTCTGAGCGCGGCCCGCCCTCACCGCACGCAGGCTTACAGTATCTCCCTTTCCGGAACGCTGGATGGAACCGGTACCCGCTGGCGCGCCAGCTACCGTTGGCAGCCTGACGACACCGTCACGCTCGCTGCGCCCTTCGCGGAGAATGCCGCACTGCCTTACCTGAATATCCATCTCCGCCAGCCGATCCGTATTGCCCATGACGGATCGAGCCGCGTCGAGGCGCTTCTTGAGGTCCGTAACCTGCTGGCGCAGGGCTATCGTCCCTACATCCTCAGTGATGGTTCTCTGTTGATCTTTGCGCAGAGTCAGCGTGGCATCCGTGGCGGCCTCGCCTTTACGTTCTAACCTCCGGTTCCCGATCCACGTTGCGGGAAATTGCTTTCTGCAAAAAGTTGTGTGTCTGTACTGCGCCCACCCGCGGTGAACGCGTATCATTCCTCCGTATGCCAAAGGAATCGTTTACACCAAGCAGAAATCTCACCCGTCGCGCCGCCCTCAAGGCTGGCCTTACCGCAACCGCACTCGCGCCACTCGCCGCAATGGCTCAGGGAGAAGCAAGCGTGCCCTCCAGAAAGAACCGCATCCACCAGTCAGCCTGCCGATGGTGCTACAAAGACACGCCTCTCGATCAGCTCTGCGCTTACGCGGCGCAGATCGGGCTCAAGGGTATTGATCTTCTGCAGCCTGAAGAGTACGAGGCGCCCCGCAAATATGGACTCATCTGCACCATGGGCTATGCTGGCGGCGGCACCATCCCCGATGCGCTCAACCGCGTGGAGAACCACGCCGCCATTGAAGAGGGCTTCCGCACCAACATTCCTCTTGCAGCCAAGGCCGGCGTTCCTAACGTCATTACATTCTCCGGCAATCGCCGCGGCATGAGCGACGATGAAGGTGCGCGCAATACCATCATTGGTCTCAACCGCGTAAAGAAGATTGCCGAAGACAACGGCGTGACCATCTGTATGGAATTACTTAACAGCAAGGTCAACCACCACGACTACATGTGCGATCACACAGACTGGGGCGTACGTGTGATGCAGGAAGTGAATTCACCCAATGTGAAGCTGCTTTATGACATCTACCACATGCAGATCATGGAGGGCGATCTCATTGCGACCATCAAGGCAAACATCCAGTGGCTTGGCCATTTCCACACCGGCGGTGTGCCCGGCCGTCACGAACTCGACGATACGCAGGAAGTGCAATGGGATGGCGTAATGCGCGGAATCGCAGACTCAGGCTTCAAGGGCTACGTCGCCCACGAATTCCTGCCCACACGCGATCCCTTCACAAGCCTGCGTGCCGCTGTCGATCTCTGCGATGTATAGCAAGCGCATTCTCAACTACCGCACAACTTACATACGCAACCCTATTGCAACACGAACCACACAGGAAGAATAAGAGCCAATGAAGTCCCTGCTTCTCTCCGAATATAACCATCTCGAAATCGCCGACATGCCTCTGCCCATCGCAGGGCCGGGCGAGGTTCTCATTCGCGTTGAGGCCTGTGGCATCTGCGGAAGCGATGTGCATGGCTTCGACGGTTCCACAGGCCGCCGCATTCCTCCCATCGTCATGGGCCATGAGGCTGCCGGTACAGTCGAATCTGTTGGTTCCGGCGTACATGGCTTCAAAGCTGAGGACCGCGTCACCATTGACTCAACCGTCTACTGCGGTGAATGCGCGTTCTGTAAGAGCGGCGATGTGAATCTCTGCGACAATCGCCAGGTCATTGGCGTTTCCTGCGGTGACTATCGCCGCCACGGTGCATTTGCCGAGTATGTTGCCGTGCCGCAGCACATCGTTTACCACCTGCCTGCATCAATCGATTTCTCTGAAGCCGCCATGCTTGAAGCCGTCTCCGTCGCGCTTCACGGTGTGCGCGTCTCCGAAGTGAAAGGCGGTGAGGCGGCTCTGGTCATCGGCGCTGGCATGATCGGCCTTCTTACACTGCAGGCCGCGCGTGCAGCAGGCTGTGCGCAGGTCTTCATCTCCGATGTAGACACAACGCGTCTCTCACTTGCAGAGCAGGTGGGTGCAGATAAAATTCTCCACGCCTCGGGCGCCGAGTTGCTCTCTGAGATTCAAAAGCTCACCGGCGGGCGCGGCGTGGATATCGTCTACGAAGCTGTGGGACGCAACGAGACGGTTGCGTCGGCAATCGACTGCGTACGCAAAGGCGGCACAGTTTCTCTCATTGGCAACATCACGCCTGAAGTCACGCTGCCACTGCAGAAAGTTGTCTCACGCCAGATACGCATGCAAGGCTCGTGCGCCTCATCAGGTGAATATCCGCAGGCAATCGAGCTTATTAGCAATGGCAAGATTCAGGTTAAGCCGCTGATTACTGCAGTCGCGTCACTTGAAGAAGGTCCGCGCTGGTTTGAGCGGCTGCACTCGCGTGAGCCCAATCTGATGAAAATCATCCTTACGCCGAGGGCTCAATGAGCGAGAATCTCTTCGATCTCACCGGTCAGGTTGCCATTGTCACCGGCACCAGCCGTGGTCTCGGCCAGTACTTTGCCAGGGCTCTTGCGCGCGCCGGCGCAGACCTTGTGCTCACCAGCCGTACTCGTGAATCGCTCGCCTCCTTCGAGGCTGAGATCAAGGCGCTTGGCTGCCGCGCAGTCTCGCTTGAACTCGATGTGCGCAATCAGGAGAGCATCGAGAAGATGGCCGCCGACGCAGAAGCTGCCTTCGGCCAGATTCACATCCTTGTCAACAACGCGGGGATGAATATCCGGAAGCCCGCACTTGAAGTTACATGGTCTGACTGGAACCAGATTCTCGACACCAACCTGCGCGGCACGTTTTTCGTAGCGCAAGCCGTGGCGCGTCGCATGATCGCCAAAGGCTACGGCCGCATCATCAATATCGGTTCGGTCACCAGCGTTTTTGGCTATGCAGGCCTTGCTCCGTACGGCGCAAGCCGCGGAGGTGTGCGTCAGATGACGATGAGCCTTGCCGATGACTGGGGTAAATACGGCGTCACAGTGAATTGCCTCGCGCCCGGCTGGTTCCGCACCGAGCAGAACAAGGTGATGTATGAGGACCCTGGCTGGGTCGAGTATCTCGTCGAGCGCATCCCGATCAAGCGCCCCGGCGAGCCGCATGACCTCGATGGAGCAGTCGTTTTTCTTGCCTCTGAAGCCAGCCGCTACGTCACTGGTCAGACATTGCTTGTCGACGGCGGCATCACAACCGGCTCCACGCGTGCAACCATAGCGGCAAAGAAGTGAAAGAAGGCCGGACCGCTTGTAGAGGTCTCTGAAAGAATTTGTATCGGCGTATGGCTTCAGTCATGCCGCAAAGATCAGTAGAATGGCGTCTCGTTTTAGTTGCATTGGGAAACTTTTTCGCTATCGGATTTGCTCAAGGTCACAGTCTTGCGTGAACTGAGATCGGTTTACATTTTTTGCTGCAACTCAACCAATTAAAGGTGCATTTCCATGCTTAGTTGCCGATTGAAGATCAGCCTCTTCATTCTTTTTGCATGTGTCGCGGGTTCCAGCCTTTCAGCACAAAACACGTCGTCAGACGATTCGTTGATGCAGGGATTTCAGAGCCCGCCCAACGGCGCCCGCCCGCGCGTCTGGTGGCACTGGATGAATGGCAATATCTCCGAGGAAGGCGTCAAACTCGATCTCGACTGGATGCACCGCGTCGGTGTCGGCGGCGTCACAATCTTTGAGGGGGCCATCAACACGCCGCAAGTGGTGCCACAGAGGCTCATCTATATGACGCCCGAATGGAAGCACGCATTCGACTATGCTGTCACTACTGCGCGTAGCTACGGCATGGAAGTCGCCATCGCCAGTTCACCGGGGTGGAGCGAAACAGGCGGTCCGTGGGTTCCTGCATCGCAGGGCATGAAGAAGATGGTGTGGTCCTCCACGCGCATTGAAGGCGGCAAGCCCTTCACCGGCATGCTGCCGCACCCGCCCGAAGTGGACGGCACATTTCAGAACCTCAGCGTCCCCGGCCGTCGCAGCCCTGATGGAAAGATCGTTGTTCCGCCGGAGTTTTATACCGATGTCGCGGTGATCGCTTACAAAATTCCTGATGAAGACAAGCCGCAGTCCGAGCTGAATCCTCATGTCACTGCAAGCAGCGGCGATGCAAATGTTGCGGCGCTCTCTGATGGTGATGTGAACTCGGTCGCATTGGAACTACCAGCCGAATCGCAGAGCGGCGAGCCATGGATAGAGTTCGACTACGGTCATCCGCAGACCATCCAAACTGTTACACTCGCGAGTCTCGACGATGCGATCAGCGTCTTCGATCATGACAGTAACGCAATCCCGCCGCGTCTTGAAGCGAGCGAC
Organism: Occallatibacter sp.; assembly: GCA_035546015.1. Taxonomy (GTDB): domain Bacteria; phylum Acidobacteriota; class Terriglobia; order Terriglobales; family Acidobacteriaceae; genus Telmatobacter. The sequence goes on from DASZXD010000229.1 coordinate 71,895, forward strand.
AACGGTGAACACTTCCGCAAGGTTGCGGACATTCCCTTCAGCAGCATCGTTGAAAGCACAGCTTCTTTCGATGCCGTTACTGCGCGTTATTTCCGCGTTGTCTTTCCCGCACAGCCTGCCGGCATACGCGTACATCCGCACCGCATTACCGAGTTAGTTCTCTCAAGCGGCGCGCGCACGAACGAGTTTGAAAAGCGGGCCGGCTACGCCAACTCACGCAACTTCTACGCCATCACCGACCCGCATGTCGCACCCGCATTCATCGTCTCACCGAACGACATAATCGATCTCACTGCCAAGATGAAGTCCGATGGTTCCCTCGACTGGACTCCGCCCGCAGGCAACTGGATGGTGCTGCGCATCGGCTCTTCTCTCACCGGTCACGAAAACGGTCCCGCGCCTTTTGAAGCTACCGGCCTCGAAGTCGATAAGCTCAATCGTGATTACGTGAAGAACTACGTCGACGGATATCTCAAGATGTATGCCGACACCGTAGGCGCTGGCCGCATGGGCAAAGACGGCATCTCGTTCATGCTCACCGATTCGATCGAAGTCGGCCCACAGAACTGGACCGACAACATGCTCAGCGACTTCCAGCGTCTGCGCGGCTACGACGCGCGTCTGTGGCTGCCGGCGATGACCGGCGTCATTATCAAGAGCGTCGCCGATACCGACCGTTTCCTATGGGATTACCGCCGCACCATCGGTCAGTTACTTGCTGAAAATCACTACGGCGAAATATCCGAAGACCTGCACCAGCACGGCATGAGCTACTATGGCGAGGCGCTCGAGATGCATCGCCCGTCGCTTGGCGACGATATGGAGATGCGCAGCAGGACCGATGTACCCATGGGAGCCATGTGGACCTGGGCAGGCAGTCCTGGACCTGAGCCCACTTATCTTGCCGATCTGCGCGGTGCTGCATCGGTTGCACATATCTACGGACAGAACATCGTTGGTGCGGAGTCGATGACCTCGCGCGGGCCGGCATGGTCGTTCTCTCCTAACAGCCTCAAAAAGGTCGCCGATCTTGAATTCGCCCTCGGTGTGAACCGCTTCGAGATTCACGAGTCTTCGCATCAGCCGGTTGCAGACATGGCTCCCGGCATGACGCTCGGTCCTTATGGCCTGTGGTTCAATCGCAACCAGACATGGGCCAATGAGGCAGGTCCCTGGGTCGATTACCTGGCGCGCTGCTCTTATCTTCTGCAGCAGGGGCATTTCTATGCTGATGTAGCGTACTTCTATGGCGAGGAAGGTCCTCTTACTGCCGTCTTCGGCTGGAAGCCCATGCAGGATGCTCCCGACGGCTATGCATTCGACTTCGTGAACAGCGATGTTCTGCTTCACCACATGTCGTTCAAGGATGGCCGCCTCGTCACGCCGGGCGGAACGAGCTATCGCATCCTCTATCTCGGTGGACGTAGCCAGCGTATGACGCTGCCTGTTCTGCGGCAACTGCGAGATTTCGTCATGCAGGGCGCAGTGATTGTCGGCAGTAAACCAACCGACTCGCCGAGCCTCGCTGACAATGAGGCCAAGTTCCAGAAGATTGCCGATCAATTGTGGGGTAAAACCGCAGAGTCGGGCCAATCGATGCGGAGGCTTGGGAAGGGAAGAGTCTACTCGGGCATGAGCGCAAACGAGGTGCTGTCGGCACTCAATGATGCGCAGGATTTTGCGTACACGAAGCCTGAAGCCGACACATCGCTGATGTTCGTGCACCGCAAACTAACAGACGGAGATATCTATTTCGTCGACAATCGCAGTGACCGTGCGGAAAGCGTGGATGCGACTTTCCGCGTCGATGGCAAAATGCCAGAGTTATGGGATGCGGCAACCGGCGAGTCGCAGCCTGTGTCTTATCGCATCGCGGGCGGACGCACCACAATTCCGCTCCATCTCGATCCCTGGGGAACTACCTTCGTTGTCTTCCGCAAACCCGCAGCGCAGTCTTCAATTGAAGCTGCCACGCCGGCAGAAACGCCCGTTCCCGATACCGCCGAACAACTGAATCGAAACTGGAACATAACCTTTGAAGCAGATCGAGGTGCACCTCGATTTCCTGCAGCTGTGAACTTCGATCGTCTGAGTTCCTGGAGCGAGAACTCGAATCCGGAAGTGGAGTATTTTTCGGGAACGGCTACATACACAAAATCGATTGAGATCCCTGCCAGCGCAATCGGGCAGGGAACGCACATGTGGCTTGACCTGGGCGATGTGCACGACGTTGCTTCCGTGGCGATCAATGGTCACGATTTGGGAGTTGTATGGAAAACCCCATTCAAGGTTGATATCACCAGCGCAGTTGTTGCAGGAACTAATCGGCTGAGGATCGAAGTGACCAATCTCTGGGTGAATCGCATGATTGGCGATCAGCAACCCTGGTCGCTCAGGAAGTACACCTTCGCCGACTTCACGCCGTACAAAGCCGATTCACCGCTGTTGCCCTCTGGTTTGCTCGGACCGGTGCGGCTTTACTCCGTGGCTGCGCAAAGATAGCCGCGCAGTCACGGGACCTCTGCATTACTGTACAGTCAGGGTGATGGTTTGAGAAGCCGTGACCGTGTTTGACGTGCCGGTGAGGGTGACCGTATACGCCCCTGCTGTGGTGCCTGGAGTCTGCGTGCTCGTACAGTTGCTGGCGCTCTGGCCGGATGTGCAAGCTGCCAGTCCGCTGGCAAGAACGCAGCAGAGCACAACCATCCCGAGAAGTGCGCGCCAGCACCGCCGCCGTGCAGGAATCCCAAGGAGCAGCACGCACGCCAGCGCCGTGCCGCCTGCAGGCCAGGGGAGTTTGCCATGCGTGGAGTCAGATGCGGTGCACGGACTTGAAGAGCTCGCAGTGGTAGAAACCGTCAGCGTTGCAGTTTGCGCAGCTGTCCCGTTGAGCGCTACAGGGCTTGTCGTACCAAAGCTGAATGTGGGAGGAGCGGATGCATTCGTTGGTGCTGAAGTGACTACAGCGCCCAGGCTCACGCTTCCGATGAATCCGCCAACAGGCGTGATGGTGATCGTGGACGTGTTGCCAGAAGTCGCGCCGGGAGCCACGGTAACATTTGTGCCGCTAATCGTAAAGCTGGGTCCGGCGGAAGTAGAAATGGTCACTGAGCCTGTGCCGATCGCAGTGTTAAAGGTAGACGAGCTGTTTGAGTCCGGCGCGTAGCTTGCAGTAAGCGTATCTGTTCCCACGGCCAGTACGCCTGCTGGAACAGTGATTGCTGCGACGCCATTGCTTAACGCAGTTGCTGCTGAAGTATAGCTCCCGCTGGACAAAGTCACAGCGCCCGTTGGGGTGGGATAGCCGGAAGTGGCAGCTACGGTAATCGTGACTGCATCTGTTTGTGAAGTAGTGATAGACGAGGGAGACGGTGAGACGGTGACGGTCGGCGTAGTTTTGGCAACAGGAGCCACTGTGATCGAACCCGCACCTGATGCCGAACTGTAATAGGGGGTACTGGCCGAATCCGGTGTATAGCTCGCAGTCAGTGTATCGGTTCCGATTGCAAGTGAGCCTGCAGGAATCGTGATCGTCGCTTTGCCGCTGCTCAGCGTGGTTGCCGCTGATGAGTAGCTTCCGCTCGTCAGCATGATTGATCCGGTCGGCGTGCCGTAACCTCCAGCACTCGCCACGTTGATAGTGACAGTCGTCGATTGCGCCGATGTAATGCTGCTCGGCGAAGCAGACACCGTTACTGCCGGCGTAGCCTTGGCAGTAACCGTGACTGATGCTGTCCCCGATGCCGAGTTGTAATAGGGGGTGCTGGTTGAATCCGCCGTATAGCTCGCGGTGAGCGTGTCCGTTCCCGTGGCAAGTGCACCGGCTGCGATGGTGATTCTAGCCGTGCCGCTGCTCAGTGTCGCAGTTGCCGAGGAGTAGCTTCCGCTAGTCAGCTTTACCGAACCCGTAGGAGTCGCATATCCACTCGCGCTCGCCACGGTGACAGTAACCGTGGTCGACTGCGCGGTAGTGATCGAAGTTGGTGACGGCGACACCGTTATCGCAGGTGTGGCCTTTGCCGTCACGGCTACCGAGCCAGTGCCGGTCGCGGCATTGTAGTAAGGTGTGCTGCCTGAATCCGGCGTATAGCTTGCGGTGAGAGTATCGGTCCCGGTTGTGAGCGCGCCGGCAGCAATGGCAATCGTTGCTTTGCCGCTGCTCAGCGTTGTTGCCGTCGAGGTATAGCTCCCGCTCGACAGCGTGATCGTACCGGTCGGAGTCGGATACCCGCTTGCATTCGCTACAATGACAGTCACAGTAGTTGATTGTGCGGTAGTGATCGAGGCTGGTGATGGCGAGACAGTCACCGGCGGCGTAGCCTTGACAGTAACCGTAACCGAAGACGTGCCCGACGAAGCATTGTAGTAGGGCGTGCTGGTCGAGTCAGGAGTGTAACTCGCAGTGAGTGTACTGGCGCCTGTGGGCAGTGTCCCGGCGGCGATAGTGATAGTCACCTTGCCACTGCTTAGTGTTGTTGCTGCTGAGGAGTAGCTTCCACTTGTAAGCTTGACCGAGCCGGTCGGAGTTGCATAACCATTCGCGCTCGCCACAGTAACAGTCACTGTAGTCGACTGCGCAGTCGTGATCGAAGCTGGCGATGGCGACACGGTAATCGCTGGCGTAGCCTTTGCCGTCACCGTAACAGATCCCGTGCCTGACGAAGAGTTGTAGTAAGGTGTGCTGGCCGAATCCGGGGTGTAGCTGGCGGTGAGAGTATCCGTTCCTGTGGCGAGTGCGCCCGCAGCAATCGTGATTGTTGCCTTGCCGCTGCTCAACGTAGTTGCTGCCGAAGTATAGCCGCCGCCCGATAACGTGACCGAGCCTGTTGGTGTTGCAAATCCTCCTGCACTGGCCACTGTAATCGTCACGGTAGTGGGCTGTGCGGTCGTAATGCTTGTTGGGGAAGGCGATACGGTAACCGAAGGAGTCGCCTTCGCGGAGACTGTCACCGTCGCCGTGCCTGACGAGGCGTTGTAATATGGCGTGCTGGCTGAATCTGGCGCGTAGCTGGCGGTGAGAGTATCCGTTCCTGTCGCGAGTGCGCCCGCAGCAATCGTGACTGTTGCCTTACCGCTGCTCAACGTAGTTGCTGCCGAAGTATAGCCGCCGCCCGATAACGTGACCGAGCCTGTCGGTGTTGCGAATCCGTTAGCGCTGGCTACGGTAATTGTCACCGTGGTTGACTGCGTCGTCGTAATGCTTCCTGGAGAAGGAGAAACCGTAACTGCAGGTGCTGCCTTGGCGGCTACGGTCACCGTAGTTGTGCCCGTGGAAGTGTTGTAGTAGGACGTGCTGGCTGAGTCTGGAGTGTAGCTCGCTGAGAGCGTATCGGTACCGGTAGCAAGCGCTCCGGCTGCAATGGTAATCGTAGCTTTACCACCGCTCAGGGTTGTTGCCGCTGATGTGTATCCGCCACCCGACAATATGACCGAGCCTGTGGGTGTTCCATAGCCGCCTCCACTGGCTACTGTTATCGTGACTGTGGTCGACTGCGCGGTGGAGATTAATGATGGAGACGGCGACACGGTGACTGCAGGCGTGGCCTTGACCGAGACCGTAATTGAAGCCGTGCCCGACGAAGCGTTGTAGTATGGTGTGCTGGCCGAGTCTGGTGTGTAGCTGGCGGTTAGAGTGTCGGTTCCAGTGGAGAGTGCTCCGGCCGCGATCGTAATCGTGGCTTTACCACTGCTCAGCGTTGTTGCCGCGGACGTGTAACCGCCGCCCGACAGTGTGACCGAACCTGTCGGTGTGCTGTACCCGCCTGCACTGGCAACGGTGATTGTCACTGTTGTTGACTGTGCAGTAGTGATGCTGGCTGGCGACGGCGACACAGTGACCGCCGGCGTAGCCTTGACGGAGACTGTGACGGAGGCCGTTCCTGACGAAGCGTTGTAATACGGTGTGCTGGCCGTATCCGGTGTGTAGCTGACGGTGAGCGTATCGGCGCCAGTCGCCAGTGTGCCGGCGGCGATCGTGATTGTAGCCTTACCACCGCTCAAAGTCGTTGCTGCCGAGGTATAACTTCCGCTCGAAAGCGTGACCGAGCCAGTCGGTGTCGGATACCCACTTGCATTCGCAACGGTAACCGTGACGGTGGTTGACTGCGCTGTTGTGATGCTGCCTGGTGAAGGTGATACAGCGACCAATGGCGTGGCCTTAACAGTAACAGTAACCGTGGCCGTGCCGGACGAGGAGTTGTAATAGGGAGTGCTGGCTGAGTCTGGCGTGTAGCTGGCGGTGAGCGTATTCGTTCCGGTAGCCAGCGTTCCTGCCGGAATCGTGATTGTAGCCTTGCCACTGCTCAATGTCGCAGCAGCAGATGTATAACTTCCGCTCGAAAGCGTTACTGACCCAGTTGGTGTGCTGTAGCCTCCACCACTGGCCACAGTGATGGTCACTGTAGTCGACTGTGCAGTTGTGATCGAAGCCGGTGCTGGAGACACGGTCACCGCCGGTGCCACCTTGGCTGTTACGGTGACAGATGCTGTTCCCAGAGAAGAGTTGTAGGTCGAAGAGCTCGATGAATCGGGCGTATAGTTTGCCGTGAGGGTGTCGGCACCTGTAGCCAGCGATCCCGCCGGTACCGTGATCGTTGCGCTGCCGCCGCTCAATGTAGCTGCAGATGATGTGTAACTCCCGCTCGTCAATGTCACAGAGCCGGTCGGTGTCGGATTGCCGCTCGTGGCACCAACCGCGATCGTTACAGTGAGCGACTGCGCGGTGGTGATGGACGAAGCTGACGGAGAGACTGTAACTGTCGGTGTGGATTTTGATGAAACAGTTACGCTGACCGTGTTCGTCCCAGTGGCTCCAAAATAGCTCGATGATCCTGCAGCATCAGGCGTATAGGTCACTGTGAGAGTATCCGTGCCCGCGGAGAGTACACCGGCCGGCACAGTGATTGTGGCGCTGCCGCTGTTTAGAGTAGTTGCAGACGACGTGTAGCTGCCGCTCGTCAATGTCACAGAGCCGCTGGGCGTCGGATTGCCGCTGCCTCCGCTCACTGTCACATTGACAGAGAGCGCCTGCGTGGTCGTGATGCTCGAAGGCGACGGACTCACGATTACGCTGGGCGCAGCCTTCGGCGCGTAGTCGTTGAGGAATGTGTTTACATCCAGCGATCCAAGCCCGGTCACCTCGTCGTAGCCAGTCGTCAACGCATAGCCGGCCTGGCCACCGGTCAGGCTCGACGGGCCGGGAATGCTGTTGTTGCACATGCTGGGCGTATTCACGCTGCACGAACCAACACCACTTGTGGCAACAGTAGCGTCGTGAAATGCTTCTGCGTGGCTCGTTGCTTCCTGGTAAAGCTGCTGGTTGATGTTGCCCTGTGCCACGCCAAGTTTCTGATTGAGCAGAGCGGCTACGCCCGCCATGCCCGGTGCCGCAGCTGAAGTGCCGCAAAAGCTGATGAAGTAATATGTGCCGCCCGACCCGGCCACGCAACTGCCGCCGGCCGCTGCCATGCAGCCAAAGTAGCCATCGTGGCAGGAAGCGGAAAAGGACACATCCGGTGTATAGCGTCCCGCTCTTGCCGAGGGCACTCCTGTTCCGGTCTGCCAGCTCGGCGTTGGTGTGTTGTAGGCGCTCACGCCACCGCCGGAGGCGGCGACCTGTATCGAACCGTCTGGGTCCGGCTCATTCCATCCACCTTCGGGGATATAGCTGAGTACCGAGAGCAGTCCCGTGTTGTTTGCCGAATTCCAGTAAGTGGACGGATTGCTTGCATCGTTGAACTCCGTGCCGCCCACGCACGTCGCATAGCTCGACGAGCAGATCGAATTCGGACTGTTCGCTGCGGGACTCGAGGGAGGCGTTGAAAAGGCCGCGTCGCAACCCGAAGCTCCCGAGTCTCCTGATGATACGAAGACTGAGATGCCCTCCACTGCCGCCTGCTGGAAGAGGGTATCCCAATAGGCCACGCCTGAAGGTCCCGCTGCCGACTCGCAGCTTCCGAAGCTGATGCTCATCACCTGCGCCGGTACTGGGGAGGTCTGCACCAGGTATTGCGCATCTGTAGCCACACCGCCACTGGCAGTGCTGGCCACGACCAGCAGCAGATTGGCTCCGGGAGCCACGCTGCCTGCGCGCTGCACGTCCAAAGTCGCTTCTGTCTGCAGGTCAATCGAACCGCTGGATGGAGGACTGGTGTAGGCCGGTCCGGGATCGACGCCGCCAAACGCCGTCGGCACTACTTCGGTTGGATCGGCGAATGTCGATCCTGTCTTTTGTCTGAAGTTGGTGAAGTCGGCAAAGTCTGTACGAGACTCGGACACAATGCCGATGGTTTCACTCGCTCCGGTCAAACTCGCTGGAACATCGTAGATTATGTTGAAGTCTGCAGGTGCAATGAAATAGGAGGCTGAACTGCCACTTCCCGTGGTCATCTGCGGCGCAGTCAAGTTATGCAGAGGCCGGTCTTCGATGGTGTAAAGACCGCGAATCGACTGAATAGCTGGAGCCAGCGACTGCGGAATCATCGGGTCGCTGCTCACCGAGATCAGTTGCTTGCCATTCACCCTGTACGAATGCACCTCGGTTCCGAAGGCGCGCCCCACGTCCGCCGCCGTCCCGCTGAAGTTGACGAACATGCGGCTTGGCGAAATCCAGTTCACATGCAGACCTTGCGATTGCAGCCATCCGGCGATTGTGGCAAGGTCCTGGTCTGAAAGCCCGAAACGCTGGCCGAACTCCTCCGGAGTGAGCCAATGATGATACTCGGGCGAATTTGGGTTCTGCTGTTCAGCCAGCAACTGTTGCAGCGTCTGCTCCTGCTCCGGAGAACGCGAGAGTACGAGAGTCATCGGCGCCAGAGCCTGATTACCCGGTACTGTCCCCAGATTGTTGGCCGCATTAGCCCAAAGCGGATGATGGCTGGGCAGCATACGCAACTGGCTCAGATCCACTGCTCGCGCGATGCGGTTTGGAATCTGTGCGACCACTGCCGTTCCTGTAAACAGCAGAAATGCTGTAAGAAACTCCAAGAAAAGGAGCTTTGCCTGGACCGACGCAGTGCAACAGGACACACCGCGGCCAGGCAGAGGGGCAGAAAGAGAGCAGGGGGAGAGCTTGCGCATCAAACCTCGTTCCTTATGGGCCCTGGATGGCTGATTCGGATTATAGGAGACACTTTAGTAATTTTTAATGGTACTAACGGGTAACGTGACTTAAATTTTTACAGTGGCAAGCAGCGTTCTTTGACGAATATTGCTTGCATTTTGCAAGATAGATCGTCAAGAATGCTGGAGCGGCGGTTTCTCCTGCTTTCCCGGTTCTCTACCAGGGGAGCTGCTGATCAATTCTGCGGAGGGGCAGGCAATGAGCAGTGTGCGGGTACTGGTGGGAACGCGCAAAGGCGCATTCATACTTTCTTCTGATGGCAAGCGGCGCAACTGGGAGGTAAGCGGCCCATTCTTTGCCGGGTGGGAGATCTACCACATGAAAGGATCATCTGTAGACCCCGGCCGCATCTACGTTTCGCAGACCAGCAGCTGGTTTGGCCAGCTTGTGCAGAGGTCTGATGACGGCGGCAAAACGTGGATACAGCCCGGGGTGCCTGCAGCCGAGGCCGGTCCGCCCGCATGGCCGCCCAAGGTCCAGAACCGGTTCGTCTACGACTCGTCCGAGGAGACCGGGAGGCCGATGACTACGCACCAGTGGTACGACGGAACGCAGCATCCCTGGGAGTTCAAGCGGGTGTGGCACTTCGAGCCGTCGCTGGTGGATGCCAATACGGTCTATGCCGGCGTTGAGGATGCGGCGCTGTTCCGTTCCACCGATGGAGGGGAGAGCTGGCATGAGCTGTCCGGGTTGCGCGGACATGGGACTGGGCCGAAGTGGCAGCCCGGCGCAGGCGGCATGGGATTGCACACGATCCTGCTGGACCCGACGAATCCTGACCGGATCTACATCGCCATCTCGGCTGCAGGGGCCTTCCGCACGGACGACGGCGGCAAGACCTGGAAGCCCATCAACAAGGGTCTGCACTCGCAGTACATCCCCGATCCGGACGCGGAGGTCGGTCACTGCGTGCACCACATCGCCATGAACCCTTCGCGGCCCGGTGTGCTCTTCATGCAGAAGCACTGGGACGTAATGCGCTCAGACGACGCGGGCGACAACTGGCGCGAGGTGAGCGGCAACCTGCCCACCGACTTCGGCTTTGCCATCGACGTGCACGCGCATGAGCCCGAGACTCTGTATGTTGTGCCCATCAAGAGCGACTCGGAGCACTTCCCGATCGACGGCAAGCTGCGGGTCTACCGCAGCCGCAGCGGCGGCAACGACTGGGAGCCGCTCGAAAAGGGACTGCCGCAGAAGGACTGCTATGTGAACGTGCTGCGCGATGCGATGGCGGTGGACCGGCTGGACGATTGCGGCATCTACTTTGGGACAACGGGCGGACAGGTGTATGCCTCATCGGATTCCGGCGATTCGTGGGAGCCGATTGTGCGCGACCTGCCTGCCGTGCTCTCAGTTGAGGTGCAAACGCTGCAATGAGCAGTCCCGAGACTGGAACCATTCGGGTCCAGATTCCCTATCATCTGCGGAACCTGGCGCAGGTCACAGGCGAGCTTCAGCTCGATGTGGCTGCGCCGGTTACGCTGCGGGCTGCGCTGGATGCTCTGGAGGCGCGGTATCCGATGCTGATCGGGACTATCCGCGACCATACGACCGGCGAACGCCGGCCGTTCCTGCGCTACTTTGCCTGCGAGGAGGACCTTTCGCTCGCGCCGCCTGAGACAGCGCTGCCCGACTCCGTAATTGCCGGACGCGAGCCGCTGCTGATTATCGGCGCAATTGCGGGCGGATGCCGCTAGATATCGCCGGGTTTTGCAGGCTTATGTAGGGAAAATGCCGTGTTTTGCCGTGCCCGGGCGGAACGGAAAACTCTCTAAATATCTGATAAGGATTAGGTTATGAGTTCTGTTGCACTCAGGATGGTGCACTGCCCTGGGGAGGGGGTGGGGTCTGCCGGGGGCGCAGGACGGTGACATCCCTGACGGCAGAGCCGACCTGTATGGATTATGACGGAGGAGCGGGATATTTTGTGCAGGCAGGGATGAGGGACGAGTCTGTCAGGAACTCAAGATCATAGGCCGTTTGCGGCTAATCAACTATGAATAGCAGGCTGGCCGGGATTCAGAAAGAACGGAAACGCATTGTTTCTTCTTCAGGCCGAAGCGCATTCGAGCTCGATTCAGTGATCCGCATAGATGATATAACCGGTTAGCCATGTCGCCCTCGGGATCATTCGATGCAGCCCAGCTTTTCTGGCTTGCGGGTCTGGCTTGCGGGCATGCGGCCGGCAATGGAGACAGAACGTCGTTGGGTCAGGATGGCCGGTGATACGGCAACGACTATAGTTCGGTGGCGATCAGCGTGTTTATCGGTACCTATCCTGCTTTATCGCCCAACTCGTCCTCAATGAGCGCATTGGCCTATTAGCGCCAATTGAGGGGTCGGCACTTATACGAGATGCCCGTTTTACGGCCATGTGGGCTTGATTTGTAAACACTCGCTGGCTTTGCGTTCCCTATCCGCCCCGCCGAGTGCCTATGGCGATGACGCGCTTGACTTGGGCACCCAGGATGGTAGTAAATTTGCATTTCGAGACCGGGGCCCCCGTTCGCATTTCGTCTGTATATTGGTATTCGCATGGCCTCGTCAGGTAATCCGGTAACCGGGCGCACCCCACTTCGGAAGCGAATCCGAAAAATCATGCGGATTCCCTTCATTGCCAAGCAGCTCGCTTGGAGAATAACTGCTGGATGGCTCTGGCTCTACCTGCTGGGCTTACTCATCGGGCAGCGAGGACATTTGAATAGGTGGGAAAGTTCAATCTTCTCATCAGCGGGTGGCATCCTCGCCCACGTCGGATTTGCCCCGTCGAGCCCCGCGATATTCCCTATCTGCATTAAAGTTCTCTGGCTGGCTTCTGTCTGTGCGTTTTCGTGGATAGAAATACTAGCTTTCTTCTGTGTCTATGTGCCATTCTTCCCGCTATTAATGATCGTAAGGGTGGCATTTAGAGGACGCTTGGAACCGTACCGAAAGTTACGGGAAGATTCCTTTAGGAAGGCGCGCAAAGATGGCCAAATCTTTCCGAAACGCTCATGGCAGCTCCCGTTGCTTTTCTTTCTCGTCCTTTGGCTGACCCTGTACGGACGGACCTCGTCTCCCTATCCACTCGTGCTTGCGATGCTGCTCACGGCGTCCTATTTCATTTCGCGAGCTGGGAAGGCTCTCGCATTCGCGTTACCCGTGGAGACTCCGAAGTGGGGGCGCGTCGAAGCGTTGCTTGCCAGTGGCCGGAAATTCGTACTCGGAACGATAGAAAACGTCAAAAGCGGTAAGATCAAGGAAATAAGGCATCTCAGAATAACGATTTGGGCTTCCTCTTTTCTGTTGCGACAGCTTCGAAGAGCAACGAGATGGTCGTTCGGAAAGCCAGCGCGGCGGCGGGCGGCATTATTCGTCCTGCTGAAATTCATGTTTAATTTGGCCGCACTTGGTGGCATTTCGATTCTCTTTTGGGCTCTTGCCATCAAATACGCCATGAGCCCCGCATACCTGGGGTTTTCTGACGCTCTCTTAGCAAGTGCATCGCGCGCTATTCCAGGGGTCCCAGACTCCGTGACCGTCGACGTTCCAGCTGCCATCCAGGTTCTTGACTCACTA
>DASZXD010000230.1:0-2196 GCA_035546015.1 Occallatibacter sp.
ACGTTGGTGGCCTTGGAGTCGTTGTAGAACTCTACGCCACGAATATTTGCGACAAACTCGAGCCGGTGCTCGACTGCATGGAATTTTTCAATGGTGTGGCGGATGGCGTCAGGCGGCACGCCGGCAAGCCGCGCGGCGCACACCGCGGCCAGAACATTCTCAACGTTGTGCTCGCCCTTGAGCGGAATTTTGGCAAGCGGCATTACCTGCTCGATCGCCGCATCGGATGCGGAACGGAATACCACATAGCCCGCCTCAACCCACGCGCCCTGACTGACTGTGCGTTCAATTGAAAACCAATAAACCCGGCTGTTGGCGCGCATGGAAGCTTCAGCCGCACGGGAGTTGTCGGCGTTGAGCACCAGAAAATCAGTGGGCTGCTGGCGCGCGAAGATGCGCTCTTTGGCGCGGGCGTAGTTTTCAAAGTTGCCGTGGCGATCGAGGTGATCGGGCGTGATGTTGAGGATAACGGCGATGGAAGGACGAAACTCCTCAGTGCTTTCAAGCTGAAAGCTCGATACTTCGAGCACGGACCAGGTGTCGTCCTCGCTCTCTTCAATCAGGCTCACCACCGGTACGCCGATGTTGCCGCCGACGAGCGTATTCAGGCCGCCGGCTTTGAGGATTTCGCCGGCGAGCGTGGTGGTGGTGGTTTTGCCGTTGGAGCCGGTGATGGCCAGAATGCGACCCTTGAGAAAACGGGCGGCAAGCTCGAGTTCGCCAATGATGGCCAGACCGAGGCTGCGGGATTGCACCAGTTCGGGTGTGTCGAGGGGAACTCCGGGGCTGACGACGATGAGATCCTGACGGCGGAAGGTCAACAGACCGTGGCCGCCGGCCTCAACCATGATGCCCTCTTCAAGCAGCGAGGGGATGTCGCGGGCCAGGGCCTCGGCGCTGCGCACATCAGAGACGGTGACCTGCGCGCCTTTGCGGCGCAGAAAAAGCGCAGCCGCCAGGCCGGATTTGCCCAGTCCGACAACGAGGACCTTTTTGCCTTTCACTTCCAACATGGATATCCGTTCCCGCGCTCCACTCTATTGTGCACCGCCGGCAGGCTGCGCGACGCCTGCTTAGCGCAGTTTGAGCGTAGTGAGTGCAAACAATGCAAACACCAGCGCGCCGATCCAGAAGCGGGCGATCACCTTGGATTCGCTCCAGCCGAGCTGCTCGAAGTGGTGGTGGAGCGGCGCCATTTTGAAGATGCGCTTTTTGCGCAGCTTATAGCTGCCTACCTGGAGCATGACGGAGACGGCTTCAAGGATGAAGATGCCGCCGATGAAGGGCAGGAGCAATTCCTGACGTATGATGACCGCGACGGTGCCGATGGCTCCGCCGAGCGCCAGAGAACCGACGTCGCCCATAAAAATCTCAGCCGGGTGCGCGTTGTACCAGAGGAAGCCGATGGACGCGCCGACCATGGAGCCGCAAAAAACGGTGAGCTCTCCGACGAGCGGCATACGCTGCAGTTCGAGATAGTCGGCGAAGACTACGTGGCCGCTGACATAAGTCAGCACGGCCAGAGCGGCAGCGGCGACGATGGTGCAGCCAATGGCCAGACCGTCGAGGCCGTCAGTGAGGTTGACGGCGTTGGACGCGCCTACGAGCACAAGTACAACCCACAGCACGAACGGCACAAAAGCGATGACGGCCAGATGCGGCAGCGTGGCCGGCCAGGCATGCCACAGCAGATCAGGCCGCAGGCTTTTGATAAACGGCACGGACATCTGCGTGGAAAACATCTTGAACTGCGCCAGAACTACAAGAGAAACGGCCACCAGTGCGCCTGCCAGAGCCTGCAATACGAGTTTGGCCCGGGCTGTGAGTCCGAGGCTACGCCGCTTGACGACCTTGATGTAGTCGTCGGTGAATCCGATGGCTCCGAAGGCAAATGTGGAGCCGACCGTGACCCACACAAACGGATTCGATGGATCGGACCAGAGAACTGTGGGCAGCAGAATGGCGATGCCGATGAGCACACCGCCCATGGTGGGCGTGCCGGTCTTCTTGAGGTGCGACTGCGGCCCGTCTTCGCGTACGAACTGGCCGATCTGGAACTCGCGCAGTTTCTGGATAACGTAAGGGCCGATGAAAAGCGCAATGAGCAGCGCGGTAAGCGAGGCGAAGGCCGTACGAAAGGTCAGGTAACGGAAGATCCGGAACGGGTGGAAGAACGGAAACAACTTTTCGTAGAGC
>DASZXD010000231.1:0-4650 GCA_035546015.1 Occallatibacter sp.
AAGGCTTGGTCAAAAATTCTACGGCGCCAGCCTTCATAACCTTACGCACCATCGGAATATCCCCGTGCGCAGTCATAAAGATGATGGGAATACCCAGCCCTGCCTTGCGTATCTCTTCTTGAAACTCAACGCCGCTGACCCCCGGCAATCGTACATCCAATAGCAGGCAGCCCGCCTTTGCCCGGTGCCAACGCTCGCGGAATGCTTCTGCTGACGGATAGTGCTCCGCGACAATCCCTACCGATTCGAGAAGATTCTCCAGCCCTTCGCAGATTGAGGGATCGTCATCAACAATAAACACCGTTTCGCGTGCTGCCGTCATGACTGAGCCTTCACCGTAAATTGAAATACTGCCCCGCCGTGCGCTGCGTTGGTAACCCACAGCCTTCCATCGTGCGCCTGCACAATGCTACGGCAAATGGCCAGCCCCATGCCTGTGCCTTGAGGCTTGGTGCTGAAAAACGGCTCGAATATCTTGCCGGCAATCTCTTCACTCACGCCCGGACCGTTATCCTCAACTGCCACCAGAACCTCGTTCTCGCTTTGCTTCTTGGTCCGGATGGTCAACTCGCGCGGTCCCTGTGACTGCATCATCGCGTCCATTCCATTCGTGGCCAGATTCAACATCACCTGCTGAATCTGGACCGGATCGGCCTCCAGCCGCGGAAGATTCCCCGCCAACGCCATTCGGATCACCACATCACGCCGGATCGCCTCGTCGCGCAGAAGCCTCACCAACTCGTGCACCAACCGGTTGATGTCTGTGGGCACACGCATCTGCACATCCTTGCGAAACAGCGCACGCACCCGCTTTACCACTTCGCTGGCGCGCGTGCTTTCCTGCACAATTTTTTCCGCCGTAGCCGATGCCTTATCCAGGTTTGCCGGCTTAGCATTGAGCCACTCGCGACACGCATAAGCATGCGTAACCACCGCCGTGAGCGGCTGGTTCAATTCGTGCGCAATCGACGCCGCCATCTCTGCCATGCCCAGCGTGTGTGAAAGCTGCGAGAGCCTCTCCTGCGCTGAGGTCAGATTCTGCTGCGCCCTCCGCTGCTCTTCAATATCGATATGGATGCCATACCAGCGTGCAATGTCCGCATTCTCTGAGCGCTGTGGAATGCTTCTCACTAGAAACCAGCGGTAGACTGAGTCTGCGCCACGCACCCGCGCCTCCACCTCGAAGTTGCCGCCTGTCTCGAGCGCTGCCTGCCAGCCGCGCCGGAACAGCGGCTCATCCTCAGGATGCAGCACGCCGAAGAAGGCATCCCCCCGCAGCTCTTCCATCGGCTTGCCAAGATATTCGATCAGGTGCTGATTGCAATACTCGATGCATCCCGCTGCGTCCGCACGCCATATCTGCTGCGGAATAGCCTCTGTGAGCAACCGCAACTGACGCTCGCTCTCCTTGATCTCAAGGTTCGACTGGACCAGCTCCGCGGTGCGCTCCTGCACCTTCACTTCGAGCTGATCGCGCGCAATGCGAATCGCATTTTCAGTCCGTTTTCGCGCTGAGCTTACTACTGAGATGGCAATGGCACACACAAAAAACGCAGTGAGAAAACTCTGCGAGTCCTTGGCCACCGACATCGAAAAGAATGGCGGAATAAAGAAGTAAGTAATGATGACGGTGGAGAATGCGACCGCAAAACATCCGGCAATTGCGCCACCAAACCAAGCACTGCCCATGATGGCGCCGAAGAAGAGAAAGACAAATGGATACGCGATGATGTGCTGCAGCGGAAAGGTCCACAACAGCGCGACCAGCACAAAGCAGAATGCCACGGCAAACGGCTTCAGGCAGTACTCCATTATTCGATTGGAGAGTGCTTCCAGTTGCAGTGCCGTCATGGTGGCATCATAAACCGATATGCATTCGGTGGCACAGCACGACTCATTGTAAAGTCTCTAACGAGTGCCGTTATTCTGTGGCGATGACCGCTGCGTAACCGCGGTTCCGCAGCTTACAATGGTGTCAGTTTCATCTTGCACGAAAGATCCTGTTATGCAGATCAATGGGCCTTCCGCGTTTCGCTCAGGTTGCGCGCTCCTAATCGCCGCCGGCTGGCCGTTCCTTGTGCACGCACAGCAGAGCGCCAGTCCCGTCGCATCTATTGAATCGCTGATTCGCTCGCAGGATTATGATCATGCTCTGAGCTTGACCCAGTCGAGCCTCAATCAGTCGCCCAGAGACTTTCGGCTATGGACGCTCGAAGGCATCATCTACTCCATCCAGCAAAATAGCCCCAAGGCGCTCGCCGCCTTTGACAAGGCGCTGGCTCTAGATCCCGCATACTCTCCGGCACTCAAAGCCGAGGTGCAACTGCTCTACGCAAATGGCGACAAACGAGCCATCCCGCTGCTTGAGCGTATCCTCAAGGCCGATCCGAAAGACCTGACAGCCCACGAAATGCTGGCAACCCTTGAGCGTCAGCAGAATAACTGCAAGGTTGCCGTCGATCAGTTTCTGCTGAGCGGCGATCCCATTCAGTCTCACCCTGCATCTCTCGAGGCTTATGGCTACTGCCTCGTCCAGTTGCAGCGCATGCAGGATGCAATTCCTGTTTTCCAGCGGCTCGTTGAACTGCTCCCTGACCGTGCGTATCCAAAATACGATCTGGCTGTGGTTCTTGCTGCCAGCAAACAAAACGATGCTGCACTCAAAGTGATCGAGCCGCTGCTCACGCCGGAACAGCAGGACCCCGACATCCTGAGCCTCGCCTCTGAGGCCTACGAGGCCACGGGCGAGACGCCAAAAGCTGTTGCTCTCCTTCGCCAGGCAATTGTGCTGAGCCCTGCCACGGCAAATTACTACGTCTCCTTTGCAACGCTTTGCCTCGACCACCAGTCCTTTCAGGTGGGTATCGACATGCTCAATGCGGGTCTGGCACGCATCCCAAACGATCCTTCGCTCTATATCTCCCGTGGCCTGCTCTACGCCCAGCTAGCGCAATACGACAAAGCCGAAGACGACTTCAATAAAGCCGAGCAGCTTGACTCCACGCAGAGCCTCGGCTCATACGCAACCGATCTCGCCGAGCTTGCAAGAAACAATCCTGACGCAGCTCTGGCCCGCGTGCGCAAGCAACTGAAAGCTCATCCGGAGAGTGCGCTGCTTTACAACCTGCTGGCTCAACTACTCATGAATCCGGGTCCGGCTCCCGGCAGCCCGGAATTCGAGGAAGCCACGCATGCAGCGCAGACCGCGGTCAGGCTCAAGCCCGATCTGGTACCTGCGCATGACGCGCTGGCCAGCATCTACATCCACTCCCGCCAGTACAACCTCGCCATCGAGCAGTGCCGGCTGGCGCTCAAGTACTCGCCTTCAGACGAAACTGCCGCCTATCACCTGCTCATCGCACTGCGTCACTCCGGCCAGAGCGACAGCCCTGAGATCAAAGCGCTCGTCAAGCAGCTTTCAGAGATGCATCAGGCATCCCTGAAGAAGGAATCGGACCGCAATCGCTTTCGTCTGGTCGAGCCAGACGCTCCTCCTGCTCAATAACACTGCCATCTGCACAAGAGAAAAGCGGCAGAGAATCCGGATGATCCGGATTCTTTGCCGCTGAGTTTTTAACCTGCTCAAATCAATCAGAAGCTGGCGCGCAGGTGCAACTGCAAACTGCGCGATGGCAACTGGCTGGTGGACCTTCCGAATGAACTGTCGACCATATTCGAGTCGACACCATTGAGGTTGGTGCGGTTAAACAGATTGAAGACTTCGCCCTTGGCTTCGATCTTCATCTTCTCCGCAAAGAACCAGGGAACATTGAAGTACTTTTCGAAGGTGAAATCGAAGTCCTTGTATCCGGGCGCGTCGTAGGTGTTACGGCCCAGGCTCCCTTCCACACCGAGTGACGGCACCGGGAATTGAGAGGCTTTGAAGATTCCCGTGAGGAACTGACTCTTCGATTGGCCGCTCAAATGCTTTCCGAACGACGGCACGTTGGGTACATCGTAGTTATAACCGTCGGCGTTGTAGTCGCCGCTGTTAGAGGCTACACCCGTGATCGTGCTTTCCGCCGGGCATCCGCTGCCTACCGGAGCCGCACCGCCACTGCAGGTTGGAATGAAGCTTTGTGTGGTGCGGACTGTAAAGGGCAAGCCCGTATATCCGACCCACTTGCCGCCAAATTGCCATCCTCCCAGGATGTTCCTGAGCACGAGGCTGGAATAATGATTCGGAACGTCCCAGGTACCATCAGCAGTGAACTGGTTACGGATGTCGAAGTCGGCACGTCCGCGCTGCGCCTTCAGATTGTTGGACTGAATCACGTCGGTTGTGGCCGTAACGGAACCACTGTCGAGCGACTGTGCATAGCTCACTTCGTCCAGGACCTTGCCATAGGTGTAGATGCCACGTAAAGACAGGCCATGGGTGAGCGTCCGAATCACAGCCAGCGAGCCGTAGTTTCCGGCGGAGTTGCCGTCGGAGTTACCCCACGCAGTCCCAGCAAAGTTGTGATTAAGCCGAGTGAATTTGCCGTTGTTCTGGATCAGATCTCCGGCCCAGCGGTTGATGTCGTTGTTGAATTCGAGCAAGTGGTGAGCTGAGGTGCCGGAATAGTTCAACTCCACGATCAGATTGTTCTGGACTTGCTGCTGAACGCTCAGCGACCACGCCTCTACCTGCTGCATCTTGAAGTTGGG
>DASZXD010000232.1:0-39499 GCA_035546015.1 Occallatibacter sp.
AATCTGGCGGGCTTTCAGCTCCTCCATGAGCGTTTGATCCTGAATGGCCGACAACACATGGCCCAGCCTCTCTGAGCCGATTGAAAGTGCCTCGCGAATTGCCTCTGGGCCGGTGGTTTCGCCGGCATGATTGGTAAGCCGCAGTCCGGCGGCGCGGGCTTCCGCGTAGAGTTCGCGGAATGGTTCGGAGCCACAGCGGCGCTCGTCACCGCCAAGGCCGATACCGACGATGGCCGGACAGGAAGTGCGCATGGCTGCGGCTTTGCTGAAGACCCGCTCTGCCTCAGGGACAGTAAAGTGGCGGACGGCGTCGAAGATCCAGTAAAGCGAAAGACCCAGCTCGCGCTCGGCACGCTCGCGGGCGCGCTCGAGGCCGGAAAAGATCGGCTCGAAACATTCGGGATCGTGGTTGCGCCACATGTAGATGACGCCAACAGAGATATAGACTTCGGCGTGAACCACACCTTGGGCAACCAGATGCTGCATCATGTGCCACGCGGCCAGTTCGTAGGCTTCTGGGCTGCTGAGCAGCCGTGTAACTGCCTTGAACGACTCGATGAATTCAGTGAAGTTGGTGAACTGGTAGAGAGCTTCGGCCTGGGCCAGTGTAAGCGGGTGCGTATCCTGGCGCTGGCTCAGTTCGACCAGAGTCTCCGGCAGGATGGTTCCTTCGAGATGCAGATGCAGCTCAGCCTTGGGCAGGCGGCGGATGAAGCTTTCGATTTCCGTGCTGGCTACGGCTGTCATCTTTAGAGTTTATCGGCTCCGGGCAAATTCCGAGCGGTGACGGCTGTAGAAGTAGTAGATCACCAGGCCAATCACCAGCCAGATGAGGAATCGGTACCAGGTGATAATGGGCAATCCCGCCATGAGCAGAAAGCAGAAGATCACGCTCAACACTGGAATGATCGGCCCGCCGGGAACATGGAACCCACGGTGGCGCTCCGGTTCACGGTAGCGCAGCACGATGACTCCAAGCGACACCAGCACGAACGCAAAGAGCGTGCCGATGTTCGAGAGATCGGCCAGCGTTCCGATGTCGAAGAGGCCGGAAGGGATGGCAACGACAAATCCGGCAATCCAGGTGGAGAAGGCCGGCGTGCGAAAGGTGGGATGGACTGAACTGAAGATGCGCGGCAGCAGGCCGTCACGCGACATGGAGAACCAGACACGGGACTGGCCGATCTGATAGACGAGGATGGACGAGATCATGCCCATGATGGCGCCGAAGAGCACCACCAGCCTGATCCAGTGGAGCGGGTGATCGCCGGGAAGCACCGAAAGCCTTTTGAGTGCGTTCACCACTGGGGCCGCGTCGCCGACCATCGACTGCCACGGCACCAGGCCGGTGAGGCAGATGGCTACAGCAACATAAAGCACAGTGCACACGACCAGCGTGGCGATGATGCCAACGGGCAGATCGCGCTGCGGATTGCGGCACTCTTCGGCTGCTGTTGAAACAGAATCGAAACCGATGTACGTGAAGAAGATGATCGATCCGCCGGTGAGCACACCCGAAGCGCCATTAGGCATGAAGGGATGCCAGTTGCCCGGATGAACGAAGTTGATGGCCGCGAAAACAAAGATGAGGATGGCGACCAGTTTGAGGGCGACCATCATGTTGTTGGTGGAGGCCGACTCGCGGATGCCGCGCACCAGAACGACAGTAAGCAGCATGACGATCAGGAAGGCAGGGATATTGAATCCGAAGTGCCAGCCTGGATTGTAGATTGTGTTTCCAGCCAGATCCTGCAGGCCGCTGGGCAGGTAGGCGGGCGAGATCCATTGCGCGCCGGGGTGAAGGCCGAACCAGTCGAGCAGATCAACGACGTGCGCGGCAAAGCCCACGCTGACGCTCATGTTGGAACCCGCATACTCGAGGATCAGGTCCCAGCCGATGATCCACGCAATGAGCTCTCCCAGCGTCGCGTAGGTGTAGGTATAGGCAGAGCCGGCAATAGGAATCATCGATGCCAACTCGGCATAGCAGAGACCTGTGAGCCCGCAGACGATAGCCACCAGGACCAGCGAGATGGCGATTGCCGGTCCAGCGCCGGGTCTGCCGGCAAGTGCCGTGTGGTAAACGAACCAGTGGAGCAGTGGGGTATCGCTGACGGTAGGAGCAGGCCGAAGCTCGCCGGAGATTGCCGTGCCAATGACGGTAAAGATGCCCGAGCCGATGACAGCGCCAATTCCCAGCGCCGTGAGCGACCATGGCCCGAGGGATTTCTTCAGGCAATGCTCAGGCTCTTCCGAGTCACGGATGAGCTTGTCGATAGACTTGCGCGCAAGCAGTTGGCTGGGCAGGGGAACTCTCCTCGACTCGCCAAATGGCAGGGTTTAGGACAGCATACAGACTTCAGTGCTGAAGGAGGAGCTAATTCCGGGCACGACCGGCGATGGCGCGCCCGGAACCCTGATCGTGAAGCGAGCGGAGCTTACCGCTTGCTCTGGCCGCGGGCCATTTTCTTCACTTTCTTCTTGTTCGAGCCGCGT
Organism: Occallatibacter sp.; assembly: GCA_035546015.1. Taxonomy (GTDB): domain Bacteria; phylum Acidobacteriota; class Terriglobia; order Terriglobales; family Acidobacteriaceae; genus Telmatobacter. The sequence goes on from DASZXD010000232.1 coordinate 2,497, forward strand.
GGGGTGGTGCGCTTGGCCTTGGGGGCTGCTTTCTTGCGCGCCGCACGCTTGATCTTCTTGCGTTCCAGCTTGTCAGTGATTTTAGTGGTGTCAGCCACGTGTAACCTCTTTCAATCGTGTGTTTTTCAACGTTTCCCACTCGCGGGGGGATGCTATCTTTAGAGGATAGCAGGGATTGGGTGCGATTCAAAACCGAAGCCGCGCGCTGAAATGGTGATTCGCAGCGATTTAGTGGCCCGGTGGTGCTGGAAACGTGGTACTTCAGATCACATTCCGCATGGCGATTGGGTCGTTTGACCCGCTGCATTGGCGGTAAACTCAAAGGCACTAACCTGTCGCAGGACTCCTCTGCTAGAGGTGGCGTTTGAACTTCGCAAGCGGTCTCGTCCTCGCCATTAACCCGGCGTCGACATCGACCAAATTTGGCGTTTTCACGCGAGCCGGCCAGCAACTGGTGCGGACGATTCGCCATGGAGAGGAAGAGCACGCGCAGTTTCGCGGCCAGCCTTTGCTGGCGCGCGCAGAGTATCGCACCAAGCTGATCCGCGAAATGCTGGAGATCTCCGGCTACACCTCGCGCGGGTGCGGCGGCGAGCCGTTTGCCGCCGTGGCCGGGCGCGGTGGCCTGCTACGGCCCGTTCCATGCGGAACCTATCTCGTGGACGATGTCATGTTGGAGGAGCTGCGGAGGGCCGAGCGCGGCGAGCATGCAGCCAACTTAGGTGCAGTAATGGCGTTCGAGTTTGCGCGGGATATCGGCGTGAATGCATACGTCGTCGATCCGGTAACGGCCGACGAGTGGCAGGATTGCGCACGGTTCTCCGGCTCCCACCTCGTGCCGCGAGCCTGCGTGGGCCATGTGCTGAATACCAAGGCTGTGGCGAGGCGCTATGCACGTGGACGCGGCCGCGAGTATGCATCGATGCGGCTGGTGGTAGTGCACCTGGGCAACGGCATCACAGTCTCAGCACACCGTGACGGGCTGATGATCGACTCGAACACGATCGAGGAGGGTCCCTTCGGGCCGGACCGCACAGGATCGCTGCCTGCACGGGAACTGATCAAGCTCTGTTACAGCGGGCAGTACACGCAGGCAGAGCTGGATCGGCACATTTTTGGCGATGGCGGGTTGTTCGCCTATCTGGGCACACGCGATCCGATGGAGGTGGAGCGGCGCATCGAGTCAGGTGACCACGACGCAGAAGTGGTGATGGACGCCATGCTCTATCAGGTCGCTAAGGAAGCCGGAGCGATGGCCACGGTGCTCCACGGCAAGGTGGATGCCGTTCTGTTGACGGGCAGCATGGCCTGTTCACGGCGGATCGTCAACAAGCTCTGCGCTTACCTTGAGTGGATCGCTCCAGTGGCGAATTTTCCCGGCGAAGACGAGCTGCGCGCACTGGCCGAAGGCGTATTCCGCGTGCTGGACGGCGAGGAAGAGGCCAAGCGGCTCCCGGAGGAGTAAAGCTGGCTGCCCCACAATCAAGCGCGGGCAGCCATTTTCGTTACTGTGCCGTACCGGTCTCTAAAAGCACAAAAGAATTGCCATCAGGGTCCTTGACGAAGACCAGCTTCTTCTGGAGGCTGGCATTCACTCCGGCTGCCTGCAGTTGTGCAGCTGCTTTGCGTGCGTCATTGACAGGTAACAGCGCCTGCACCTTGAGGCCTGGCCGGTATTGCGGCAGTTCGATACGGAGATCATCGTTGCCGGCTAGGCTTAGACGCAGGCCGCTGGACGTATCATCCACATCAAAACCGAGAGCGGTGTAAAAACGGTGAGCGGCCTTGAGATCGGTGACCGGCAGCTCGAAGCCCAACAACTCCGTGGAGACGCGATTGGTGCCGAGGTGCAGGCCGCGGTCGAGGGTGTGCTTCGAACCCGGCATGTACTGCGTGAATTCGGTAACGCGGCCGTCGGGGTCATTGATCGAAGAGATCAGATTGCCCGCTCCGGCTTTTTTGACGGATGCGGGCGTAAGACCGCGCGCGTTCAGAACCGGAACGAAGGCATCGAGATCGCCAACCTCGTAGCACACGTGCATCCAGCCGAGCTGTTGAGAGGGATTGGTCTGCGGATAGACCTCAAAAAACTGACGATCGTTAATCTTCACGAAGACTTCCGTCGTCTTGCCGTTTGCCGTGAAAGCGAACGACTCCTCGTAGCCGAGCTTTTTAAAGAAGTCGAGCTCACGGTCAAGGTTGCTTACGCGGTAGGCCACGTGGGCGATACCTGTTATCTGGCCTACAGGGCCTGGAGTCTGCGCGCTGGAGCGGAACGCGGCTGCGGACAGAACGGCAAGCGCCAGAGTTGCAATCGATCGAATCTTCATCATGTTGAGTCAGCCCTCCGAGTGCACAGCCGTTTTACCTGGCATAGTCTTCGCGGTATGGCGTAAAGATGTCCAGGACCTCAGAATCTTCGAGTGCGGATGCCTGATGATCGACGTTGCCGTCTACCACCACGCTGTCTCCGCTGCGCAGGTCCCAGCTTTTGCCTTCCGCCTCAAAGCGGATGTGGCCACGCACGATATACACCATTTGATGGTGCGGATGGCTGTGGCGTGCGCCGTTCCAGCCCTTTTTAAATGTGTGACGCACCAGCATCAACTGCGGGTTATAAGCCAGCACCTGACGCTCCATACCAGCCTCCGGCGTAGTGATCGGCGTGGCGTCCGTTGCCGTGTAAACAACTCCACTATCGCTCATGATTTCCTCTTAGCGGTTCATCCAGCCGCCATCGACGATGAGAATATGGCCGTGCACGTAGTTGCTCGCGCTCGATGCCAGGAAAACAGCAGCTCCGGCCAGGTCTTCGGGACTTCCCCAGCGGCCGGCCGGAATGCGCTCCAGAATCTGCCGGGCACGCTCCGGGTTGTTTCTGAGCGCCTCTGTGTTGTCGGTATCCATGTAGCCCGGCGCGATGGCATTTACGTTCACACCCTTCGATGCCCACTCGTTGGCGAAGGCCTTGGTAAGCTGACCGACGCCGCCCTTTGCCGCCGCGTAGGAAGGCACCGTGATGCCGCCCTGAAAGGTGAGCAGCGAAGCAATGTTGATGACTTTGCCGGAGCCACGCGCCAACATGTGCCGGCCGGCATGCTGCGTGAGCCGGAAGACGCTGGACAGGTTCACGTCGATGATCATCTCCCAGTCTTCTTCCGGGTGCTCAACGGCCGGTGAGCGGCGAATGGTACCGGCATTGTTGACCAGGATGTCGATGCCGCCAAGGTGCTGCACGGTCTCCTCAACTAAGCGCGCACATACCTTAGCATCGCCAACATCGCCAACCAACGCAGCAGACCTGACGCCGATTGCAGCAATCTTTTGCTGCATAGCCTCGGGAGCATTGCTCGAGCCGTGCACAGCCACATCGGCGCCTGCCTCAGCCAGTGCAATCGCAATAGCTGCACCGAGCCCGCGAGATGAACCGGTCACCAGCGCCGTTTTGCCTTTGAGATTGAATTTGTCGACTATCAGGGAAGTTCAGGTCCTTTCCGCCGCGATCTGTGCATATTTCCTGCCGTATGAAGCGCGAACAAAACCGAGAATACACGCGGCGCTTGCGTATGCGCAACCGCAGGAATGAGCCGCATTCGGCACAATTTTCCAGCAATCGTTCAGGACGGCGAGTGGGCGCTGGCAACTGGTTGTTCCGAGTGCGGCCCTGATGCGAGGCCTCGTTCGACGGCGAGAATTGCAGCTTTCATAAAGCCCAGAGTATGAGCCATGCCGGCGTGCCAGGGAGCCGCACAGGCCATTTGAGGACTGTGGTCGGGAATCAATATGCCATCGAATTCGTTACGGTGCAGGATTGCGAGAATGCGCAGCATATCGACGTCGCCATCGTCGATGAATGTTTCGTGATAGTGCGGCACCTTTCCGCTCACATTGCGGAAGTGGATATAGGCGAGGCGCTTCTGGCGGCTGTACTGCTCGACAGTCTGGTAGAGATTGCCTTCGGTCATCTCGGCAAGCGTGCCCAGACAGAACTCAAGCATGTTGCTCGAGCTTGAGGAGATGTCGATGAGGCGTTGATACATCGCATGCTGATAGACGAGGCGCGGCTGCTGGCGCATAAACGCCATCGGCGGATCGTCAGGATGTGCCGCGAGGCGTACCCCAGCCTGCTCAGCAACGGGTAACACTTCTTCAAGGAAACGCTGCAGCCGGTTCCAGAGCTGTTCGTGCGTGGTCTGCGGCAAAAAGCCGGCAGGCGCGTTTACGTCGTAGACCATGTTCCAGACGACACCATTGGGCATGGGCGTGTCGACAGGGCCGTCCATGCCGACAGACTCTGCGCCGCCGCGCGCGAAGGGGCCGCTGACACGGCCGCAGACTCCGGCAATGGAAAAGTTGTAGCCCAGCGTGGCGATACCCGCTTCTCCCATGGCGCGCACGATCGACTGCACATTGCGAATGTGCTGGGCGCGCTTTGGGCCATCGAGCAGAATGTCGTGCCAGTGTGCGGGGTCGAGGTTCTCGATTGCCTCCAGCTTGAGGCCCGCAGCCTCAACGCGCTTGCGCAGGCGCGTGAGTTCCTCGGCGGTCCATAACCGATCGGGATCGCCGGCTACGCCCCATGGTTTGTCTTTGCCTCCGGTTGGCTGATTGTGGGCTGGGTTCTCTTCGCCCTGTTTGAAGTAGTCAACGAGATGCGCAATGACGTGCGTGCAACCGGCCTGCACGGCGAACGCAAAGTGCTCGTCATTAAGCATATGCCGGTAAAGCCCGACGCCGAGTTTCATTCTTGTTTGCACAAAGCCAGTGTAGCCTGCCCGAATCAGGCTGACTCGCGTTCGATAAGCGGGGCCTTGAGGCTGATGCGGCGGGCGGCTTTCGGGTTGGCGGCGACTGCATCAATCAAAAGTTCGGCAGCCTTTTTCCCCATTTCGAAGGCAGGAATGGCAATGGTGGTGAGATGCGGCTTGAGCACGGTACCGATGGGCAGATTGCCTCTGCCAAGTACGCTCACGTCTTCGGGAATCCGTTTCTTTAATTCCTCGAGAGTGCGATAGACATCAGGGACGAGCTGATCGTCGGCGCAGAAAATAGCCGTGGGCTGATTGCCGCCCGAAAACCATGTGACGATCTTGTCATGAATGGTCCTGGCATCGTAGTCGCTGCAAAAGTGAAGCCGCGCATCGAATTTCACGCCGGCTTTCCGCAGACCGGCTTTAAAACCGGAGAGTAACTGCGGTGTCATGGGGCTGCGCGCCGCACCGCTGATCAGCGCGATGTGCGTGTGCCCGCGGCCGGCCAGATACGCCGCTCCATTACTGCCGATCTCGTAGTCGTCTACGCCAACATAGTTGATCTGGTCTTTGCCTGCGTAGCAGTTGGTCATGACGAATGGAATATGTGCACCCTTGAGATCGTCAATGGTATCTTTCATGTCTTGCAAAGAGCACATGCGCGTGTTGAAGACGATCACTCCGTCGACAAACCGGCTCTGGGTGAGCTCACCCTTCGTAATGCGGCCGCTTTTGGCGCTGTGCGAGTAGATCATCAAGTGATAGCCGCGCTCCATTACACAGCTTTGAATGCCCGCGAGCACCTCGGCGATGAAATTATTGAAGAAGATGGGATCGCGCATAGGAACAACTAGGCCGAGAATGCGCGTGGAACCGCTGCTAAGCGCGCGCGCCAAGCCGCTGGGAGAGTAGCCAAGCTTGCCGGCCAGCGCAAGAATCTGCTTGCGCTTGACCGCGCCTACGCGAGGCGTATTGGGGTCGTTCATGACCAGCGAAACCGACGCTATGGATACCTTGGCGGCGTTCGCTACATCGTAGATGGTTGCCATCTCCACGCCTTTACATGCCGCTGCGGTTCAAGCGGCAACTTATTAACCTACAGCATTTCTGAAGCTGCTGCGTTTTATTGTAACGGCTGATTGTGGTTTTTTACTTATCAGCACGCATTGGTCCCGCTTTCGCGACTTATGCGGGCCCGGAAGCCGGTTATTCCACAAGATAAGAATGTCCCGGAGTAAGAATAAATTCACATGCGAAGCGGGACTGCTTCCACTGGACCGGTTGATTCGCTGTTGTGTCGGTGACCTTGATGTGCTTCCAGTCACGCACCTTCAGCGCGACTGTACTTTCTGTCTTTCCGTCAGAAGACCAGAACTCCGTGTGCGCGTTCCCGTCAATGGGGTAAATGCGTGCAACAACATTGCTGCCGGACTGCTCGAAAACGATGCCCGTTCCGCCAACGAAAAGAGGCGTTTTGTCCACGGGCAATGCATAGTCCTTGAGCAGAGTTGGGCCAGTTTCGATCTTTCCTGTCTCATAGTCCATCCACTTGCCCCGCGGTAGATAGATATCGCGCGCGGTAGCCGTTGCGTAGTCGTCGCCGTAGAGCGGTGTGGCCAGCAATGCGTCGCCGATCATCCATTCGTAGCCCCGCTCCTTGCGGTTTTCGCGGCCATAGGCCTCGGGATCGTTATAGAAGGCAATCGGAAGCGGCGTCATGGTCCACGGATAGCCGTCGTGGATGAAACGCACGGCCTGGCTGTATAGATAAGGGTGCAGCCGTTCATGAGTCTGTGCAGCTTTGAGCATGACCGCGCCAACCTGTGCATCCTGAAACGACCACGGAGGCTGCCCCATAGACATGGACGAGTGCAGGGCGGCCCACTGTGCGTTACGCATCATGTAGGCGTCCATGGCCGGTGACTCCGCGGTACTGAACCGTTTTTCGCCAAAAGTGCCACCGACGATATCGGGATAGACGAGCGGTAACCCGCTGTAGGCCAGAGCCAGCGCGTTGACGGGGCCACGGTCCTGATCCTGGTCGTAATTGAAGTCATTGATGCGTGCAAGATCGCCGTTGGAGGCGAGATAGCCATTGCGCTCGATCAGGTCGTAGCCGAGCTGCATGAGGCGTAGATTGATTGGGTCAACCTTGTCGTCGCGCAGATCGTATTTGCCAAAGCCGTAAAAATCCTCCTTGAAGCCATCAACGCCGAAGGCCTTCCACTTGGCAACAAGCTTGAGATACCAGTCGACAGCAGCGGGCGACTGCGCGTTAAGCAGATAACAGGGCAACGCCGGCCAGCCGGTTTTAAAGACCTTAGGCTGTCCATTTTCTTCGAGGAAGTAGCCGTTCTTTACACCTTCAGCAGCAAACGGGCCCGTAGTGATGAAGGTGATGCGCAGGCCGAGCAGCACTTTCAGGCCTTCGTTGTGAAAGTGCTGGATGAGTCCTGACGGATTGGGATACCGAGCCCTGTCCCATAGGCCGAAGCTTGTGGTTTCGTGCATATCGTCAGGCTCGGCCGGCCAAAAACCGGAGCCGATGACAATCCACCTGAGCGGATAGCCGAGCGAGAGATAGCGATCAACGCTCTCTCGGTCAGTTTGCGTGTTGGTGTTCCAGCCGAGCGCTCCGAAAGCCTCCCAACCCACACCGAACATCTCATACTTGGGCATGAGCAACGGGTCGCCGGAGTCACGGCGGACTTTGGCAAACCCGGAGTAGATCTCGCGCGGGGTTCCGAAAAAATAATGAACGGCGATGGGACCATGCGCGCTTGCGACGCCCTGTGCGTTTTCTTCGTTAGTAAGATGAACGATTTTGACTTCAGGCCAGGGGAGCACTTCAGCCATGCCCTGCTTTGGAAAAATGATGAAGTTGCTGGCCAGGCGCGAAAATGAGGCGCCGGAAAGAAGATGATCGTCCACAATACCAGTGAGATCAGTGTTGTCGCGGCGGTCAATGGCCGCGCGGTCTCCCAGGCCATACGACGGAGCGAGACCGGCGGTGCGCACGATCACGCTTGCGCCTTTGGGGGCTTCGATCTTGAGTTCGCAATGATGTTCTTCCAGCGCAACGTCGACTTTTACAGCATCGCCGCGCACCGACTTGGCAGTGAAGGCGCAATGTGTGCTCGAGCAATTTTCGGCGGAGACGTCGCTAAGCGCTGAGCCGTTGATTTCGATGCCGCTTGTGGGATGCGGCGCCACGATCTGCTCGGCGCCCGAGAAAAAACCAAAACGGAAACCATCAGTCTGAATGACCATCCCGGTTCGGCCAGCATGCAACGTAATTTTGGAGCGGGCCGAATTCTCCAGACCCTGGGCGGAGATCACAGGTGCGGCGAAGAACAGCAACAGCGCTATGAGTAATGCCTTCAATCGTTTTACTCCTTCATGTGCAGGCAACGGAAACAGGCTAGTGCTGTGTTTCCTTTATGTCAAGCGTTTAATGTAGATCGATCCTGCAGCTCAATTCCGTCGGCAGCTGCGAGATACTGTCTTAATTAAACGCTTGACAAGGTCTAAATAAGCGCACTAGGATTTTTCAGCGTTGGTAACAGCCGATCGAAAATCACAAAATTAATGTGAAACAGCATCGTTTTTTCCTTTGCCGTGAGAGTTTCCGGACGTTAAGTTAAGCGCTTCATAAGGCATGCGGCCGTGATACTGACCGCCGAGGTCAACAGAACCGTTCATGAAAGGAACACCTATGAGGACAGTGGCAAACTACAGATTCCCCTCGCTGCTCAGATGCGAAGACCTGCGCCGGGCATGGACGCGCGCGCTGCTCGTGCTTGCCCTGATTGTTGTCTGCAGTTTGAACATAGCGGCACAGCAGGACGTTGGCTACATTCAGGGTACAGTGAGCGATCAAACCGGCGCTGCGCTGGCCGGTGCCAATGTGACCATCACCTGGCAAAGCACGGGGTTGAAACAGGACCTTGTCACCAATGCGACGGGCTTCTATGTCTCGCAGCCTCTTCAGGTGGGGCAGTACACCGTGACCGTCAGGCTGAACGGATTCGCACCGACGACGATCCGCAACCTGGTTGTAGATGCGGCTGCGCATGTACAGGCAAATGTAACGCTCCATGTGGGCGCATCTTCAGCCAACGTGACGGTTCAGGGAACACCGCCAGTGATGGACACGACCGACGCGGCGATTGGCAACACCATCGACACCCGCGATGCGCAGCAACTGCCGGTGAACGGACGCAGTGTGCTGGCACTTGCCACGCTGTCCCCGGGCGTGGTTTCTTCTGTGGGTGCCGTGAGCGAGGGCTTTCAGAATCGCGGTACAGCGGTTTCGGCCATCCGCATCAGCGGCGGCGCCGCTGGCATCAACGACAGCATTCTCGACGGCGTTTCAAATATGCAGGACTGGCTGGGAGAAGTGGCGATCAACCTCAAGTCGGATGCGGTGCACGAATACCGCATCATGTCGGGCGTGATCCCGGCACAGTTCGGATACACCTCGGGCGGTGTAATCAATATGGTTACGCGGTCGGGCACGAACTCGGTTCACGGCAGCGTCTATGAGTTCTTTCGCAATGACGCACTGGATGCGGAGCAGTCGTTTCCACGGCCGGCCTTTGGTAAGCAGGAGACGCGTTTCAACAATTACGGCGGTACGCTTGGTGGGCCGGTCCTGAGGCAAAAGCTGTTTTTGTTTGGCAACTATGAGGGCTATCAATTCAGGAGCGCGCAGCCTACCTACTTTACGCTACCGACCGCGCAGGAGTACGCGGGAGACTTCAGCGATCTGGGCCAGATAGTAAACGGCGTCTGTACTCCCGTGAACATTTACGACGCCGACAATGTTGTTGGCGGGCAGAGGCAGCAGTTCATGTACAACGGCAAGGCGAACGTGATTCCGACTGACCGGCTCGATTCGGTTGCCCTGGCCTATTCGAAGATGTTCTATCCGACTCCGAACAATACCTCGGGCGGATATAACTCGTGCACGCACGCCAATAACTATCTCTATGCGCTGCCTGTGGCTGCGAGCGAGCGGCAGGGCATCGTACGCGGAGACGAGAAGATCTCAGAGAACGATAACCTGATGGCCCGCTATGCCTATTACTTCAACGGAACGAACAACGGCACCAACGCCGGCGGCTTGCCGGGACTTTACAGCCATCGTAACGATCATCTGCAAAATCAATCTGCAGTGCTGTCAGAGACGCATATCTTCAGGCCCACGCTGCTCAACGATGCGCGGATTGGAATGATGCGGAATGATTTTCCGTTTCAGGCAGCGTCTGCATACCAGAATATTGCCAGCAAAATCGGACTGCCCAACGATACGGGCATTGAGATTCCGAACATGAGCAATGGACTGGTGGCCCCGAATATTACAGTGGGCTTCCGCGCTTCAACTACGGTCGAGTTTCTGGACGACGTGACCTGGGTAAAGGGCAACCACTCGCTGCATATCGGTGGCAGCGTGCGGTGGACCGAAGGGTATAACAATCAAACCGGCTCCTCGGCCTCTGGCAACTTCACCTTCGGCTCGGGAACCACGGCGCAGGGCAATGACACTACGGTAGTTTCCGGAACGGGCAGCACCTTCGCAGCGTTCATGCTGGGCCAGGTGGTTACCGGCAGCCAGCTCGTGCAGGAGGGTACCGCGCTGCGGAGAACCCTTTATGCCGGGTACATCCAGGACGACTGGCATGCATCGCCACGGCTCACCATCAACGCAGGCCTGCGTTACGACATGCAGACTCAGGCCGTGGAAAAGCACAATGGCATCGAGAACTTCGACATCACCAGGAAGAATCCAACCAACAGCTTATTCACCGGACTCGTGGAGTACTCCAACACCAACGGCTATGGCCGCAACTTTGTGAAGGAGAACTTCGGCGATTTCGGCCCGCGTCTCGGCTTTGCTTACTCGCTGGACGCAAGGAACGCCACGGTGTTGCGCGGAGGCGTTGCAATTTACTATCCCTCGACGGCGGTTTACACCTATGACGAGTCTTCCGGCAATCCGGCCGGTTATACGTCCATGACCACGAGTTGGAGCGCAACGACGGCACATGGCTATCTGTTCCATCTTGCCAACGGGCTGCCCGGGCAATGGGCACAGCCGCTTGGAGCTGCCGGAGGCCCCAACGTCTTTCTGGGCCAGTCGGCGGCCTACATCAACCCGAATGCAAAGGATCCCTCGGCCCAGGTCTTCGGCCTGACAATTTCGCGTGAGTTGCCTTACGGCACGGTCGTGGACATCTCTTACGCCGGCAATCATGGAAATCACTTCGAAAACTACTCACCGAATCTGAACTTCCTCTCTCCTCAGTACTACAGCATGGGCACCGCTGCACTGAGCGCGCAGGTCGCAAATCCGTATGCTGGACTTGTGCCAGGCAGCCTGGGCGCGGCAACCCTGACCCAGGCACAGGTGCTCAAGCCCTTCCCCTATATGTCTTCGGTGACCATGCAGGATCCGCGCAACGGCTCGTACTGGTCTCAGCTGGGCATGCTCTCCGTACAGCGCCGCGTGGAACATGGGCTGCAGGTCATGGGCTCCTATACTTTCGGCAAAATTACTGACGCCGGTGTACAGGATGTTTCAAATCTCTCTGCTGTGGGAACCGGCACGTCAGCCAGCCCGCAGAACCCCTACAATCCACGGGCAGATCACTCGGTGGATACCATCGACGTGACGCACCGGCTCACAATCTCAGGTCTTTACGATCTGCCCTTCGGCAAAGGACAGCGCTTTGCCAATGGCGGTGGCGCGACAGACCGTCTCGTGAGTGGGTGGCAGTTCAACTCAATTCTGACCATGGAGTCTGGCAGACCCCTTGGCATCGCGGGCGCGTCGAACCAGGGCATTGCGACCAGGCCCAACTGGAATCCGAATGTAAGCGTGTTTGTGCCGCACCAGAGCCGATCCGTCCTTTATAAGACTGGGCAGCTGAAATGGTTCAATCCTCTCGCGTTCACCAACCCCGCCGATTACACGTTCGGCAATGTTCCACGCGAGCTAGGCAATCTGCGCGGGCCGGGCACCGTGAATCTGGACATGTCACTGTTCAAGACCACTCATATTACGGAAAGCACCGCATTTGAGTTTCGCATAGAGGCCTACAACGCCTTAAATCACCCCAACCTGCCCATGCCCGGCACCAGCTTCAGCGCGGGCAAACCAGCCGATCCCAACAACCCGTACGCTGAAGGCGGGCTCAATACCAGCTCAAGCTTTGGCATGATCACAAGCGGCGCAACGACAACCCGTAATGTGCAGCTCGCAGCGAAGATCGTCTTCTAAGCACGCAGCTTGCAGCATTGCAACCATGAATGTCTTGCGGGCTATCTCATTGAGATAGCCCGTAGAATTTTGTACGGCAACATCGGGTGATGCTCTGAGGAGATAAGAATGCCGGAACGCTGGCAACGCTGGTGTGGTGCACTTGCAATTTCATTTTGCCTGACGGCCCAGGCGTTCGCCGCAACGCGGATTGACCTTAGCGGCAGCGGCTGGACCTTCCGCACGACGCTTGACGATAAAGCGCAGGAGGTTACTGTGCCGCATTGCTGGCCGGTGATGAAAGGCTATCGCAACTACATTGGCGATGCTCTTTATCAGCGTGACTTCGATGCTCCCGCAATAAAACCGGGCCAGGTAGTTAGGCTGCATTTCGACGGTGTGTACTATAAGGCGCACGTTTGGCTCAACGGCCGCTCCGTCGGTACACATGAGGGCGGATATACGCAGTTTGAGTTTGAGGTCACACAGTTTCTTCATCCAGGCCGCAATCATCTGTTGATAGAAGTAGACAACACACCGACCTTGACTACGATTCCTGCACTGGCAGAAGCGGGCGGCTTCGATCCAAATCCGCCACCATACGGAACTGCGGATCGGGGTATCGTAGGATGGATTCCCTACGGCGGCATTGTGCGCCCTGTAAGCCTGCTCATCACAGATGCTGTGTATATGCGCGGCATAAAGATTGAAGCGCAGCCTGATCTGAAGACAATGCAGGCGGCGGTCACGGTACACGCTGTGCTGCACAACGGTGGCGGCAGCGATGCTTCAGTGAGTCTGGATGGCGCTGTTGCTACGCTTCCGCTTCATACCAAGGCTGTGAAGATTCCGGCCGGTAAAGATGTTGAGGTGAGCTGGAGCGGCACACTCGAAAATGCGCATTTATGGAGCGTGCGCGATCCCTATCTCTACGATGCCGCACTCTCCGTGCCTGGCGATGAACTTCGCGCAAAGATTGGCGTGCGTGAGATACGCGTGCAAGGCACACAACTGCTGCTCAACGGCAGAGTGGTACATCTGTTCGGCGCCAACCGCGTGAGCGAGGATCCTGACGAGGGGCTGCGCGAGTCGGCAGCGATTATCGATCGCGACATGAGCGATATGCTGGCCGACAACATGCGCATGATGCGGATTGCGCACTATCCCCAGGCGCAGGAGTTGCTGGACTTTGCCGATCAGCACGGCGTGCTGCTGATTGCCGAAGCCGGTAACTGGAATATGAGCGCGTGGCAAATGGCCGATCCTGGCATTCGAGCTCTGTGGCAGCAACAGATGCGCGAGATGATGGAGCAGGACTGGAACCATCCGTCGATTATTGCGTGGAGCGTGGGCAACGAATATGAGTCGGCGTCGAAAGAAGGCATTGACTGGACGCGCGACATGCGCGCCTTCACTCTGCAACTGGATTCGACACGGCTGATCACGTTCGCGAGCCGTTTCACAGGAGCTCCGTGGATCCATTCTGGCGCCGACGAGGCCAGCCAGTACTCCGATTTTGTCTGCGTGAATATCTACGGCGACTATGCGCGACGGCTCGATCGCGTACACGAGCTGTGGCCCGACAAGCCTGTTTTTGTAACTGAGTTCGGCACGATGGGCGAGGACACGCCGCACGACAATGCACGCATTGCGGAGATTACTACGGCAGTAGCAGCCATGAAGGCACGGCCATGGGTAATCGGCGGCTCGTTGTGGACGTGGGCCGACTATCGCTCTTCCTATCGCGGTACGCCTCCGGATGGAATTCGCAAATGGGGCGTCGTGGACTTCTATCGTGGACATCGCGACAGCTGGGGCGCGGTGCAAAAGCTCTTCCAGACTGACTTGCCCTGAGAGCGTCAGCTTCTTACAACAGACGAATCACTCATGGAGTAACAAAGTGGCTTTAAATCGCAGAAGTTTTGTACAGCGTGTCCTGATGGCCCTTGGAGCGACGGGGTCATCTGTCCCTCTCAAGGCAAATAGTCTGGGGCCGGCGGTCAATCCGTCTGGCATGGATGATTCCGCACAGGCGGGGCAAGCGGCCGGCTACATTAGGCCGGAAACCATCGAGACGATACATCGCTCATTCGATGTTGTAGTGGTGGGTGGAGGAATTTCGGGGACGTGTGCGGCGATCAGCGCGGCGCGGAACGGCGCGAAGACGGCGCTGGTGCATGAGCGCTCGACGCTGGGCGGAAACTCATCGAGCGAAGTGAGGCTCTATCCGGAGGACACCTGCGGATTCAGCCCGTGGATCAAGGAGTCAGGAATCCTCGATGAGATTGCAGTTGAAGAGCGCGCGCGCAATTGGGAGCCATACATCGAAGGCATGATGAACTCACACTGGGACCTTGTTCTCTATGAGTGGGTCAAGCGGGAAAAGAACTTAAGTCTGTTTCTGAACACCACCATGCGCGAGGTGGTGATGCGCGATGCCAGGCATATTCAGGCAATCCATGCGCCACAGCTGGGCACAGAGCGCGAGTTCATCCTTTCGGCGCCGCTGTTCATTGATGCGACGGGCGACGGAGTGCTTGGGTTTCGCGCCGGGGCCGATTTTCGTTGGGGAAAAGAAGTGCGGTCAGAGTTTCACGAGGCGCTGGCTCCCACTGAGCCTGCCAGCGGTCTGATGGGCAACACGCTTTTCTTTCGCGCACGCGATACGGGACACCCGGTCATATTCAAAAAGCCTGATTGGGCGGCTGAGTTCGATACTGAGGCAGACCTGACTGATCGCGGGCATGGGCATTTTGAATGCGGCTACTGGTGGATCGAAGTCGGAACGCCGCTTCATCCGATCAAGGACAACGAAGAGATTCGCGATGAAGCACTGCGTCAACTGCTCGGCGTGTGGGATCACATCAAGAACCACTGCACTGCAGACGGCGTACGGGAAAAAGCAAAGAATTTCGCACTTGAGTTCGTTGGCTTCTGGCCGTATAAGCGCGAGTCGAGGCGAATTCTGGGCGACTATACACTCACGGAAAAAGATGTCCGTGATCCATCGATTCATCCGGACGATATTGCCTACGGTGCATGGGGAATCGATATTCATGTGCCTGGAGGAATTCATGAGCGGCGCGTGCCACCCTATCCGGAACCTCGCAGTGATGAAAATTTCAAGCAGCGCGGAACGATTCCGTATGGAATACCGCTGCGCTCCTGCTACTCGCGCAACGTGCAGAATCTGCTGACGGCTGGACGCCCGATTGGCGCAAGCTACGTCGCTTTCGCTTCGTCACGCGTGCTGCCGACAGGTGCAATCGTTGGGCAAGGCGTAGGCGCAGCGGCTGCACTGTGTACAAAGTACGGTTGCACGCCGAAGACGCTGGCCGCCGATCATGCAGATGAGTTACAACAACTGCTGCTGCGGCAGGATGCGTCGATTCCCGGCGTTGAAAATGAGGATGTGAACGATCTCGCGCGCCGCGCTCAGGTAACAGCAAGCAGCGAAGCGCCACTGCGATTCCCTGAGTCGGAGACGTTTCACAAGGCTGCGCTGGGGCTGGGACAGGTGTTTCCAGTTTCCACAGACCGCGTCGACGGCGTTGAGCTTTTATTGCAGTCGACCTCGTCGCAACCGCAACAGGTCACATTGTCATTGCGGCGCGTGGAGCATGCCTGGGATCTGCGGCCGTCGCCGGTAATTGCAACCGCCACCACGACCGTTCCAGCAGGCTTCAAGGGTTATGTGCAGTTCCCATTGCGAACGAGAACAAAGCCGGGCAGCCTTTACTTCGCTTTCATCGATGCACGGCCGGAGCTGGCATGGGCAATACATAGTGATGCGGATGGCAAGCCGACGCAGGTGCCGGTGGGCACAACTGCGGCGGACCTGCCGCCGGGCGGCTTCTGGCGGCCGTTTACGCACGGACGGTCGCTGGCGATTCGGGTCGTGCCGGAGCAAAGTCCTTACACGGCGCAAAATGTTGTGCGCGGCACAAATCGGCCTGATCGATGGACAAACATTTTTGTCTCCGACGCGGCACAGAGCCTGCCGGCGTGGATCGAGCTCAAATTCCCTTCACCGGTAAAGTTTAATCACGTTCAGATTACCTTCGACACAGATACAAGCCGCCGAATTCCATTGCCGCTGTTTCATTACCCCGAATGCGTCAGGAAATACGAGATCGCAGTACCGCAGGGCGGCGAATGGAAGACGATTGTCACAGAGGACGGCAATTATTTTCGCCGGCGTGTGCATCGCTTCGATGCCGTGACGGCAAGCCGGTTGCGCATCAATGTGCTTGAAACCAATGGTTCAGCGGAGGCACGCATCTACGAGGTGCGGGTGTGCAACGAAAAGTCTGAAGTATAGAGATTGGGCAAGCTCGATCGATGTGGCACAGCCTCAGGCCGTAGCAGGGTCAGCGGCTTTTTCACGAAACGTGGTCCACAAAAGCGCGAGAGCGAGCGGGTGCATCAGCATCATGAGAAAGAAGACAGGCAGATAGCCATGACGCGTTACGACATTTGCGATGACTTCAGTTGAGAGCAATCCACCGAAGGCGCTGCCTGCAGCGATAAGTCCGAATGCCTTGCCCAATTGCAGCGGTGGAAAGAGGGCGATCACGGTTGAGCTGAGCGTGATGAGCCAGGCCATATGCGCGAGCGCAATGATAGAGGCGATGCTGACGCTGATGAGAGGGCTGGGGGCCAGTCCGGCGAAGGGACTGAGCGGTATGAGAACTGCGCAGAAGATCATGCTGCGGCGATAAGCGAGCACAGGCGCGATGCCGCGGCGAATGAGCCAGCCGGAGAATACCCCGCCAACGAGCGTGCCGACACCTGCAAAGAGATAGACCATCCAGCCGATATGCGCAACGCGAGCAAGTGGGAGACCGCGTGGACCGAGCAGATATTTCGGATACCAGAAAAGATAGAAGTACCAGACTGGATCCGTGAGACCGCGTGCAATCATCAGTTTCCAGGTTTTTCCGCGTGCGAGCACATCTTTGAACGCGGAACCGTGAGCTGCGTTTGCTGCAACGGCACAGGGCGCTGCAGCGGCTCGCCGTTCGCGCGGAAAAGCCGAGAACCAGAGCGGGAGCCAGAGAATTCCGGCGCATCCGTCAATGATGAAGATGGATTTCCAAGGGAGATGAGCTGTAACAGCGGCGATGGCGGGCAACGCGATGACCGCGCCGACGGTGGCACCCAGTGTATAGACACCGATAGCGAGAGAGTGGTGCTTTTCCTCAATGGTCTCGCCGACGGCTTTGGGAGCAGCAACCCAGAGGCCAGGCTCACCCAGGCCAAGACAGAAGCGCGCCGCGGCCAGTTGCGTTGCGCTGCGTACAAACGCAGTCACCGCCTCCGCAATGGACCACCAGCCAACGAAAAGCGCCATGCTGGCGCGGGTTCCGAGCCAGTCTGTAATAAAGCCGGCGCCAAGGTAAGAGAAGGCGGAGGCGAGCAGAAACAGGCTCACCACATGACCGTAACCCTCATCGGAGAGATGCAACTCGGCCTGAAAGCGCGGTGCAACAACTGAGAGGCTCTGGCGGTCAAAGTAGTTGATGAGTGCGACGAGCGAGATGAGACCGATAATGAACCAGCGGCGCCGCCCGGAGAGTACGAAGCGAATGCGGCGCAGCGCCTGACTATCCTGGTGCGGACTCAAGCGCAGTGAACCTCGAGGATTGCTGGCGGCGCAGGGCCGCGATCGAGGATGACCAGTTCAAAACCGGTTGTGATTACCGGCTCAGAAAGCATCATGCGCCAGTGGGTCTGATGATGTTCGGCGACGGCAGCGATGACCTTGCCTTCAGCAGTTCGCAGCTCGAATCGTGTGGCGCAGCCAGGCATTACGCGCTCCGGATGTCCCAGGAGAACCGACTCCATTGGATGATCGAAATCGGTATCGAATGTCAACTCGATTGTACGCACCGTTTGCGGCTTATCCCATGAAAATCGCAGTGTAGGTGATTGATCGTCTGCAGCCGGAGCCCAGGCATTTGCACCGCTCCAGGGGCGCGCCCAGCCATTGACAACCATCGACGGCTCATAGCAGCGGACCGGAGGGGAAATGCGTGTGGCTAGATTACGCGCCGCAGGGCGGCGCTCAGGCAGCCAGAAGGCAAAGGTGTCGACGCCCGAATCCTCAGGAGGCGACTGCACCGAGCTTTTTGCAACCATACGGTTCACCTTTTGCCACAGGGTGAGCACGCCCGGCATCTGTGTTTTGCTTAGATGAAGCGAGACACCATCAGCGGGTTCGACAATCACGAAGATATGACTATCGGCTTCGAGTGCGATGTTGAAGTTAAAAACAAGCGGGATTGATTTTCCGGGTTCTACCGTTGCGACCGCAGAGGCGAGCTTTACATCCGGCGTCGCATTTCCTTCGCGTGACGATCGCCATAACTCGACGTGCAGCGTCGTAGCCGTAGTAGCATCTGCGAAAAGCGTGATCTGCGGCACAGGCCCTGCAGTCATGGGCAGCAGGAGTGCGCAGGGTAGATCTGCGGTTCGCAGCTCGCCGCTGTCTTCCAGCGCATCGAGTTGCAGCACGCTGCTGGCGCTAATCTGCGCAAGAGACGCAAGATTGTCTGTCTGGCCGACCTTCACGCCGGGAATATGTTGCCCGGCACGAAGCAGTCTTTGTTGCAGGCAGCGCGTGCGCGCGGGCTCGAGAAGCTGGCGCGGCTTCATCTTCTCCTCGGTGCACATCGCTGCGGCCATTCCCACCGCCTGACCGTTGTGCGCGCACGTCGCCATCACACGGGTTGATCCCATGGCGACGTGCGTAACACTGATAATGCGGCCGGAGAGGAACAGATTCGGAATGTTCCGGCTGTACATGCACCGCAGCGGAATCTGATAGACACCTTTTGAGTGCCACTGCGTGCAGGCAGGCGCTGAGCTGTAAACACCTTCGGCAGGATGGAGATCGATGGCCCATCCGCCGAGCGAGACTGCATCAAAATGGCGGCGCTGCTCAACGATGTCCTGCTGCGTGAGCATGTAGTCGCCCTCGAAGCGGCGGCTCTCGCGCTTGCCTGGAATCATGCCCATCCACTCGAGAGTCAGGCTGGCCGCCTCAGGAAATTCGCCGGAGTTTTTGATGTAATTCCACACTCCGTAGGCAACGCGCCACAGCTCCCACTTGATCTCTTCTGTGCCGTGGACTGTGTCCATGTTGCCGCCGTACTCGAGCCACCAGAGCCTGCAGCCGGAGTCGGAGACGCGCAGCTCGCGGTAGCGTGGAATTTTTGTGATGTCGCTGAGGGCGAAGGCTGGAGGGACGTAGGTGACTGGCTTTCCTGTGTCGCGGCTGTAGAAGTAAAGGGAGTGGCCGAGCAGTTCATTCGTCGGCACAGGTGCGCCAAGGCCTTCGCCGAACTCCGAGGCAGCTTCAGCACCCATTCGGAATGCAGCGCCGGCAAGGAAAGCCAGGACTCCGTCGCCCGAGGCATCGCAAAACAGTGGCGCGGAAAGCGTATAGCGCGTTTCACTCTGGCTGCAATAGGCGCTCACACTGCGGATCTCGTTATCCGGAGTCTTTTCTGCCGCGCTAACCGAGGTATTGAGAAGGAGCGTGATGTTTGGCTCGCGCGCGACCCACTCGAGCAGCAGACTGTCGAAGAGGATCGGGTTCCCTTCAGGGTTTCGCCAGACGTTTTCGACCATGATCTCGTCGATCACGCCGCCTTCACGAGCCCATCGATTGTTGTTGCCCATGTGCGAGGTTGCGCCTAGCATCCACAGACGCACTTCGCTCGATGCATTACCGCCAAGCACCGGACGGTCCTGCACCAGAATGACCCGCACTCCCTGCCGTGCGGCGGTAATAGAACAGCAAACTCCGGCCATGCCGCCGCCAACTACAACCAGATCGCCGCCGAGATGCTCGTGCTTCAGCGTACGCCCGGCAGCCTGAAACTCACCAACGTGCATAGCAGCTCGATCCTTGCCGTGCGGAGCCGGCGGCGTAAGGAAGGGTCGGGTGCGGACTGATGCGAGCAGCAACATGAACCGCTCTGTCTACTGAGCCATAAATCATACCGGACTATATTAAGCGTTAAACTTGGTAAAAATCAACCGCAAATTCGACTTTGCCCGCCGGTCCTGACGGCCATTTCAGGTGTAACGCAGGTGCGTTTTACACTCTCGCAGACATGCCGACAGGAGGCCTTTCCAGATATTCTTAAAGAGGGTGCTCCACGCCCGTGACAGGCGCGGAATCCGGCTCATTTGGGGCGCACCGCGGAGGTCATGGCCGTGCATGTTTCACCTGGTGTCTCGATTGCAGTCTCGCTGGCAGGCCTTGCCGCAGTGCTGGTATGGCGGGTCCGTGAGGGACGGACGGCAGTGACGATCCGCAAGATACTCATTCCGCCGGCGGGCATGGCTACAGGGTTTTGCATGTTCGTGGAACCCGCTTTCCGCGTGCCGATTGTCTGGGCGCTCGTCGCATTCCTGATCGGAGCCATTGCGCTGGCATACCCGCTGCTGCTCACTTCACGGCTGGAACGCGTCGGCGACGCAATCATGATGAAACGCTCTGGAGCGTTCTTTGCGGTAATTGTTGCGTTGGCATTGATTCGTTATCTCGCGCGCGGATATTTCGACAGTTTGCTCACTCTCCCACAAACCGGCGGGCTGTTTTTCATCCTTGCTTTCGGCATGATTCTGCGTTGGCGGATGAGTATGTTTTTCGAATACCGCACACTCACGGCATAAGTGAGCCGGAATATGCAGCCGCATAACTCACAAATGGGATTTTTTCTGGCTCCCGCATCCAGCAAATGAACCATTTTCATACATTACTTATGTGCTATGAAGCGATGTATTTACAGGATTTTGCATTGATTTCCCCCTCCGACTTGGATATGCTTGGGAACTAACTCAACTGTATTTCTTGCGCGTTTGCGGTTCTGCTCAAGCGCATTAGTTCCTTGGGTTCCCCCGTCCTGGAGCGTTTATGCGAGCACTTTTTGCACGCCCCCGCCTGCTTGAGGCCGTGCTGACTTCCGCCATCTGCCTTTGGATTCCTTCACTGATCACCGGCTGTAACTCCTATTCGCTGGGGAATCTGAATACCGCCGCAGCCATCTCCGCGCCTAGCAACGCAGTGAGGGTCACTGAGACTCTGCAGCTTACATCGCAGGCCATGGCCGCCGGGGAACCGCTCACCTTTTATGTGAATGGCGTGCAGGGCGGCAATGCCGAGTACGGCACGATCACCAGCAGCGGCCTCTACACCGCGCCCGCGATAATTCCCAACCCCGATACTGTAGAGATCACCAGCACCTCGAACATGTATCCCACCGCGCCTCAGGGAAAGGTGAGCGTTGCGATCTGGAACCCGATTCCCGTTCTCGCCTCGGTGACACCCTCAGGATTTACCGAAGGCACAACCACAGTCATCGTGAACGGATCGAAGTTCATCTATGGCGCACAGATCAGTTGGAACGGAGCCTTTATTCCGACCACATATGTCTCCGGAACCGAGTTGGTGGCGCAGATTGCGGCTCCAAATCCAGGCACTTTTCCGCTTACGGTCACTAACCCCAACCCCGGCTCGGCCAGCGCTCCTCCTGTATCGCTAGTCGTGGGGCCCGGAAAGGTCAAGCTGCAACTGCAGGCCAGCGACAGCACCGATGTGCGCGTGAGCAACAGCATCAGCTTCGGACTGATGGTGACCGGTACCACAAACACGGGAGTCACACTGCAGGTGAACGGCATTGCCGGAGGCAATGCACAGATCGGGACTGCCGTGTTGAATAAGAACGGCTCCATCACCTACACCGCACCGCCCGTGGTTCCCACGCCAAGCAATGTTGTCCAGCTGACTATTACCAGCGTGGACGATCCAACAGTGTCTATAGCGCAGAACATCTCGGTGTTGAACCCCATTCCGATTCTCACGGCGGCCTCGCCCATGTCTTTCAATCCCGGGCCGGCAACCATTGTGCTGACCGGTCAGAAGTTCATCACGGGCGCGCAGGCGCTGGTGAACGGTGCGCCTGTGCCCACCACGTTCAACAGCGGAACACAGTTGACAGCAAGTGTGAACTTGACACAACCCGGCAATCTGGATCTGCAGGTATTGAATCCGGCGCCCGGACCAGCTACTTCAGCCGACCTGATAGCGCAGGTGCTGGGGACGCCGCCTGTACCTGTGGTGACCCCGGAAGATGCCGCACGCTTCCTCGATCAGGCAACATTTGGCGCAACCGATGCAGATATCCGTCACCTTTCGATGATTGGGTATCAGGCATGGCTCAGCGAGCAGTTCAACATGCCGTTGAACCCGCAGGAGCCCGGCGTGGAGCAGGCACTGATTGTGAACAATCCACCCTGCGCGACGACCGACCTGCAATGCAACGCGGGGCTGTTCGTGCAGAACAGCCAGGATGAAGGGCTGGTACAGGATTCCTTCTGGCAGCATGCGCTCGCAAGTAACGATCAGCTGCGGCAGCGCGTGGTCTATACACTGACCCAGTTGTTCGTGATTTCGAGCAATAACACCACTTCGATCCAGAACATGCCGCGTGGCGAAGCCAACTACTACGACGTACTGGGCGCCGATGCGTTCGGGAACTTCAGGCAGTTGCTGGAAGACATAACGCTGAACCCAATGATGGGCCAGTTCCTCTCGATGCAGGGCAACGATAAGGGCAACGCAACGACCGACCCGGACGAGAACTACGCACGTGAGGTGATGCAGCTCTTTACTATCGGCCTGTGGCAGTTGAACGACGACGGAACACAGAAGCTCGACGGAAGCGGGCAACCAATTGCAACTTATTCGAATAACGATGTGAAGGGGCTGGCGAAGGTCTTTACCGGCTTCAGCTGGAATGTTCCCGGCGACAGCTCGGAGAGTGCGTGGTCAAACTGCTGCATCTATGTCTCACCGGGTCATGGCGAAGACTTGCTGCCCATGCAGGCATACCCCAGCCACCACTCGACTCTGGAGAAACAATTTCTTGGCGTAGATATTCCGGCGGGTAGCTCCGATCCGTCCGCTGACTTGAAGATCGCGCTCGACACCCTATTCAACCATCCGAATCTGCCAGCCTTCTTCTCCAAGCAGATGATCCAGCACATGGTCACAAGCAATCCGAGTCCGGCTTATGTGAATCGCATTGCTCAGGTGTTCAAAGATGACGGCACAGGCGTGCGTGGCAACCTGAAGGCCGTTATTACTGCAATTCTGATGGATCCTGAGGCCAGAGACACAGCCGGAGATGTCGCGAATCCGCAGTTCGGCAAGGTACGGGAGGCGCTGATTCGTTATACGGAATGGGCGCGGGCCTTCACGGCACAGTCACGTACGGGCTCCTTTAACAACGGCAGCACCGAGGACCCCATCTGGGGATTGGGCGAGATGTCGCTTCGCTCGCCAACGGTTTTCAACTGGTTTGCTCCGGGCTATGTTCCGCCGGGCACGAGCATCGCAGCAGCCGGCCTGCTTGCTCCTGAGATGCAGATGACCAACGTGTCGTCGGTCGTGGGCTACATCAATTACATGCAGGATGCCATTGGCGCCAGCGCCACCGCAGGGCCCGATCTATTCTCGTCCTACGCAACCGAAATGAGCCTGGCGGCCGCGCCCGACCAACTGCTCGACCGCATCAATCTGATGCTGATGGCAGGCCAGATGAACAGCACACTCTACAACCAGATCCTCGCGGCTATCAACTCGATTGCGATACCCACGGGGAATCAGAACGCCATCAACGCAGCGCTGCTTGCACGCGTGCAGACGGCAATCTATCTCACGATGGCGTCGCCAGACTATTGCGCGCAAGAATAGGGAGCCAGCCATGTGCAAATGCAATCAGACCCGCAGACAATTTCTTCGAACGGCCTCTCTGGCCTCGATGGCAGGCTTCTATGTAAGCCCCTTCATGCTCGAGCTCAACTCGGTCGCTGCAATGGCACAGGCGAGTAGCGGAACAGATTATCGTGCGCTGGTGTGCGTGTATCTGCAGGGCGGCAATGATGGCCACGGCACAGTCATTGCAACCGATCCAACCTCGTTTACAGCCTTTACCCAGGCTCGGTCGGGCGCACCGGGTCTGGCTTATCCGCAAACGGAACTGCTGCCCATCACGCTCAAAACACCGCAGAGCGGGCGCACCTTCGCACTCAATCCGTCTCTGGGTGGCGTGCAGGATCTCTTCACTGTGGGCCGCGCCGCGGTCATCGCCAATGTTGGAACGCTGATTGCACCGGCTACAAAGGCGCAGATTAACGCCAACTCCGTTCCACTGCCGGATTCGTTGTTCTCGCACTTCGATCAGACTGCCGCATGGCAGGCCATCGCTTCGAATCTTGGCAGCGGTGAGCGCGTGGGCTGGGGCGGAGCCATCGCAGACGCCATCGAAGCCATGAACCTGAACTCGAACTCCATGTTCACGTGCATCTCGACCTCCGGTAACGCGCTGTTTCTGGCGGGGCAATCCTCCTTCCAGTTAAACTGCACACCGGCAGGTCCGATCCCTATCTACGGATTGGCGCAGCCGCCGTTTGGTGCGCCTTCGGCTACGAATCCCCTCAATGCGATTCTCACCGCTGACGAAACCAACCTCTTTGCCAAGGAATATGAGGTCGTAGTCAATCGCGCCATGCAGGCACAGGCATTGCTTGCGACCGCGATGCCGCCAGCAGGTCCAACCGGCGTGCCCGATCCGCCGCAGTATCTCAATCCAATGACCAATCAGCTTGCGGACAATCCGCTTGCGGCCTCAATGCAGACTGTAGCGCGCATCATCGCGGGCAGGGCCAGCCTGGGCGTTACGCGGCAGATCTTCTACGTGCAGCTCGGCAGCTTCGATACGCACGACGGCCAGGCACAGCAGCATGCAGCGCTGCTTTCGCAGCTTGGCGCAGCTTTCGAGTACTTCGATGGATTGATGGTGAACATGGGTCTGGGCAGCCAGGTAACGTCCTTCACTATCTCTGACTTTGGGCGCACGCTGACCAGCAACAGCGACGGCACTGACCACGGCTGGGGAAGCCATCACTTTGTTGTGGGCGGAGCCGTGCAAGGCCAGGATATGTACGGGCAATATCCGGTAATTGGCACTGACCAGATCAATGACGTCGGCGCAGGACGGCTGATTCCCACCACCGCGGTTGAGCAGTATGCCGGTACTCTGGCGAAGTGGTTTGGACTCTCAGACAGCCAGGTCAGAGAAGTGTTTCCAAACTTTGGCAACTTCGGTTCTGCTCCATATCTCGGCTTTATGGGCTGATGATTGGTATTCCGTGACCTATGCAAAGGTCACGGAATACTCGGCTCCTGCTTTGAGCACTGCGGTGACAGCCCCATTCACTGCCGATGTGAGATGCAGCGGCCCTCCGGTCCCGGCAATTGCGGCAATCTGTTGGCCGGCCGGCACCGCGAGCGTAACAGGCCCGTCAACACCAGCGCGGAGCGTGGCTGCGGTGGCTTTGCCGTTGCTCCATTTGAGGTCGATCTCAACTGCGCCGCGCGCACGCAGACCATTGAAGCTCCCCGCAGGCCATGCAGATGGAAGCGCAGGCAGCAACCGGACGACTCCGCCGTGGCTTTGCAGCAGCATCTCAATGAGGCCGGCCGTGCCTCCTAAATTTCCATCAATCTGATAAGGCGAGTTGGCCTTCATTCCGCAGACATCGAAGAAATTGTTACGTGTGCAGTTGCGCAGCAGCGCCAGCACGCTCTGATAAGCGGCTTCTCCATCTTCAAGACGAGCCCAGCAGTTGACGATCCACGCGCGGCTCCAGCCCGTGCTGCCGCCGCCATTCGCCAAACGGCGCTCAAGAACTGCGCGCGCGGCTTTGGCAAGCTCCGGCGTCTCACGCAATGTGATCTGGTGATCCGGATAAAGCGCAAACAGGTGCGAGATGTGGCGATGCCCCGGCTCAGTTTCACCGTAGTCCTCATTCCACTCCTGCAGGGCTCCGGTCTTGCCGATCTTGAAAGGCGGCAGGCGCTTGGATGCAGCTATTACCTGCGCGCGGAGTTGTTCGTCGACATCGAGAATCTTGCTCATGCGCTCGACGCGATCGAAGATAGCGTGGATGATCTCCGTATCCATTGCAGGCGACATGCAAAGGCTGGCCTTTGAGCCGTCGGGAAGTACGTATTTATTTTCCGGCGACTGGCTTGGGCCGCTCTGCAGTGTGCCATCGGGCGCCTCCACGAGATAGTCGAGGAAAAACTCGGCGATCTCTTTGGTACGCGGATAAGCGCGTTCGCGGAGGAAGGTCTTGTCGAGCGAGAAGGCGTAGTGCGAAAAGAGATGCAGCGAGATCCACGCAGCGCCCATGGGCCAAACTCCGGCCTGCACATGATCCACCGGAATAGAGTCGCCCCAGAGATCGGTATTGTGGTTGACCAGGAAGCCACGTGCCTTGAAATATTTCTTCGCAGTCTGTGTGCCGAATGTGCGGGTTGAGTCGAGAAGATCGAACAACTGCGGATGCATATCCGCCAGGTTGGCATTTTCTGTCATCCAGTAGTTCATCTCTGTGTTGATGTTGATCGTGAACTTCGAACCCCACGGCGGATCGAGGCTTTCATTCCATATTCCCTGAAGATTTGCGGGCAACGTGCCGGGCCGGCTGCTGCTGATGAGCATGTAGCGGCCAAAGTGGAAGTATGCGGCAACGAGGCCTGCGTCTTCTGCTCCGTTCTTGACGCGCATCATACGCTTGTCGGTGGCCATATCGCCGAGCGGATCGGGGCCATCGAGAAGCTGGAGGCCGGCGCGGCGCGCGTAGCTGCGATAGTCGGCGACGTGTTCGGCACGGAGTTGCCTGAAAGAGATAGCCGTCGCGGAGCGAAGAGTACGCGCACAGGCAGCAGCCATGCCGGCGGCATCACGTTCGCGAAAATCAGTGGCAGCAGTAAGAAGCAACGTGACCGCACGCGCATTTTCGATGCGGAGCGTGTTATCTGCAGAGCGCACTTTGCCGCCCTCAGCGATGGCCTTAAGCTCGGCGCGAAAAGCGACACCAACTTGATGCTCCTGCGTTGCAGGGTCCGTGGTGGGATTCACAGGGCGCGCCGCGCCCGTCATAACCAGACGATCGCTGCCGAGCGAATGAGTCTCGGCATGTGCAGGACGGTCGAGACGAGCTGTGAGCCCGATGGGCTCCGTGCATTCAATACGCACAACGACGACATTGCGCGGCGCAGAGCTGAAGACCTCACGCGTCCAGGTTGCGCCATTGGCAGTGAAGCGCGTGGTAGCGATGGCCTGATCGAGATCGAGTTCGAGCCGATAGCTGCCCGCATCCGCAGGCACATTGTCGAAGTCGAGCCAGAGATCGCCTAGAGTCTGATAGACAGGCAGACGAACGGGGATGCCCATCATGACTTCGGCCGCCAGAGCCTCGGCCTCGTGAACCTTGCCGGCCATGAGGAGCGCTCGCACTTCGCTGGAGCGCGCAGCCTGAGGATTGTTGCGGTCGCGGCGCTCGCCGTCCCACACGGTCTCTTCATTCAGTTGTAAGCGCTCTTTTGCGGGATTGCCGAAGACCATTGCGCCCAGGCGGCCATTGCCGACTGGCAATGCGTCGGGCCAGGTGGCCGCCGGCTGCTCAAAGAAAAGTACCGGGCCTTTCGAAGGCGCGGAGATATCTTCAGCCCACGCGTTGAGTTCACGGCGTCTGGCTAGGACTGCACTCGAAAGGGCCGCGGTGCGCAGAAATCGACGGCGGCTCCATCGTTGCCTTGGCATGGTTTCTCCTCGTTGCGAGATCTAACTTTCAATCAATACCGCGCTGTATGGGGCCGCGTGCAGAACGCCATTGCGTAATGCTGTTGCACGGCCTTCTGTGAGCGCAACTTCTTGCTTTGCATCAATGGCTGGGCCAGCGAGCAGCCACTGCCGGCGCGCGCTGTGCAAGGGCAATTGTATCTCTGCAGGCTGCGCTGTTTTGTTGATGACTATGGCGAGACGCTTGCCAGACTTGCGCAGGGCATAGGAGCGGACCCTGTCGCTCGGGCATGTGAGTATGGATGAAAGCACCGTGGCGTCGACCAGTTGTTTCACGAGTTCCATGCCGAAGTATTCGGGACGGCGCGTGAATCCTGCGGCGAGACTGCCGGCAATGGGCGTGTAGTATCCGTTGCCGCCGCCGTGGAGATTGACACCCGCACAGCCGAGCGAGGCGAAGTCGAGCATCATGTCGACAACCCATAGCGCGCTGGCCAGCGTATCGCTCACGCCCGGTTCACCGCCGTTCCAGCAGGAGTTGCCTTCGCTCATGCGATAGGGAATGCCAGCATTGCGCGCTGCATTTATGGCAATCTTCAAATCTCGTTCGAGTTTGGAATCTGGCGAGAGAAGCTTGTCGAGCGTGACGTCTTTTGCGCCTGCGGGACCCATAGCGTAGTAATGCGAAGTAAGCAGAATAACATCTTGCGCATTCTTCTTAACATCTTCGGCAAAGCCCGTTACATAAGCTATCTTGTTCGACACATCGGGCCCGGCGAATTTTGCTTTGGGCACTCGCGCCGCGATAGCAGCGTGCGCCGCCGACCATTCTTTCCAGTAGTCGGCATAAGTCCACGAAGCTGGCCGATAGCGGTTGCGCCATGCATCGGGCTCGTTGCCGAGTTGGAAAGCTATCAGCTTCGGACCAAGGATTTTGGCAACATAGACAGCCTCTTCGGCTGCTTGATCTGCGGTGCCGCGGCCTAGATTGAGACCATAGAGGCAGCGCCAGTTTGTAGCATCGAGAAATGCGCGAAGATTGCGAACGCTGGTTAGTGTTATGGGCGTGTCGGCTTTGACGTTTTTACTCGTGTCAGGACCCACGGCATCAAAGGGCGGCGGACCGGAAGGCTCCTGTGTTGTGAAGGTTGTGAATTCGCTTGTGCCCCCGCCGAGACGCAGAACGCCATTCGCACTCAGCTCACGAAAGAGTCGGATTAGCGCAGTATTCGTGGAAGAAAAGAATGCAGGATTAGCAAGCTGCGCGGACTCGTAACTAAGTCCGATGAAATCGGATGGAATCGTAGCGAGGGTCTGCGTTTCATCAACGGTGAGTGTTGCGCGGATCGGATTTGCGCTTTCTTCACAAAGAATAAAGCGGGGAACAGCACCTGAAAGAGCAATGGCAGCCCCGGCATTACGTAGAAATGTGCGGCGATTCATCGGCTACTCGGCTTTGACGGTGGAGAGCACAACGATTTCTCCGGGCTGAACAACCAGCTTGTCTGGGACAGCAGAGACGGCATTTGCCTCTTCAAGCCCCGTACGCTCGATTTCTCGCCATGCGTGCGTCGCACCCGCAACTGCGACCCTGCGCGGCGAGGATGCGCGGTTCACGAGCACCAGTGTTTCGTTGCCTTCCCCGACAAATGCGCTGGCGAGCACATCGGGATCGGAGCTCTCGACTCCAACGCGCTTCATGCCTTTGAGAATGTGACGGCTGTATGCGCCGAGAACGCGCAACTGGAAGCTCGATGGTACGGGCACCCAGCCGTTGACGCGGTCGGGCACCAGCAGCGAGCGTGAGCCACCAAAGCTGGGCTGCTCAACATCTAGAATCGTCCAGCAGTACATGAGAGCTACGGCGTCGAGTATGGTGAGGTTTTTATGGTAGAGCTGCGCTGCGGCAAAGGCGATGCGATAGGACGGTTGCTGCAGATGCGGATCGTTGAAGCAAATCTCAGTAGCAAGAAACGGCTTGCCGTGCGCGGCTTCGTGCATAGCTTTCATACGCGCGTCATACATGTCGGGGTTGGCCGCAAACTCCTGAAAGTCGTACTCGTGCGTCGCGGCGTAGTCGAGATCGCCCCATGATGCAGCATCTTTGCTCAGCGCATTTGCGCGTTCGATGCCCAGATTCATAAAGCTCGCGTCGGCCATGTGAATCTGTGTATGCGTGAAACCTGCCTTATCGAGTTCGCTGCGCAGGGCTGTTGCCATGGCACTGAAGACCTGCGGCGGCTGATCGACTTCGTTTTCTACGCCGACGATGAGCGGCGCGGCGCCCGTAGCTGCCTGCGCCTTTTTGCAGTACTCAACCACAATGCGCGCATACTCATCAGGATTGGCGACGCGCTTGATAGGTTTATTCCATGTGTCTGTCTGGTTGGGCCCGCTATAGGACTCAGTGGCCCATGGCGGTAGGGCCCATAGCTCGTAGATCGCTCCGCCGCCAAGTTCTACAATGTGGCGGCTGTAGTCGAAGCTCGAAACTTCACTATTGGGAAAGTTGTCGCCGTAGTAATGCGGCGTGGCATCGTGCAGGTCTTCAAGATTGCTCAGATCAGGCTTGAGCTGCGTGCCCATCGGATATTCGCGAAAAAGCAGCAGATTGTAGCTCTTGAGGATTCTCCAATACTCGCGCTTGCCGGCATCGCTTAGCTCCTCATAGGCGGGAATACTGGGGCTACCACCGAAGCCCAGCATGGTCTGGTGCACTTCAGATGGATTGATGGTGATGGTATCCAGCTTTACGTCAGGCTCAAGCAACGCTCCTGACACCACATCATGCGCCGAACGCGAGGCGGCGAGCATCAGTTGATGACGCGTGACGTCGAAGAGCAACGGCGCTTCGAGAATACGCTGACCATTAACGAGTACCTGCATGGCGAGATGCGCATCGGCAATGACGGTAACGGTGCGCGGCTCGCCGGTGTACTGGCGCTCGTCAGTCAATGTTGTCTTCTCGGGAAAGTTCCCCTGCCCCTCGTAGAGCCCCATTGAATCGTAGTATCGTTCCGCGATGCGGACCTTGCTCGAAGTGAGCTCAACGGTAAAACCCGCGTGAGGCCCGGTGAAAATCCAGCGGAGCGTGGCGCGCGCTGGAATATCGGCGTCGAGCGTGAGCGTACGTTCGAACAGTGCGGGCAGATTTTCGTGAAAGTATTTGCGCGCAATCTCGTCTGGCCGCGACCAACCCGCGCCGGCGGGACCGTCGGAGACAAAGCGGAAAGTATCTGCTGACCGCGCTGTGGATGTGGGTGGCGCAGGAAGCTGAATGGCCTGCTGTGCAAAGAGTGCGGAAGAAAAGAGGAGAGATACAAAGATGCCTGCTCGACGCATGCAGACGATTATTTGAGCGGGTGCCGGGAGTGTCAAGCAAAGCGTGGGAATGAGCTGTGCTCGGGTATAATGCGAATTCCAGAAATATCATCGATCCGGTCGACACATCCTGCTCGAAGCACTGTGCATTGACGGCGCAGAACTGCGAACGAAGCAGAGCATGATGGTTCTGCCTGGGAGGTCCTGCATGAGGTGGATGAGCTCCATTGCTGCGTGTTTGATGCTGTGTACAGTTGGATCGGCACAGAAACTCGAAGTGAAATCGGCAACCTCCGCTAAGGTAGTGCTCGCCTGGTCAGGCACGGCGGAAAACTGGATTGTAGAGAGAAAGTCTGGCTCCGAATTTGAGAAGATCGGTAGCGCAACCAGTGCGGCATTTGAAGACAGCAAGATCGCACCGTATGGCACGTATACATACCGGGTGCGTGCGAGCGCAACGGCCGCGCCCTCAAATATGGTTACCGTGGGCCCGCCGCCATTGGGGCTTCTGAAGCCGGCTCCCGCCCCAAAGGGAGATAACCGGGATTCGGATGATTACGGACGCCGTTCGGCACTCGCGCTGGACGAGAACGGAGATCCCGCATTCGCGTTTCTGTGGCGCGATCCAAATGCGAACAACCAGCCGGACGAGAGCCAGATCATGTTCGTACGCTGGAACCGCGCCCTCTACAAATGGGACGATCCGCGCAAGGTTGCAGTGACGGGTGAAACCAGTCCCGAGGCGGGCGAGCCGATCTCGATGGCCTTCGAGCCAGGCACGGGAGTGGCAGCGATGATCTTTCCGGTGAAAGATCAGAAGGGCTTCACCTTTGCGCTTTCGCGCGACGGAGGTGCGACGTGGCAGACGACGGCGTACAACACTGGGATGGAAGACGAGATCAATTCGAGCACGCTCATCTTCTCTAAGGGACACTTCTATCTCGGCATCAACCAATACGGCGACGGTCCTTTGCTGATCGACGGTGAGATTGGCAGCGATCCAGGAACCTGGCGTAAGCGTGAGCCTCCCGTTGTAGGTGGATCTCATCATGACAAAGCGCCGGTCGGGCTGGCGATGAACGCGCAGGGCAATCTGTACATGGCCTTCTTTGATGGCAACGTATCAGGCAAGGATGGATTTCTGTTCAATGTGTGGCAACCGGACACAGGAAAGACGGCCACTGTGTCGGATACGAACGGTAACAGCCCGGATTCGCCCAACCTGAAGCTGGCTGCCGGCGGCGGCAGGCTCATCATGCTGATGTCAATGAATCCAGATGACAAGGATACCGATGCGGGCATCTGGGTCTCTACATCGCAGGATGGAGCAACCTGGACAAAAGCAGTCCGGATTCCGCATGACCCCAACCGCTCGAGCGGCGGATCGATGTCAGTCGCCGCCAACTCAAAGGGCGCGATCTTTGTCGGATTCAGCTCTCCCTCAGGTGGCGAAACCGGCGCGTGTGGCCAGGCAGACTATGCAACCTCAAGCGACGGGATTACGTGGAACCATTGCGGTGTGGGTAAAGATGCGCACGATGTTTTTACCGCGCTTTCTGTCACGAAAAATGTGATCGCCGCGCCGGATAACAGCTTTTACTATCTGTGGAACGAAGGACGAAGCGCGAAGTATGGTCCGGGACTACTGTTGTGGCATACGCAGTGATGCGAGGTGTGAAGATCACGCAGAGTTCAGTTTGAGCTGCGCCATGGCCGCGTCCAGCGCGGACTGCCATGGTGCGAGCTCGACACCAAAGCGGCTGCGGAGCTTTTCATTCGAGAGGATCGAGTTACGCGGGCGCGCTGCGGGCGTGGGGTAACTTGTAGCGGGGATCGGCGTGAGCTCGGGCATTTTCGCGCCGAGAACCACCGATGCTCGCACAAAGATGGCCTGCGCGAAGCCGAACCACGATGTGGCCCCTGCACAGGTCATGTGGTAAAGGCCGGCATAGTCTTCTGCTGCGCCGAAGCGGTTGGCGAGGATGCCTCGCACAATTTCTTGCGTGGCGCGGGCCAGTTCGATGGATGTGGTCGGCGCACCGAATTGATCATCCACTACGGAGAGCCGGTCACGCTCGCGGCCAAGCCGCAGCATGGTAAGCAGGAAGTTTTTCCCGTGCGCGCCGTAGACCCAACTGGTGCGGAAGATCAAAAATCTTCCCCCAACACTTTGAATGGCGTGTTCTCCGGCCAGCTTCGATGCGCCGTAGACGTTGAGCGGGTTGGTTGGATCGGTCTCGGTCCATGCGTCGGACTTTGAGCCATCGAAGACGTAGTCCGTGGAATAGTGCACGAGAAGCGCATTCAGTCTTAGTGCCTCTTCCGCCAAAATGCGCGGCCCGACTGCGTTGATTGCGTGCGCAAGCTCGGGCTCAGACTCGGCGCGGTCCACTGCCGTGTAAGCGGCAGCATTGAGAATCACCTCAGGCTTGACATCGCGAATGAGCGTCCGGATCTGATCGGGATTGGCCAGGTCGCCTGCGCTGCGGTCAACGGCTCTGATCGCGGCTGTGATGCTGCTTGTTGTGGCAAATCTGCGCTGCAGCTCGACTCCCAGCTGGCCTGCCGCACCCAGTATGAGAATCCGGGGGCTGGAAGATACTCCGGCATTCGTATTTTTGCTTAAATCTTCAGCCATTGGGCAGATTCGCAAGCTATGCAACTGTATATGTTGAGCATTCTAATTGGGCCGGTGGATAAGGTCTGTGGAATGAGTCAGAATTCGCATGAAAATGTGATTCCACATACAATTTCATTAGCAGGAATTTTTGTCTTGACCCGCGTATATATGGATGCCAATGCCACTACACCTCTGCTGCCAGAGGTGATGGAGGCGATGCGTCCATACTGGATGGAGCACTTCGGAAACGCGTCGTCGATTCACCGGCAGGGGCAGACGGCGCGCACGGCCGTCGATCGCGCACGGGAAACGCTGGCGGAGTTCTTCAACTGCCGCGAAGCAGAGGTAGTATTCAACTCCGGCGGCACGGAAGGAGATAACACCGCGATCTTCGGGCTGCTGCGGCCGGGCGACCACTTTATTACCACGTCGATTGAGCACTCGGCAGTGCTGCGCGCGGCAGATCGAGTGGCTGAGCGCGGCGCAGAGGTAACCTTTGTTGCGCCGCTGGCGAATGGGCTGATTGATCCTGAGGCGATTCGGAGTGCGATCCGGCCTGAGACACGGCTCATCAGCGTGATGTTGGCGAATAACGAGACCGGAGTGGTGCAGCCTGTGGAGGAGATTGGGAAGATTGCTGCAGAAGCTGGTGTCTTCTTTCACATCGACGCGGTGCAGGGAGCGGGAAAGGTGCCGTTCGATGTGAAGCGGTTTGGGTGCCATCTGCTTTCGATCAGCGCGCACAAAATTCACGGACCCAAGGGCGCGGGTGCGCTGTATGTGCGGCGCGGAACGCCTGTAGAGCCGCTGCTGGTAGGCGGAAGCCACGAGCGCAGGCAGCGCGCAGGCACGGAGAATGTGCCGGGCATTGTGGGGCTTGGGAAGGCCGTGGAACTGGCGGCGGCGAGCCTGGAAGATGGGACGGTAGAGCGCGTGGCCGCGCTGCGCGACCGGCTGGAGACGGGGATTCTTGCGATTCCGGGCACCGGCGTGAATGGTGCAGGCGTGCCGCGGACGTCGAATACGACGAATATCCGGTTTGAGCAGGTTGAGGGCGAGGCACTGGTGATTGCGCTGGACCTGAAAGGCGTGGCGGTGAGCGGGGGGTCGGCGTGTCACTCCGGCTCGACGGAGCCGAGCCATGTACTGATGGCGATGGGCCTGGATAAGAACGCGGCACGCGCGAGTCTGCGGTTCAGCCTGCTGCGGACGGCCACAGATGCGGACGTGGATTACGCGCTGCGCGTGGTGCCCCAGGCCGTAGAACATCTGCGGGCGCTTTCGCCAGTGGCGGCGGGGACGGCTGGATAGCATGAGTGAGAACACCACCATTGCTGTTGCCATGTCCGGAGGGGTGGACTCCTCTACGGTTGCGGCGATTCTTGCGCGCACTGGCGACGGTGCCAGTACCGTTGTTGGGCTGACGCTGCAGCTCTGGGACCAGACGCGGCTGGCGGGCAAGCATGGGATTCCCGACGCGCCAAAGGCGGGGCGATGCTGCTCGCTGGATGACGTGTATGACGCGCGGCGCGTTGCGGAGCAATTGGGCATCCCCTACTACGTGGTGAACCAGGAGGAGCGGTTCGAGCGCGACGTGGTGCGGCCGTTTGTGGACGAATACTTGGCGGGAAGGACGCCGATTCCCTGCTCGCTGTGCAACGACCATATCAAGTTCGACCAGCTGCTGAAGACGGCGAGGAGCATTGGCGCGGAGCGAATTGCGACGGGGCACTACGCGGTAAACGAGTACGACGAGCGGCGCGGGCGGTGGATTTTGAAGCGGCCTGCCGACCTAGCCAAGGATCAGACGTACTTTCTCTTCGGGCTAACGCAGGAGCAGTTGGCGCACACTTTGTTTCCTTTAGGCCGGATGACCAAGCCGGAGGTACGCGGAATCGCGCGGCAGCATGGGCTGCGGCTGGCGGAAAAGCCTGACTCGCAGGAGATCTGCTTTATCCCCGGCGGCGATTACAAGCAGTTCATCACCGCCTATCTCGAGGAGCAGGGCGAGGAGATGCCCGAGACAGCCGGCGAGCTGGTGGCTGCGAACGGCGAGGTGATCGGACGGCACGGCGGGATTTCGAACTTTACGGTAGGACAGCGCAAGGGACTGGGCGTTGCGTCGTCGTCGCCGCTCTACGTACTGAACATCGATCCTGTAAGCCACCGCGTAACAGTCGGCGCGGATGCCGAGCTGGCGACCCGCACGCTGCGGGCGCGGCGGCTGAACTGGATCAGTATTCCAGAGCTAACCGGGCCGATGCGGGTGCGCGCGAAGATTCGGCACCGGCATGAGCCGGCGTGGGCGACTTTGGAGCCGGCAGAGAACGGCGAAGCGATCGCAACGTTTGACGAGCCGCAGCGCGCGGTCACACCCGGACAGTCGGCAGTCTTTTATGACGGCGACGAGGTAGTGGGCGGCGGCTGGATTGTCTGAGACCGCAGGCCAGCGGCGCTATGGCTGGATTGCCCATGCCATTCCATCGGGTTCACCCCCAGCATCGATGTGGCCTACAACTTCCAGCGTTTTCAGATCGATAACCGCGACGTAGTTGTCCGGGCCACAGGCTTCATAAGCTCGCCGACCATCAGGCGTCACCAGCACTCCGCCTGAGCCGTGGCCGGTTCTGAGCCGCTTGATCTCCTTATGCGTAGCGGCATCCAGAACCACAAAATCCGGGCCTGCCGAGACCAGAACCATCTTTCCGTCAGGCGTGAATTTAAGGCGATTGGCGCCGGGCACGTGTGCATTGAGAGTGGCCGTAACCTTTTTAGCTGCAATATCAATGATGGAGATGGTGCCATCTCCGGCATTGGCCACCCACGCTTCTTTACCATCGGGAGAGACGTCGAAGCCCTCGGAGCCATGTCCCACTGGAACTACAGTCAACTGCCAGTCGCCGCCCGGAGGCGTTGGCGGCGGGCCGGGAGGCCGGCCACCGCTCGCGCCTGGAGGCGGGCCCATAGGCGGACCGGGATGGCCTTCGGTCTTCTCCATGATGGTGACGGTGCCGGAGCTCACATTCGTGGTGATAATTCGCTGCGCGTCTGGGAATACATAGAGCATGTGGGTGCGGTTCTGGCCTGTACCCATGACCCAGTCGATCTTTCCGGCAGCCGGATCGTAGCTGCCGATAGCTTTGGCTGCCTCGGCAGTGAACCAGACTTTACCATGATTGAAAGTCAGTCCATGCGGGCCGCGCAGCGCACCAAGATCGATAGCATGCAGAGGCTTTTGTGCAACGAGATCGACGACAGCCAGTGTGTGGAAGGCGCCAAAGCCGTAGTTCGAAACATAAGCCATCTTGCCATCTGAGGACGCGATCACTTCATGCGGGTCGTTGCCGACGGGAACGCGCGCCACAGCCTGCTGAGTAACAGG
>DASZXD010000233.1:0-11045 GCA_035546015.1 Occallatibacter sp.
CGGTTGATTGACCGGCTACTGAAGGTGCCGGAGGCGGCTCCAATGATGGCGGGCGGGCCACGGCTGACGGAGCGGGAACGGCAGGTTCTGGAGCTGATTCTGACGGCGCAGTCAAACCGCGAGATTGCGGCCAAGCTGGGGATCGAGGAGCGGACGGTGAAAGCCTATGTGGGCCGTTTGATGAAGAAAACCGGGGCGGACAACCGGATCAAGCTGTCGATGTCGGCCTTGAACCGGGCGCTGCTGCCGCAGGGCGGGCAGGCAAGTGACCGCGAAGTGAAGATCAACGGGCAGGGTGTTACCATAAAATAAACATTTGGTTACTTACATCCATTGGCCTTAAGTACTCTTGTGCCAATCGGCGTTTTCCACAATCCTGTTAACAGAAACAACGCAGATCTGGGGAAAGGAGTTCCCAGGCAGCATGTCTCCATGCGGCCTGTGAACTCCTCTTTTTTTGTCTTGCGAAACTTTCCTTGCAAAATGCGGTCGGAGTAACGGGGATGGAACGTCCGGGCTGGTTGGGCGCTCCTGACTGGAGCGGATGCGTTAGGCTGTTCGAGGAGGCAGCGGCATAAGACCAACCTAGAACGAAGAGCCGTCTCCAAAATATGCCACCGCGATGCGGTGTGCGCTTACCCATCCGAACGGCCAACGTCCTGAGAATGGAAAGGAATTCGATATGAAAAAGACCCTGACTGCATTGAGCCTTTGTTTCATGCTTACCCCCACTGTCTTTGCTGCGTCGTCGCGGCAGGACCTGCAGGACCGGATCGACTCAGCCAAGGTGGTTCTGGACCAGATTATGGGTGCGCAGGACCGCACCATCCCGATGAACATTCTCAAGTCGGCCACATGCGTGGCGGTGGTGCCGGGGATGGTGAAGGGTGCCTTCGTGTTTGGCGCGCAGTACGGACAGGGCGTGGTTACCTGCCGCACCGGACACGGATGGAGCGCTCCAGTGTTCATCCGCATGGCCGGAGGATCGTTCGGGTTCCAGATCGGTGGCCAGTCAACGGACCTGATTCTGGTGGCGGTGAACGATCGCGGCTTCCAGGATCTGTTGAAGAGCAAATTCAAGATTGGCGGCGATGCTTCGGCTGCTGCTGGTCCGGTGGGACGTGCGGGGCAGGCTTCGACTGACTGGAAGATGAGCGCAGAACTGCTGAGCTACTCGCGCAATAAGGGACTGTTTGCGGGCATCGATCTGGATGGTACGAGCGTGAGCCAGAACCAGGAAGATACGGAACTCTATTATGGCGGTCCGCAGGACTTTCAGAATGTGCTGCACGGGAACGTGGCTGTGCCGCAGGGCGCGGTGGCGTTCGTCAAGGACGTGGCCCACTACTTTGTGGAGGCGCGGCGCCAGTAACAAAGTTTCCGGCGGGCCGCCCGCGGAAATCTGCTGTTCCTGCGTGCGGCCTGCCCAATCTCCGGGAAAACGTCGCTCAGGGCCCGAAGGCCACATTGGTGACCTTGCATCCGCGGCGCGGCTGAAGCGTGGCCTTTTAAAGCATGGAGCTTTCCCACAAGCATGGAAGTTGCGCACTGTCATAAGGCCTGCTCAGAAGGCATCTTTATCAAGTCGTGCATCCGCGTCTTACACTGATCTTTGCCTTCAACGATGCGGGAGAATCTTGAGTACTGGCTGGTGGTGGCCGTGGCACGCAGCCTTGGCCGCCTGCCGCGCGGCGTGGCGCGTAGCGCTGCTCGTGTGCTTGTGTTTCTGGTGTACTGGTTGCTGGGAAGGCTGCGGCGTGTGGGGATGCGCAACCTGGAACTGGCGCTGCCGGAACTTTCTTACCAAGAGAGAAAAAAGATACTACGCGGGGTGTACCGGTCGCTGGGCTGGCAGCTTGTGGAGTTCTGCCGGATGACGCGGTATACGCCGGAGAACACGCGCGACTGGCTGCGGATCGAGGGACAGGAGTACTACGACGCGGCGCGTGCGCGCGGCAAAGGTGTGCTGGTGATTACCGGGCACCTGGGCGCGTGGGAGCTGTCGAGCTTTTATCACTCGCTGATGGGGCATCCAATGGGGATGGTGATCCGGCGGCTGGATAACCGCAAACTGGATGAGTTTGTGAATGGCATCCGGTGCATGCATGGAAATTATGTGCTGCACAAGGACGATTTCGGGCGCGGGCTGTTGACGGCGATGCACGCAGGCGGGACGGTTGGAATCCTGATGGACACGAACATGACTCCGCCGCAGGGCGTGTTTGTGGAGTTTTTTGGTGTGCAGGCGTGCACGGCTACGGGACTGGCGCATGTAGCGCGGAAGACGGGTGCGGCGGTGCTGCCGGGGTTCATGGTGTGGGAGGCGCAGGAGCGGCGCTATGTGTTGCACTTCGGGCCGGAGGTGGAGATTCCGCACACGGACGATGTGAGCGCGGATATTGTGGAGGGAACGCGCCGGTGCACGGCAGCGATTGAGGCGTGGGTGCGGCGTTATCCTGACCAGTGGCTGTGGATTCACCGGCGGTGGAAGACGCGGCCGCAGGGCGAAGCGGCTATCTATTAAAACCGAGGCTTCTGCAGGAGAGCGGACGATGACGCTGGGTGAGTTGATTGCTGCTTTGGGCGGACGGCTGGTACAGGGCGATCCAGAGCGGCTTGTGGACGGCGTGAACTCGTGCGAGCGGGCGAAGTCGTTCGAGGTCGCGTTTGCGGATTCGCAGAGTGCGATCGCTGCCGTGCTTGCGAGTGACGCGGGGATCGTTGTGCTGCCGCCAAATGCTGCGAGCGAGTTTCCGCATGGCAAATGCGTTGTGGAGACAGACCAGCCAAGGCTGTGGTTTGCGAAGGCTGCGAAGCTGCTGGAACCGGTGGAGGCTGCGGCTGGCGTACACCCAAGCGCTGTGATTAGTCCGCATGTGGAACTGGATGCGAGTGCTGCGGTTGGCGCATGTGCGGTGATCGAGCATGGTGCGAGCATTGGTGCGGGAACGCATGTGGGCGCTGGTGCGGTGATTGGGGCAGGCGTGCGTGTGGGAGCGGGTTGCCATATCTTTCCGCGTGTGGTGATTTATGCGGGGACGACGCTGGGCGACCGCGTGGTGGTGCATGCGGGTGCGGTGCTGGGTGCGGATGGGTTCGGGTATGTGCGCGATTCGAAGACGGGTGCGTATACGCAGTTTCCGCAGCAGGGAACGCTGGTGATTGAAGACGATGTGGAGATCGGTGCGAACTCGACGATTGACCGCGGAGCGCTGGAAGAGACGCGGATTCGGCGCGGAACGAAGATTGACAACCTGGTGCATGTGGGGCACAACTGCGATATCGGCGAGGATGTGATCCTGGTTGCGTTGACGGGGATTTCCGGCTCATCGACGGTGGGCAAGGGCGCAATTCTGGCTGGACAGGTAGGGATCGGTGATCATGCGCATGTGGGGCCGGGTGTGATTCTCGGCGGGCAGTCAGGCGTGTTCAACGGCAAGACCGTGACCAATGAAGGACTGCGGCCGGGGACGGTGCTGTATGGCACGCCGGCGCGGCCATTGAAGCAGGTGCTGCGGGAGCAGGCAGTATTGACGCGCTTGGCGAAGCAGAAGAGGTCAGAGATCAGAGATCAGGGATCAGAATAAGGGTCGGAAATTGGGTGTTGCCAAAATTGCGATGAGGAGAAGCGTATGGACCGGAGGGATTTTTTGAAGACGGCTTCGGTTGTAGCTACGATGCAGATGTTTGCGGGACTGCTTTCGGCCGAGGAGACTACTCCGGCGGCGAATGGGATGATCTATCGCAAGCTGGGGCGGTCTGGCGAGCGTGTGTCAGCGATTGGGCTGGGTGGGTATCACATGGGCAGGCCGGGGCTCGACGAGCAGACATCAATCAGCATCATGCATGCGGCGATTGATCGGGGGATCAACTTCTTTGACAACTGCTGGGACTATAACAACGGCGTGAGCGAAGAGCGCATGGGTAAGGCGCTGGCCGGTGGACTGCGCGACAAGGTCTTCCTGATGACCAAGATCGACGGGCGAACGAAGAAGGCCTGCGCGGATCAGATTGACGAGTCGCTGCGGAGGCTGCAGACGGATCACGTAGACCTGATGCAGTTTCACGAGGTGATCCGGCTGGAAGATCCGGACCGCATTTTTGCCGATGGTGGCGCGATGGAGGCGATGCTGGAGGCGAAGAAGGCGGGCAAAGTGCGGTACATCGGATTCACTGGGCACAAGGATCCGTATGTTCACCTGCGGATGCTGGAGACGGCGAAGGCGCATGGATTTCACTTCGACACGGTGCAGATGCCACTGAATGTGATGGACGCGCACTTTCGCAGTTTTGGTCATGATGTGCTGCCGGTGCTGGTGCGCGAAGAGATTGCGCCGCTTGGAATGAAATGCTTTGGCGATCACTTCATTCTGGACAGCAACACGATCAAGCCGATCGAAGGACTGCACTATTGCCTGAACCTGCCAATTGCCGTGCAGATCACGGGCATTGACAGCATGGAGATTCTGGACCAGGCGTGCGAGGCAGCGCGGACCTTCAAGCCGATGACGGAGGCGCAGGTAACGGCGCTGCTGGAGCGCACTCGAACAGCGGCATTGAATGGGAAGTACGAGCTGTATAAGACTTCGGCGCACTTCGATGGCACGGCGCATAAGCCGGAGATGCTGGGCTAAAGCTGCATCAAGATGCAGGACGTATTGCGTTGCTGCGTGGGGCAGAGGCTGTGCGTAGCGGTGATGGGCCGTACGTGTCGGCGGCAGGCGCAGGCTCGCGGAGCAGGGTGGTGAGGCCCGTGGAGTTATCGAGGTTGCGTTCGGCAAGCAGCGCGAGAATCTCCCTGGCAAATTCGGGATGATGCTCGAAGTGCTTGGATGCGGACTGCACGGTGTGGACGATATGTTCCGCGGAGAAGCGCTCGCGGTGATGGCCGGCGATACCGATGAGGAGTCCGCGGATGAGCGCGAACTGCGCGGCGAGTACGGAGAAGCGCTGGCTTATGGTGCGGTCTTTCTCATCGGGATTTTTTGCGGAGCCGAAGGGGAAGTTGAGGCGCAGGACGGTGTTGACAAGGTAGTTCTCAAGAATGTGCGGGTGGCGCTGGAAGAAGGGCGCGAAGTAACGCGCTTGCGCTGAACGGCTATGCGCGGCCAGTGAGGCGACAGTGGCGTCAGGAGCATTACCGATGCCGTTGGTGAAGGCGTTGATGCATTCCTGAAAGCGCGGGCCAATGTTGGAGCGGTGCAGCATGAGCCCGGCGAGGCGGAGGACTGTGTCCATCTGCGCGAGGTCGTCGGCGGGGAGCGCGTCCATGGCAATGCGCAGAGAGCCATTCATGGCCGTGGCGTTGAAGTCGGCGAGGAAATCGGCGGGCGTGCGGTCAGACTCACCGGTGACAATGCCATCGAGGCGTTTGGCGAAGATGCTGAGCAGGAAGAGGCGTTGCCAGAGCGGGTAAAGGCGGTTAGTGGCGATGCTGAGAACCGAGGCGCGGATTGCGTCTGCGCAGGCGAGGAGCGCGGGGCTGATGTGAGGGGGTTGTTGCGTGGGTTCGCCGATGCGCGCGGGTGAAGCGTTGCCTGCAAGAAGATCGGGAGTGAGCAGGACGAGGCGCGCGGCTTCAGGGCAGGAGAGAGTGAGCGCGGTGATTGCACTGCCACTGCTGGTGTGATGGATGCGCGGGTAGGTGGCGCAGGTATATGAAAGGAACTCGTGGCCGTACTGGCTCTGGATGTTGCAGAGGCGGTCGGCGGTGAGCAT
The DNA here is from genome assembly GCA_035546015.1 of Occallatibacter sp. Lineage (GTDB taxonomy): Bacteria > Acidobacteriota > Terriglobia > Terriglobales > Acidobacteriaceae > Telmatobacter. The sequence continues at coordinate 5,719 of DASZXD010000233.1, forward strand.
AGGGCAGCGGTTTTCTGCCGTCATGTGGATGATGGCGAAGACAGCGGGATTTTTTGCGGCTTCTTCAACGGGCTTGCGTTGGAGATTTTCGACGATGCTCGTGCGCAGGGGGCCTTCGGGCAGATTCTGGTAGCGCTGGTATGTCGCTTCGTCGATGGGGACCTGCCAGCCCTGGCAGCAGGTGTCTTCGCAAGCGGAGCCGATGCACTGGAAGCGATGCGCGTATTGCGGGGAAACGGAGTCTGTGCTGTTCAAGATGTATGCCTCGTAGATTGTGGCCCGGTAAAAGTGATGAGGCAAGCGTGTGCCCGCGAACAGGGCACAGTAATTGGAATATTTTAATCGGCCCGATTATTGAGTCATTTTTCGGTGAGAAAAGGTTCGGATTTCAGAGAACCGTCACGCTGCTTGATGAGGATCTGCACCTTGCCTTCGGCGGCGTCGAGCTCTTTTTTGCACGCCGCGGAGAGACCCACGCCTTCTTCAAAGAGCTTGAGGGATTCTTCGAGCGCAAGGTCGCCTTGTTCGAGGCGGTCGACGATGGTTTCGAGCTTCTTGAGGGATTCTTCGAAGGATGGCATTGCGATTACTCCATGGGCTTTGCGGCTGGCGGCAGAACGCTTGAGAGCACCTCAGCGGCGGCGGCGTAGCGACCGAATGGAGCGCTGACCTGGACGCCCTGCACATAGGGGCGGACGGCTTCGACCATCTCCTGCGCGATTTTGATGCCTTCGCGGCGCGCGGCGTCGGGCGAGTCGGTCTGGGCCATGCGCAGCATGATTTCCTCGGGCATGGCGACGCGGAGATCGTTCTTGAGGAATTCAGCATTGCGCAGGCTGGTGAGCGGCCAGATGCCGGCGATGACGGGAATTTTGTGGTCCTTGATCTTCTCAAGGAAGTTTTCGAGCAGACGGAGGTCGAAGACGGGCTGGGTGATGCAGTACTCGGCGCCGGCTTCGACCTTGTAGGCGAAACGGCGGAGCTCGTTTTCCATGTCGGGCGCGCCGGGGTTGGCCGCCATGGCGATGGTGAAGTTGGTGCTGGCGCCGATGGAGTTGGAGCCGATGTCGAGGCCGTGGTTGAGCCGGCGCACGATGTTGACCAACCCGATGGAGTCGACGTCAAACACCGCAGTGGCATCAGGATAATTGCCCAGCTTGGGCGGGTCGCCTGTAAGACAGAGGATGTTGCGCAGGCCGATGGACGAGGCTCCCAGCAGATCAGACTGGATGGAGAGAATGTTGCGGTCGCGGCAGGTGTAATGGAGAACAGTTTCGATACTGGTGTGCTGCTGGATCTGAACGGCGAGGCTCTGGGCGCTCATGCGTGCGGAGGCGCGGGGCGAGTCAGGCACGTTGATGCCGTGTACGCCGAGACGTGCGAGCAGCGCAGCCCCTTCGATTTCGCTCGAGCAGTCGATGCCTTTGGGCGGAACGATTTCAACGAGTGTGACGAAGGTTCCACTGGCGATGAGCGAGCCGATGCGGGAACGCTCGGCAAGCGGCGCGGGCGGAGTTTCTGTGCTGTGGACGGGCTCAACTTCGTGGCCGGCGACGTGATCCTGCGCGTCAAGTGCACGGATGGCCGAGCGCATGGCTCGGATGTGGCTGGGTGTGGTGCCACAGCAACCGCCGACGATCTGCACACCGGCGGCGATGGCCTTGCGCGCGAAGCTGGCCATGTACTCGGGCGAGCAGAGATAGATATTGCGTCCTTCGACGGCGCGGGGCATGCCGGCGTTGGGCATGGCGGCGAGCGGAAGCGTAGTGGCGGCGCGCATGGCCTCAACCGCCGTGAGCACGGTGGTGGGGCCGGTAGAGCAGTTGACGCCGATGGCGTCTGCGCCCCACTCAGTGAGCAGGGAAGCAGCCTGCGCGGCGGAGGAGCCGTCGAGGCAGTTGCTTTCGTCATCTACGGTGACCATCACCAGTACGGGCAGATGCGGAGCAACGGCGCGCGCAGCTTCAAGGGCCTGCTGAGCCTCATTGAGCGCGGGCATGGTCTCAACGATGAGCAAATCGACGCCGTTTTCCGCAAGGACGGCAATCTGTTCGGCGAAGGCGGCGCGGGCCTCGTCGAGCCCGGTTTTGCCGAGGGGCTCGAGGCGCACACCGAGCGGACCAACGGAGCCGGCGACGCGTGCTTCACCCGCCTGCTTTTCTTTCAGATGTTCGACCGCCTGGCGAGCCAGCCTGACGCCAGCGGCGTTGATTTCTTTTACCTTCGATCCGAGGCCGTGGCGGGTAAGGCGAAAGCGGTTGGCTCCGAAGGTGTTGGTTTCGAGAATCTCGGCGCCGGCCTGGAGGTATTCTTCGTGGACGCCCAGGATCATGCCGGGGTCAGAGAGGTTCAGCTCGTCATAGCAGCGGTTGATGAAGACGCCGCGCGAGTAGAGCACGGTGCCCATGGCGCCATCGGCCAGCACGGGGCGGTCGGCAAAGATCTCGGCAAACTGGGTCATGCTGTACAAATGCTATCGCATCAACGTCAAAAACGTATCCGAAGTGCAACGGGCAATGGTCCCAAGAGCGCCTGTGCGGCGCGCCGTGCGACGGGGCCGCTTTGTTATACTTCGAGAGTCATAACTTGGGCAGAATCTGGTTCTGACCGCGGGGGTTGTGAGCCCTGCCGGCGGCGCCGAATCGCCATCAATCCGTACGCGCCCGGGCTTGCTCCGCGCTTTCGATCGAGGTAAAGGATTTTGAAGAAGAGAAGTCTTTGGATGAGCACCGCCGCCGCTCTTGCGGCTGCGGTTGCGTTGGCAGGTTGTGGCAAAACCACCTTTTTCGCCGGTCGCACGCTTCCGCCCAGTCGACTTGTCAATCGCGTCATGATCGCCATCCAGAACCCGGGCATTCTGGCCAAGGGCGCACTGGAGATTGTCGATGCCTATTACGACATCCGCCAGGGTTATACGGGCGAGCCGCCGTCATTTTCACTTTCGGGTTATGGCGGCGCACTGCCCATCACGATTCAGAACATGCCGGAGGAGCAACTGGGCGCGGTGTACGGCGCCGGCGACGGCAGTTTAACGCTGGCCAACTACCAGACCGAGAAAACTACCGGTACTATCAGCGGGCTGGCCGGTCCCTCGTCGAGCATTTTTATTACGCGCAACGCAGCGTTTGTTTTTGCGGCTAACCAGCAGGCACACGTGCTGACGGTCATCAACCAGACCGGAGGCGCATCGGCTGCGCTGAGCCTGCCGGGCGTGTACCGGGTGAGTGTGAATCCGGGCGGATCGGTAGCGATGGCTTTTGCGCAGAACTCCAACTACGCGTATTACCCAATTCAGCTCACCACTGCGCAGTCGATATCGTTCTCGGGCGGCCCGTCGACCTGGCCGAAGGCCGCAGAGGACTGCGAGCCGCAAAATGCACCCACGTGGTGCCTGATGCAGATGCAGAGTCCGGACAGTGTGGACGCTGCAGGATTCTACTATGGCGCGCCGCTCAAGTTTGACCGTCCGGTGAAAGCAGTATTTTCCAGTGACGGCGGCACGGCCTACGTGCTGAACTGCGGGCCGGAGTGCGGCGGCACGGCTTCTTCGATTTCGATTCTGCCCGTATCTCCGCTGATCTTCCAGCTTGGCAAGGGATCGGGACTGCTGCCGTGCAACTCGGCTCCGTGCTCGAACTCGAATACCAAGCCGATGACGACGATTCCAGTGCCTGGAGGCGCGAGCAATGCGCTGATCGACACGCAGACATCAAACCAGATGTATGTGGTGGGGCAGGCGGCCCAGACGATCAACGGGCAGACGCTGTTTGGCGGCAATCTCACTGTGGTGAATCTGTCGAACAATACGGCGGGGAGCCCGGTGGCCATCAGCGACGGGCGGCCGGGCGCGACGAGCCGCATGATCGAAGCGGACGACAACACGCTGTGGATCGCCATGACGCAGTGCACCACGGGCGTGCGCTATGCAACGAATCCCGCGAGCGGATACGGCTGTCTGACGATGTACAACACGTCGACGAACAAGGTTGTGATGCTTGAACCGTACATTGGCGATGCAACGGGCATTGCCGCGGTGAGCGGGCTGCACAAGATCTACGCAGCCGAGGGCGGGCAGGTGTATATATACAACACCAGGGACGGCTCGTCGATTGACAACCAGTATGTGACCGTGACCGGAACCGCGTATGACGTGGCCTATATGGACGCGGTGACCGACGGCGACAACACCGTCTACTGATTTCTATGACAGCCGAGGCCGCAGATTTTCGCGCCGATGTGCTGGCCATTGCGGCGCATCGCGACGATGTGGAGCAGACCTGCGGCGGCACGTTGCTGCGCATGGCGGCGCGTGGGCTGCGTACGGCCATTCTGGACCTGACTCGCGGCGAGTCGGGAACACGCGGGACCGCGGAGGATCGCGCGCGCGAGGCCGATGAGGCTGCGCGTATTCTTGGCGTGGGCTGGCGGCAGGCGCTTTCAATGACTGATGGCGCGATTGAAAATACACTTGAAAACCGAATGGAGATTGCGCGCGTGCTGCGGCTGCTGCGGCCGCGCGTGGTGATTCTGCCCTACTGGCAGGCGCGGCATCCGGATCATGCAATGGTGGGCGCGCTGGGGTACGATGCCTGTTTTCTCGCCGGGCTGAAGAAGATCGATACCGGCGCGAATGTTCGGGGTGGGGAGCCGCACCGGCCGTTCAAGATTGTCTATGCGAGCCTGTATGCAGACGTGCGGCCGAGCTTTGTGGTGGATATTACGCCGTTCATCGAGCAGCGGCACCAGGCGCTGATGGCGTACAAGTCGCAGTATGCGAATCAGACGGCGGGTAGCGGTTTGTTTGTGGCGGAAGAAGAGATTCGCGAGCGGACGTTCGCCGAGGCGCGGCATTATGGGCTGTTGGCGGGCGTGAAATATGGCGAGCCGTTTGTGCAGAAAGAAGTGGGACTGGTGGACGATCTGACGCTGCTGCCGGTGCAGTCGGTTTAAAATGCGATTTTCTACATAAGTTTTTGAGCCAATAAAATGCCGAGCAAAATTAAGTCTATTCGGGGCCGTGAGTCTGGAGACTGCCGCGGTCCTCAATCTTTCTTCGCCACTCGATCATTGCATCTTTACGAAATCCCATCGAATGAATCCCAAATGTTTTCATGTCGAGAAGGGCAGTGAAGGATTTTCTCGCAGCACGAGCTTCCAAGCGAGCTTCCGCTTGTTTGAAGCATTCGAATGCAACTAGATCGGCAGGTTGAAGAGCAACCGAGTCCTGCCAGGTCAGCGAAGCAATTTTGGTGAAATACTCTTTCCCGTCAAAATTTTTGTAAGTCAGCATCTGATTAAACGCCCGTAATATCGTCGGGTCGTGTTTA
>DASZXD010000234.1:0-6168 GCA_035546015.1 Occallatibacter sp.
TACATCTCCGCCCAGCGCCGCAGCAGGTTATGATATACGCCCGTCAACTGCACCCCAATCGCGCTCCCCGGCATCTCCTTGGCCAGTCGCTGGATGCCGGTATCGAGATCGTAGAGCAGCGTGCGGTCGAAATCTGCGCGGATCATGCTCTGTATCCAGAAGAATGATGCCACCCGAGCACCGCGCGTCACAGGCGTAACCCGGTGCAGGCTCGACGCTGGATAAAGTACCATGTGCCCCGCCGGCAGCTTCACCTTGTGCACGCCATAGGTATCCTCCACAATCAGCTCGCCGCCGTCATACTCCTCGGGCCGGGAGAAAAACAGCGTGGCCGAAAGATCGGTGCGTATGCGCTGTCCCGTCGAGGCCATCGCGCGAATCGCCGTGTCTACATGCGTGCCAAAGTGCCCGCCGCCGGTGTAGCGATTAAACATGGGCGGAAATACCTTGAGCGGCAGTGCCGCCGACATGAACAGCGGAGACCGCGCCAGCGCCGCCAGCACGAACTCGCCCAGTTTTACCGCCGTCGGATGCCCCTCCGGCAGCTGCAGATTCTCTTTGACACTCTGCGCCTGGTAGCCGGCAGTCACTTTGCCGTCGATCCACTCGGCCGCGTCGAGTGCGGCGCGTGCCTGCGCCACCTCGTCCGCGGTCAACACATCGGGAATGGGAATAAGCATGGTTTCACTCTCTCGTTTTCATTTGCATGCCAATCGCCGCGTCTACTTGAAATGCAGGTTGATCCCGATCAGCGCGCTCGCACCCGCACCGGGAATCAGGTGGCTCGGATGCGGCAGATCAATGTAGTAGCGGTTGAGAATGTTGTTGACGTTGGCCTGGAACTCGAGCCTTTCGCTGATCGGCCGTTTCACCATTGCGTTGAAGGCCCAGTAGCCGGGAATCTGACGCAGCGCCGCACTGGTGACTACATATCCCGGACCGTTCGGATTCGGCGCAAATCCCGTTGGCACATACGGCACAGTAGAGCTGGCCGTGCGCGCAGCCACATAGTTGCCGCCAAAACCGCCATTGAACCGCAGCGGCAGCCGATGCGTCACGAACAGATTGAATGTCTGCTTCGGCACATTTGCCAGCGGATACCCGACGGCTGCCGGGAAGAACTTCGACGAGATCACCGAGCTGTCGAGATACGCATAGCCCACTATGAGGTCCATGCCTTCCGGCAGCCGGCCCACCATGCTCAACTGCACACCTTTCACAAGCTGATTGCCCGCAGCAACGATGTTGTTGGAGTTGGTTGGGTCGGTCTCGTGCGCGTTATCTTTCTCCGTGCGGAACCACGCGCCTTCGGTCAGCAGCCGCTCATTCAGGAAGCTCCACTTCACTCCCGCCTCATACGACGTGTTCTCTTCGGGCGCTACATTGCTATTTACCAGACCGATGCTCAAACTCAGCGATTCTGCATCTGGATTCCAGCTTGTACCGTAGTCGAAGTAAAGACTGCCACGGCTCGATGGCTTGTAAACAAATGCCGCTCGATAGCTCGGCTGCTTATCGAGCCTGCTGATCGGCGCCACAGGCTTGGTCGTCGAACCACCTGCCGGCGGCGTTGGCTGATACAGGTCGTAATCCGTATCGAAGCGGTCCCACCGCACGCCGCCGCTCAACTCAACGAGCCGTCCCAGCTTCATCGTGTCGATGAAGTAGAGTCCTACGCTCTTCGATTTCGTGTGCACCACGGAAGTGATGTAGCCCGTACCCGAAAATGGCTGCGCCTCGTTCGGATCGACCAACGTCGTAGATGGCACTGTATTCACGCCGTTGATCGCGTAGCTGTATCGCGTCGGATTCGACACCTCCTGTCCGCCTTCCACGCCTGTCACCAGATCGTTCTTCGCGTGCAGAATATTGAACTCAGCCGATAGCTCCGTCTGGTCCCATAGGATGCCTTCCACGCTCTTCACCTGAATCTGGTTCCGATTCACCTGTGTAATCTCATCCGCAGGTGTGTCTACCGTATAAGGACATGCCTCCTTGGGATTCGCGGAGAGCGTCGGCAGCGATGCAACCACTCCGCCCACCGGCGCGCTCATTGAAGCGTTCGAGCACAGCTGCGGCTCAGTGATTTGTGCGCTGCGCGGATAATTCGCCGCCCGCGCAATCGTATGCAGATTAAGCCCCGGCGCAAACTCATGTTGAACGCGCAGCGTGAGAATATCGTCGTTGGTTTTGAGATAGTTTTCGTCGCGGAATCCGTAATAGCTATGCCGGTTGGCGGGGGAGGGCTTATTAAAAAGCCACGGAATGCCATAGTCCGGCGTATCATCCGCAGAAAGATGCTCGTATGCAAGCGTGGCCTGCGTCCTGGTGTCGAGCCCGATTGCAATGGACGGCGCGATGCCGAACCTGCGAATCTCCGCAGCGTCGCGCCCGGCAACACCGGCCTCCACACCCATAGCATTCACACGCAACGCAGTCCCGCCCAGAGCGTCATACAACGGACTGTTGATGTCGGCCGTCAGCCGTCGCGTCAGATCGGTGCCGAACTGCATCTCTACGTTCTCGAACTGCTCGACACCGGGAACTTTCGTCTCCTGGTTGATCGCGCCGCCCGTCGACCCGCGCCCGAACTGAATCCCCGCCGGACCTTCCAGTACATCAACCTGTTCGTAGTCGAACGAATCGCGATAGTAGCTGCCGAAGTCGCGAATTCCGTCAAGGAACATGTCGTTGCGGGCTGTGAATCCGCGGATGGTCAAATTGTCGCCCTGCGCGCCTGCCTCACCCGCGGCCAAGCTGATGCCCGGCACGTTGCGCAGCGTGTCGCGCAGCGTAGACACACCCTGATCCTGAATGACAAACTGCGGCACCACAGTCACGCTCTGCGGAGTCTCGATCAGCGGCTCCGTAAACTTATCCATTGAAACTGAACTCGCCACAGAGGCCGTAACCGACACGGTGTCCCGAGCCTGCACGCCCACCACCATCGTGGTTGCATCTTCTGCGCGATAGTTCAGTCCCGTGCCCTCCAGCAGCAGCCGCAGTGCTTCGTCTTCGCGATAAAGCCCGCTCACGCCCGGCGAGTTGAACCCTGCCAGCGTTCCCTCCGGCAGCACATTCTTCACCTTCAGCCCAGTGTTTTTTTCATAAGCGGCCAGCGCATCATTCAGAGATCCGGCAGGAATATCGAAGCGTTTGAGTGGCAGTGTTGCCTCCGGCGGTGCAGCGCCTGCGGGATTCGCCATCGCGGGGGCGCCCAGCGCGGGTTTCGATCCACCCATCGCCGCATAGGCGGCCAGTGTTCCCATCGCAATCCAGCCACGTGTCTGTCTGATCTTCCTTCCGGTTCCACTCTTCCGCTTCTTCTGCTTCATCATCCCTCCGGCATGTGTGTCCGCTGGCTTTGAGTTCATTAATCCGCGGCAGCGGCCAGGCAGCACTTTTTAGGCGCAGTGGGGCGAAGCCCTCGCCGGGCAACTGCTCTGGGCGAGGCGCCGCGAAGAATTCGCATCAATTGGGAAATGGTGTGAAACAGAGACGCCGAACTTGAGCCGGCTACAGGCTGACCCTATAATGCAGACAAGCCTGCAGTCGAATCTGCGGCAGCGCCAGGGTCTTTGCGGTCTCCGCCAAGAGATATCCCGCGGGACCCTGGTCCCTCTGAATCCATCCTCTTCCGCTCGAAAAAACCGTAGTTTTTCGCTCTGGAGACAATATACGACAAATTCGGTCGTATATCAAACCTTCGATGTCAATTTGCGAGATTTTCTGCATAACCACCTGATAACAGCGGGCTGATGCAGGGCTTTCCGCAGGCTGATCGCGCTTCAGCATACCCGCAAGCAGAGTCGCAGTCTGTGCGCAGTGTCTTTGCCCGGCGCATCCATCCGTCGACTATAATCTGCCTTTGATTCGGGCACAGATAAACACAGCACTCGCTGCAAGATCGCGAGTGCGTGTTGCTTTATGCAACTTTGCATCCGAGGTGAACGCATATGAACCGCATCACCCGCCGTCAATTCGGTAAAGCAGCCGCTGTTACTGCCGCTCTCGCGGGAACTTCGCTCCCGCGCCTGTCAGGCGCTCAGACACAGCCGCACCCATCAGGCAACCGTACTTTTCCGCATGACTTTGTGTGGGGCTGCGCCACTGCTGCCTATCAAATCGAAGGTGGCGTGCACGATGGCGGCCGCGGCCAGACCAACTGGGATATCTTCGCCCATACTCCCGGCAAAACCCACAATGGCGACACCGGCGATGTCGCCGACGATTCGTACCATCTCTATAAAGAGGACGTGCGCCTGCTCAAAAACCTCGGCGTTCGCGGCTACCGCATGTCCATTGCCTGGGCGCGCATCTTTCCTGAAGGCAAAGGCCAGCCCAATGCTGCCGGACTCGACTACTACAACCGCGTCATCGACGAGTTGCTCGCCAGCAACATCACGCCTTACGTCACGCTCTTCCACTGGGACCTTCCTGCGGCGTTGCCCGGAGGGTGGCAGTCGCGCGATACGTCGCATGCCTTTGCGGACTACGCTGGCTACACTGCCGGCAAGCTCTCCGATCGCGTCAAGCACTTCATGACGACGAATGAGTTCACCTGTTTCACGGATCTCGGTTATCGTATAGGGCAGTTCGCTCCCGGACTCAAGCTCTCTGACGGCGAATGCAATCAGATTCGCCACCACGGCATCCTCGCGCACGGGCTCGGCGTGCAAGCCATCCGTGCTGCTGTAAAGCCGGATGTGCAGGTAGGCCTGGCAGAAAACGCCACTGTCTTTGTCCCCGTCATCGAAGACGAAGCAAATATCCATGCGACCCAGCGTGCCACCCGCCTGGGCAATGCATCCTTCCTCACCGCGCTCATGGAAGGCAAATATCCCGAAGAGTATTTGTCCCAAGAAGGCGCCAACGCTCCCAGGATCCAGCCCGGTGACATGCAGGCCATCGCCAGCCAGCTCGACTTCGTCGGCCTCAATATCTATCAGCCCAACTATGTTCGCGCTGACGACTCGCCGCGCGGCTACAAAGTTCTCCAGCCGCAGACCTCGTATCCGCACATGGCCTCACCGTGGCTCACCATTGGCCCGGAGTGCCTCTACTGGGGCATCCGCAACGTCTGCGACCTCTGGCATCCCAAGGGCATTTACATCACCGAAAACGGCTGCTCAGCCGATGACGTGATCACCGCAGACGGCCGCATTGAAGACACTGACCGCGTGATGTATCTGCGCAACTACATCACAAATCTGCATCGTGCTGTCGCAGAAGACTATCCCGTGCGCGGTTACTTCCTCTGGAGCCTGCTCGACAACTTCGAGTGGGCCGACGGCTATAGCAAGCGCTTCGGCATCCACTACGTTGACTTCGCCACCGAAAAGCGCACGCCCAAGCTCAGCGCCGAGTGGTACAGGCAGGTCATCGCGAATAATGCTGTGATGTAGCAGGATCAGCGCGTAAATGGCGCAAGCTCCGCCTGCGCACGATCCAGATCCTCCGGCACGCCGATATCGAGAAAAAATCCCTGCACCGCACGCATCCCGCGCGTTTCAGTTGTCCCAGCAATACCTCGAGAAAAGGCCTGCCTGCTACTGGCGCCATCGGCTTGGGCACGCCTTCAAGCCACCCAGCCAGCCGCGTGCCAAACCCGCCGGCAAGAATGATCGCTTCCATGCTTTGCCTCAAGGCACATGCCACGCCTGCACACCGCTCGACGTGAAATGGCAGCCATACGCCGTGCCGCCCGCATGCGCAGCATGGAGAGCTGCGGCCACTTTGTCCTTATGAATCGGATCGGGGAGCAGGCGTCAATGCACGCGCCGCGCGCTACACCGGCTTAGGAATTAGTTCAGGAACCTCGATGCACTCAAGCGCCGTTTTCCCCGAGAAAACCGCGCCCTTCAAACTTTCAAATACGCCGCATGAGCTCCCGATCCGGCCTAATCGCCGCCATGCGCCGGCAGCCATGCCGGCCTATGTTGCAGCCTCTCCGTGCGGCTCGGCCGCAGAACCACTGCGATTGTAAGCAGGAAAATCGCAGCGTCGAGCGCAACCGAGTAATGGCGGATGTACTCCAGATCGTAGCGCAGCTTCTGCTCTGGCCTGGTCCAGTAGCTTCCGCGTACCTGCGCCAGTCCCGTAATGCCGGGTTTCACTGCAAGCCGCCGCTCATAGCCCGCGACCTTCCGCTGAAAGATGCTCACAAAG
>DASZXD010000235.1:0-25197 GCA_035546015.1 Occallatibacter sp.
TCCGTTGTTTCATTTATGACGTTGAGCTCCTTCCTCGGCAGCGCGCCGCTCTTTGACTTCGCCTCCGGACTCTCTTTCACTCGCCGCGATCTCTTCTGGTGCGCGCTGCTTGGCGTAATCATCGGCCTCATCGGCATGGCCTTCGCCACTACCTTCCGTCGTGCACGTGCCTTCTGCGTTCGATCCCGTGTACCGCACTGGATCAAGCTTGCCATCGGTGGCCTGCTCACCGCGGCATGCGGACTGGCCTTTCTCCACTACTACAACGGTTCGCTCGTTCCCATCGGCCCCAACTACGAGGCAGTAGGCCTCATCCTCAATCAGCCGCACAGCAGTCTTGAACTGGTCTACTTCGCTGTGCTCAAACTCGGGGCGACCATCTTCACACTGGGCGCAGGCGGCGTCAGCGCCATGTTCGTTCCTCTCTTCCTTTCCGGCGGAGCACTCGGTGTGGCCTTTGCGCAGTCAATCGTCCATAGCAGTTCGCTTGCGCTTTATGCGGCGGTCGGCATGGCCTGCTTCATCTCTGCCGGATACAAAACCCCGCTCGCGGCGGTTGTATTCGTTGCAGAGGCCACCGGCGGTCACGCTTTTATCATCCCCAGCCTTATCGGCGCTGCCATCGCCTACGCCGTCTCCGGTGACGCTTCCGCTTCCGGCGATCAGCGCCTTCACGAAGCGGTCAAGGTCCACGCGCTGCATGGCACTCCGGTCCGTGAAGTCATGCACAGCGAAGTCATTGCTGCACGCGCCTCGCTCCGCCTGCGCGACTTCGCCGCCACACTCTCACCGCATACATGCCACGAAGTCTTTCCCGTCTTCTCTGGCAGCAAACTAATCGGTACCTGCAGCCTGTGGTCGTTGAGCCACGTGCCTCCAGAGAAGTGGAGCACTATGACCGTAGCGGACATCACGCAGCCGCTCGTCGAGCATGTCTCGCCCGACACCGATCTTGCCGAGGCACTGCAATTGCTCCTGCATGAGGACAGCCAGCCCACGCTGCTCGTCGTTGAAGAGGATCACAAAGTGGTCGGCATCCTGACCAAGACTGATGTCTTGCAGGCGCTGCTGCCATCACATGTGAACGAAGCTGCAGAAGAAGAAACATCGCCGGAGCCGGTATGAGCAGTGTGTCCGGCAAAGAAAGATCTGCCAGAGAAGGAGCGCTGAGTTCGCCCTGATGAATCTCAGTGCTGCCAGCTTCAGAAGCTGTCTGTGACCTGAACATAAAGGAGGCCCGCATGGCCCAACTTTCCGTTCCCAGGGTCGAGAATCAACCCGAACCGCGTCCTGAAGACAAAAAACAGTTTGGCGTTGCCCTCGAGCCTGAAGTTGTAAAAATCTGCGGCTTCGCCGTGCTTGTCGGCCTCGTCGGAGGCCTTGTTGCGCAGGCCCTCCTCGAACTCATCTACCTCTTCACCAACATCTTCTTCTACGGCCGTTTTTCCTTCACGCTTACTTATCCCGCCAGCAACCATCTGCATTTCTGGGTCATCCTCATTCCGCCCATCGGCGGTCTCGTCGTTGGTCTTCTCATCTACTTCTTCGAGCCCACGCTCAAAGGCCACGGCATTCCCGAAGCAATGGAAGCCGTTCTCTTTGGCCACAGCCGTATGCGTCCGCGTGTCGCCATTCTCAAGCCGCTTGCAACGGCTCTGGCCATCGGCACCGGCGGTCCCTTCGGTGCAGAAGGGCCAATTATCCAGACCGGCGGCGCACTCGGATCGCTGCTCGGCCAGGTCCTGGGTCTCAGTCCCTACTATCGCCGCGTGCTTCTTGCCTCAGGCGCAGCCGCCGGAATGGCCGCCACCTTCAGTGCACCTCTTGCCGGCATTCTTGTGGCTGTTGAGTTGCTGCTCTTTGAGTTGCGTGCGCGATCCTTCATTCCCGTTGCGCTGGCTTCGGTTGTCGCTACCGGTGTGCGCGTTCACTTCGTCGGCTGGCAGCCGCTGTTCCCAATGCCGGAGTTCAAAATCACCGGAACAAGCGAGCTCTGGCTCTTTGCCGTACTCGGCATTCTCATGGGAATCGTAGGCCTCATCATGATCCGGGTCCTTTCTTGGCTTGAAGACTTTTTCGATCATCTGCCCATCCCCTACGCCGCCGTCTGGTCTCCAGTCATCGGCGCACTCATTCTCGGCATCATCGGCTGCTTCTGCCCGCAGGTCTTTGGCACCAGCTACGACACCATCCGCGACATGCTCAACGACCGCCTCACCGCAGGCACGCTCGCCGGCATCGGCTTCGCCAAGTTCTGGGCACTCGTCATCTCGCTCGGTTCCGGCACCACCGGTGGCGTTTTCGCTCCCTCGCTCGTCGTTGGTGGCGGCCTAGGCGCCGTCTTCGGCATGGAATGCAAGCACCTTTTTCCACAGCTCGTCAGCGATCCCGGCTTCTACTCTCTCGCAGCCATGGCCGGTGTCTTCGGCGGCATCGCGCGTGCCCCCTTCACCAGCATCGTCTTTCTTGCAGAGTTGAGCCACAACCCCAACTCGCTGCTTCCACTTATTCTCTGTGTCATGGTCGCTGACGGAGTTGTGCGCCTCTTCAGCCGCGACTCCATCATGACCGTCAAGCTCGTCAAGCGCGGCCTCATTGTTCTGCAGGACTACTCTGTCCCCGTTCTCATGCGCGCACGCATCGACCAGGTCATGCGCAAAGAGTTTCAGGTACTCGGCGGCAGCCAGGAGTTGCGTTCGGTCATCCAGAAACTCCCCAACGGCCATCTCGATTTCATTCCGGTTTTAAATGAAGACGGCGAGCTTGACGGCATTGTCGAGGCGCACGATCTTCTCCGCATCGATCCTCCCGACCACCACTTCACCATCAAGGAACTCTCGCACCAGGACTACGTCACCGCCTATCCCGGAGAAACGGTCGACCGTGTCCATCGCAACATGATGCTCAAGAATGTGGAGAACGTGGTTGTACTGGAGTCAAAGAAATCGCAAAGGCCTATAGGCGTAGTCCGCGCCAAAGACATTCTTGAGCTTCGCCGTTGGCTGCTCGAAGAAGAAAAGGAAGAACGCCAGTTCGGGCCCGGAAGGGAAGCGCCGTCGCACTAAGACGGTGCTGTTGCGTACCGAGGGCTGAAGGGAAACACCAGTTCCGCCTCTGTTGCCACAGGCGTACCGTTTACTGTTGCCGGATGGAACCGCCACGTCTTCACAGTGGCCAGAACAATCTGGTCGAGGGCATTCCCAAGACCGTGCACAACGGTGGCTTCCAGCACGTCGCCGCCTGCACTCACCTTCACGTCCACAATCACCTGCTGTTCTGAGCTTGGCAGCAGGGAGCGGTCTGCAATCGCGGGCCGCGGAGAAAACACCGGAAACGCCGGATCGGCGCTCTGCGTATCGGTTCCATTACCAGGCACCGGATCGTGCTGTGCAGAGACGGGCCGTCCCAAAGGCGGTGCAGGCGGAGCATTCACCGCAAGGTCAGAAGTCTTTGGCGGAGTCTCAACATGCCGCTTTCTTCCCACCGGCCTGCGCGTAAACTCCACGCGCGACCCTCCGGGAATCAGCAACGCCGCCGGATAGATATTGACCGCTGTTTGCAGCTGAGCCATAGAAATTGCAGGCTGCGCTTTATGAAAGAAGGGAATGAGGGTAAGCAGTAGATGCACCGCAAGCGACAGCGCCAGAAACTTCAGGCTTGTGCTTTTCAGCCGCATCGTCCGGTGACCTCTCAGGGAATCGGAGTCGCCTTGCGTGTGGCCTCAGTATAGCCCGAAATCAAATGGGGAGATGCCAGTGATTGGAAAAAGCTATCGTTCTGCCCGGCGATCCGACACCCGTCGGGCAGAACGCATGCATACCTTGGTATTACTGACTGATGGCCACGCCGTTAAACGAAGCCGCTCCCATTGCATTCGACGTTGCCGCCAGCGTCAGGTCGCCGTGCCCGCCGATGGAGAACACAGCAACGTATCCGCTTCCGCCAGCCGTGTAAATCACCGCCAGCCACTTATGATCAGGCGAAACCGCAAGATCGGTAGGCGCACCCGGCACCGGCACTGACTTGTAGAACGCGCCTCCGTGGTTGTCGCTGAAAAACACCGAGATCGCCTGCCCCGGCGTATTTCCCGTATACCAGGCATTACCCGGTCCCTTTGCCACCCAGCACGGCGCATTCATCGGGAATGCCGGTTGCGGTCCCAGCACTGGATACACATTCTGGTCAGCATCGAGAATCGCAAAGCTGTCCGGACTGTGCGCCGGCGTAAAGCCCAGCACGTTGCCCCAAAAAGCTTCGCCCAGCGGCACGCTGTTGGCGTTGTCCGGCAGCGTGATCGGGGTGCTCGTTCCACTCAGTGCTCCGCCCTCATGCGTCAGCGGCAGCTGCACCACAGAGCCGGACGTCATCGTTACCGCGGCCCAGGTCTTGCCCACGGCAATCTGTGCTGCCGATGGGTCGCTCAGCGCTACAACCGATCCATCCACATATCCTGCGGGCCACGCATGGCTCTCTGCACAGGTTGCGCCCACCACAAAAAGATGATCATCGCTCAACGCAACCGAATCAGGGCTCGTGCAATCCGGCGCCAGGTGAATCGTTCGCACCACACCAATCGCGTTACCATAACGCACAAGCTGGCTTATCGTGTTCGATCCGTAGTTCGCCACTGCACCCAGCTCTCCACGAAACTGCACAACGCCTGCATTCGTGCTTGCGCCGCCCTTGCCTCCGGTCGCCACATTTTCGGTCAACTGCAGTGAAGGTGTTTTGCCCGCATTGAGCCTGAATACCACTACCGAGTTGCCACTCGGACTGTTCGTGCTCGTTATCACCAGTGTGCTGCGGCCGTTTTGTGCTGAAGCGCACAGCGTGCCGGCCATCAGCACCGTCGCCACTGTTGCCGTACTGCGCCACACGCCAGTCATGGAAAGCCTGTGAAGATTCATTGCCATCTCCTTTGAGTTTGTCGTGAAGGGTTATCCGGCTTGCGAAGGGCTCGTGCAAGACCGGAGCAATTTCACAGATAGGCTTTCGCTCGCAGCTGGAGAAAAGTTACGCATTGCAGTGCGTAAATTGTGAGCATAAAAATTGCATGAAAAATTTCCGCGACGCGTAACTTTTCGTTCCCAGCCAGCGAACTAACTAATTTGGGATGAAAATATGAATGCGGGTGCAGGCCAGGTGGCGTGAAGAAATTTGCGCGAATACGTCCATATCGATAAACATTGCAGGAAGACGAGCCATCGGATGCACCCCGACAGAAATATCGAGACACTGATGGCCCTCTATCAGCAGGGCGACTTTACGGCTGCTGCTGCCCTCGTCGATTGCGTCAGTCCGCAGCTCTATCGGTTCTTCGCAGCGCAATCCGGCAGCCGCGCGCACGCGGACGATCTGCTGCAGGACACGTGGCTCCGTATCCACAAGGTGCGGCACACCTATCGTCCCGGCGAGCCCGCGTTGCCGTGGTTCTACGCCATCGCCCGACACGTGCGCGTTGACCACTATCGCAAGTCGATGCGCACTGCAGCCGGCGAGCGGGAGCTTGAGATGATGTCGAGAACCGCTGTGTCCGGTCCTGACGATCCGGCCCATGTCGAAGCGCTCGAGGCCTTGCTTGCGCCGCTCTCCGAGAGCCAGCGCGAAGTCATCGCTATGCTCAAAGTCTCCGGCATGTCGCTTGAAGAAGTCGCGCGCGCCACATCCTCGAGTGTGGGAGCCGTCAAGCAGAAAGCCCACCGGGCCTATGAGAAGTTACGAAAGACCATGAGCGCCATCCGGCTCAGGAAAGGAGAGAGCGGACAGTCATGAAAGACGAAGAGATTGACAATATGCTGAACGACGCTACGCGCGCTCCGTTGCCTCCCGATCCCGAGTTGCTTCAGCGCATCTCAGCTTCCATCCAGTCGTCGCTTCGCCCGGTGCGTCCGCTTCCTCCAGGCTGGGTCATCGCCGCCGGACTCACACTCATCTGTGCCGCCGTCTCATTCGCAGGCGCCGCTCGTGTGGGCTTTGCCGGCTTCGACAAGATGAACCTCGTCGAGCGGCTCCTCATCTTCCCCACGCTTATCGCACTTGCTGCGCTCCTGGCCATCCGCTTCGTCCGTGAGATGATCCCCGGCAGCCGGCGGCGCATTACAGCAGGCTCGCTGCTGGCGCTGGGCTGTGCTGTGCTGCTAGCGCTTTTCGCACTGCTCTTCCATGACTACCAGGTCACCCACTTCGTTTCCATCGGCATCGCCTGCCTCATCACCGGATTTCTTCACGCCATTCCCGCCGGCCTGCTCTGCTGGCTTCTCCTGCGCCGGGGCTTCGCAGTCAATGCCGTCTCTGCCGGCCTCGTCGCCGGCGCGCTCGCGGGGCTGGCCGGTATAGGAGTCCTTGAGCTGCAGTGTCCCAACTTTGAGGTTGCGCATATTCTCGTGTGGCACACGGCTGTTGTTCCGCTCAGCAGTGCAGCGGGCGCGCTTGTCGGATGGCTTGTACGTACGCTCGCGCAGCGATTTCGCGCGTGAACTATACCCACCCCGCATCCACCACATAGCTCTGATTCGTGATGGCGCTCGAGTCGTCCGCAGCCAGAAACAGCACCAGCCGCGCCACCTCGTCCGGCTCAATCTGCCGCTTCAGGGCCTGGTTTCGCAGAATATGTTCGACACCCTCCGGCGTATACCACATACGTTTCTGCTTCTCCGTGGCAATCGCGCCCGGCAGCACTGCATTTACTCGAATTCCCATCGGCCCCAGCTCGTGCGCCAGTGTCCGCGTCAGTCCCACGACCCCCGCTTTTGCCGCAATGTACACAGGCAGCCCCGTTGTAGGAATGATCCACGAGATCGAGCTCATGTTGACGATCGACCCGCAACCAGCCGCCTTCATTGCCGGCAGCACCGCCTGAATGGCAAAGAATTGCTGCCTTAGGTTGATCGCCATCAGACTCTCCCACATCTCCGGCGTCACATCCTCGGTCGCATGTCGCAGGTCATTGGCCGCATTGTTCACCAGCACGTCGACAGTGCCCAGTGACGCAACCGTTTGTTCGAAGGCTGCTTTCAAAGCACCCAGATCGGTCAGGTCACAGCGCGAGTAAAGCGGTTCCGGGCAGCCCTCGCCTGCCAGCGTATCCACAAGCCCGCGCGCTGCCTCATCCTGCACGTCGAAGAAGGCAACCCTTGCACCCTGCCGTGCAAAATGCTCCACCATTGATGAGCCAATTCCCGTGGCTCCGCCGGTGACCAGCACAGCCCGTCCCTGCAGGCTCGGATAGCGCGCAAAATGTGAAGAATCAACAGTCATTTTTGTGTGGAAAGTACAACCCTCCGAGTGTAGTCCGGCGACGGCCGCGGAGCCCCCTGCGATCCCACTTATTGAGACGCCGTCTCCCCTCCACAGGTGCATACTTATATGTGGGCCGGATTAGCGGAAAAATCGATCCACGTCCGATCTTCTGTTTTTCCGATCGCGGCCAGAATTTCGCAAAAGCTCGCCGATAAGCAGCGCTTATCGGCTTGCAAAGCCAGCAAGATACGGCCTGAAACACGTGGTGCATAATCCGGGAGACTTCCCCCTCTCGGATGAGCGCACTCACGGCCTTACTGCTGGGAGGTCGCAAGGAATAGCTCTTTGGGAAACGCCATATCCGGAACTCGAAGGCGCTCGCTGCGGCGAGCCTGCGCGGCGGACAAAAAACTGCCGCATTACGCAAGTTGACAACGGACTGTCCATTTCCCGAAATGCCAAAGAAACCAGGCTCCACTGAGAGGGATTGAATGAAAGCTGCTGCTCGTTATCCAGGAATCCGGGTCACCGCGAACGGTAACCAGCTTGTCTCCTATCACACCGAAACGCGGATCGCCGATGCAGGCGTCTTCTACCCGATCACGCCTTCTACTGAAGGTGGCGAGCTCTTCCAGCAGGCCTACGCTGAAGGTCACCTGAACGTCTTTGGCGGCAACACCATCGCCATTGAAACCGAAGGTGAGCACGCGGCCCAGGGCGGCGCCATTGCGCACTCAGTCTGCGGCAAGCGCGTGGTCAACTTCACCTCCGGCCAGGGCGTAGTCTACGGTGTTGAGCAGTACTATCACGCGCCTGGCAAGGGCTCCACGATGGTCCTCGAAGTCGGCGCCCGGGCGCTTACCAAGCACGCTCTGAACGTTCACTGCGGTCACGACGATATCTACGGCGCGCTCGACACCGGCTGGATCATGCTCTTCGGCAAGGATGCGCAGCAGGCCGCCGACCAGGCACTCATCCTGCGCCGTGTCACCGAGCTTTCGCTCACGCCGGGCATGAACATCATGGACGGCTTCCTCACCAGCCACCTTGAGCGCACCTTCTACAAGCACGAGTCCGAACTGATCCGCGAGTACCTCGGCGCGCCGGATGACGTCATCGACTGCCCCACTGAAGCGCAGCGCGTTCTCTTCGGACCCACGCGCCGCCGCGTTCCCAAGATGGTCGATCTCACCAACCCTGTTCTCCTCGGGCCGGTGCAGAACCAGGAACACTACATGCAGGGCGTCGTGGCTCGCCGCAACAACTTCGCTGAGCCAATCCTTGAGTTTCTCGAAGCCGCCTACAAGGACTTCGGCGAGCTCACCGGCCGCCACTACGGTCTCCTCTCACAATACAAGACCGAAGATGCCGAGACGGTTTTCATCTCTCTTGGCTCCGCTGCGGAAAACATCGAGGCCGCCGTCGACTACCTCCGTGCCACCCGGGGTTCCTCAGTCGGTTCGATCCACGTCAACGTAATCCGCCCCTTCCCTGAGGCAGCCATCGTTGCAGCGGTCAAGGGCAAGAAGAATGTCATCATCCTCGAACGTACGGATGAGGCTCTTGCCGGCGATAACCCGCTTGGCCGCGACATTCGCACCGCAATCTCCAAGGCAGTACAGGGCGTTGCCGGACTGCCGTCGATCACCCTCCAGGAAGTGCCCCGTTTCTTTGGCGGCAGCTACGGCCTCGGCTCGCGCGACTTCCGTCCTGAGCACATTATCGGCGCATTCGAGTTTGCCACTGCAGGCCGTGCCCGCAAAGACGGCAAGACCGCTGCCGATGGCACAAACTTCATCGTGCTCGGCATCGACCATCCTTACTCGGTCGTTACCGACGAGATGCCCTCTCTGCTTCCCGAAGGCGCAGTTGCCGTCCGCTTCCACTCCATCGGCGGATGGGGCGCTATCACCACCGGTAAAAACCTCGGTGCCATCCTGGGCGACCTCAACGATCTGCTCTACGAGCGCGACGGCCTGCAGGACGAACTCGGCAACCCCAAGGAAGTCATTCACGTCAGCGCGAATCCGAAGTACGGTTCCGAGAAGAAGGGCGCGCCCACGAGTTACTTTATGGTCGCCGCCAAGGAGCGCATTCGCGTCAACTGTGATCTGCGCCATGTGACCACCGTCCTCTGCTGCGATCCCAAGGCCTTCACCCACACCAATCCGCTCGACGGCATTCAGGAAGGCGGCAGCCTTCTCTGGGAGTCCGATGTTGACGGTGAGCGCGCTTGGGAGAACCTGCCCATCTGGGCCCGCAAGCAGATTATCGATAAAAAGATTCGCGTCTTTACCCTGCCCGGCTTCGACATTGCGCGCAAGGCCACCGATCGAGCCGATCTTCAGCTCCGTATGCAGGGTAACGCCTTCCTTGGCGGCTTCTTCGCTGTCAGCACGTTGCTGCAGGACTTCGGCATTTCCCAGGAGCAGTTCCGCGACGTCGTCTACAAGCAGTATGTGAAGAAGTTCGGCAAGCAGGGCGATGCCGTCGTGCAGTCAAACATGGAAGTCATGATCCAGGGCTTCGAGCGCGTTAAAGAGATTAAGATCGGCGAGCTTTCCGCCGCTGACCACTCCAGCCTTCGCGGCGCGGCTCTTCTGCCCATCCTCAATCAGGAGCCGGTCTTCATTGAAGTTGGAGCCGGTGCCGTCACAGGAATGCGTCGCAGCACTCCGCCGCCCTCCGGCCAGGAGCCGCGCACGCCTATCTCTTCCATCAACACCTTCGATTCTGAGTTCCGCTCGAGCTATGGCTACAACCAGCCAGCCACGCCGCTCTCGGCTATGGGCGTTATTGCTGCTGCTACCGGCGACACAGCATCGAAGTACGTCGCCCGCCGCGAGACTCCGCTCTACATCCCAGAGAACTGCACCCAGTGCATGGAGTGCATATCGGTCTGCCCTGACACCGCGCTGCCTAATACTTCCCAGGACCTGAGCACGCTGCTCGGCACTGCTGTCACGCGTTACGTCAGCGATCAGACCGAGCGCCGCAAGATGCTCGACAAGCTGCCCGAGATTGAAAAGCAGGTGCGTGCGCGCATGCTGGCCGAAATCAAGACCGGCACGCCGCTGCCGACCATCATCCGCGAAGTGACTGAGAGTGTGGATGGATTCTCGTCCGAAACCAAGAAAGAATTCTTCAGCATTGTTGAGAAGGTGCCCATGGCCTATCAGAAGGTCAACGCCATCTTCTCGTCGCCTGAGCGTAAGACGCCCGGCTCCGGCGGCATCTTCTCCATCTTCGTCAGCGATCTTTGCAAGGGCTGCGCGGCCTGCGTTACCGCCTGCGGTGATCACATGGCCCTGAAGATGGTGCAGGAGACCGAAGAGGTCAACGCCGAGCACGAGACCGGAACCGCCTTCCTCAATCTGCTGCCCGACACCTCGCAGAAATATCTCGGCCTTTTCAATGCAGCTAACCCGGCTGATTCCAAGACCGCTACGTTGCGCAACATGCTCATGGTGCGCACCAACTACGACGCGCTGGTCTCCGGTGACGGCGCCTGCGCCGGCTGCGGTGAAAAGTCCGTGCTGCGCTCCATCGCTGCGGTGACCGAGGCGTACATGCGCCCCGTCTTCCACGCCAAGAGCGACCGCTTCGTCGCCAAGGCCGGGGATCTCGAAAAGACCGGCGCTGCGAAGCTGACGGCTCTCAAGGAGAGCAATCCTGCTGAGTACGCGCTGCTCCGCCAGGCCATCCAGCACATGGTGATGGGCCTCGGCGGCGAAGACGAGAAGGATACGAAGAAGCGCATCGCCGCATACGAAGCCGAGCACGGCGCCATCACCGACGCCCAGCTGGTTGAGGCTATGGCGGCTGTCCTGCTCACCGAGGCATTCAACCACAAGAACCTGCAGCCCATCGACGGCCGCCTGGCCAACGGCATGAGCGTGATGGCCATGGCCGCGCACACCGGCTGCAACACGGTCTACGGCTCAACCTCGCCCAACAACCCGCACCCCTATCCGTGGATGAACTCGCTCTTCCAGGACGGCATCACCGTGGGCTGGCTCATGGGTGAGAGCTTCATCGTCGATCACGCGCGCCGCTCGGTCATTCCCGAGCGCCTCGCCGACATCGTCCTCAGCGGCAAGGGCGTAAACGCGGAGCAGTACTACCACTTCACACACTTCACTGATGCGCTGATGACCGACAAGGAGATCGTCGAGCTGCCCAAGGTCTGGGTGGTCGGCGGTGACGGCGGCATGGGCGACATCGGCTACCAGAACATGTCCAAGGTGATCCTGCAGAATCGGCCCAACGTGAAGGCGCTCATGCTCGACACGCAGGTCTACTCCAACACCGGCGGCCAGAACTCCGATTCGACCCCCATGCTCGGCGGCAACGACATGAATGTCTTTGGCACCGCCACGCAGGGCAAAAACACTGAGAAGAAGACCGTCGCAGAGACCTTCCTCGCCGGCCACGGCTCGCCCTTCGTCGCGCAGGTCTCCATGGCCAACGCGCCCAAGCTCTACCGCGCCATCCTCGACGGCCTCGAGTATCGCGGCACCATGTTCCTGCAGGCCTTCACCACCTGCCAGCCCGAGCACGGCGTCGCCGACGACATGGCCCTCCACCAGGCGCAGCGCGTGCGCGACTCGCGCGGCGTCCCGGAGTTCGTCTTCGATCCCCGCAAGGGTGAGAGCTACCAGGAAACCCTCGACATCAAGGGCAACCCCTCGCCCGATCTCGACTGGTACGAAGCCCGCGCCAAGGACGGTACGGTCTCGCGCTACACCGTCGCGCACTGGTGCACCACGGAAGCCCGCTTCCGGAATCACCTGCGCAAGATCAAGCCTGAGCAGACAGCCAAGCTTATTCCGCTTGAGAACATGCTCGTGCGCATCACCCAGCAGGATGTGGTGTACCGCTACTACCTGCTGCCCGAGCACCGCAGCTTCATTCCTGACTTCGGCGTCTACATCCAGTGGGAAGAGAACGGCAAGACCGAGTACCGCGCTCTCTCCCGCCAGCTGGTGATGTTCTGCGTCGAGCGCCGCAAGTCGTGGCGCATGCTGCAGTCCAAGGCCGGCATCGTCAATAAGGAATATCTGGCGCAGAAGGCCATCCTCGCTGATGTAGCTGCAGGCAAGCTCAGTCAGGAAGAGCTATTCGCCCGCGGCCACGAACTGGTCCGCGAGCGCATGACCGCCGCCACGCCCGCAAAGGCATAACAGACGAGGCAGGTGCGAGCTGCAGCCCGCACAAGCGCCAAGTCAAAACTGGATTCCTAACAGAAACGCGGACCGCAAGGTCCGCGTTTTTTTGCTGGAATGGCTCTCTGTTACACTTCCTCATGACTCGGGAGCCAATCGATGCAATCCTTTTGCCGCTTCGCAGTGCGTTGTGTTGTCGCCGCTATGCTCTTTCTCCCGCTCGCTACGCTCAACGCACAGAATGCTGTAACCCAGACCTATCGCGCCGGCCTCAGGTCCATCGCAGTTCCCGCGCCCACAGGCGATCTCTCCGAAATCGGCCCAGACTATCGTGTGCTCTTCGAGCCTCTCGCGCCAGACACTAACCGTCTCATTGCCGCCTTCGTGCTTCCAGACGATGCCGCAGCCGTACGTGGTGGCGGTGTGGGAGCACTGAAACAATATGCGCTTGTAGAAGTGATGCGCCGTGCAGAGTTTTCCGACGTATCACCCGATCTTTTCAAGCAAATTGAGGACGGCATGGCCACGCAGTTCGGCGCAGATCTCAACGCTTCGCTCAAAGATCAGCAGAACGAACTCAATCACAAGCTGAAGGCGCTCAATGACAACGCTGCGACCGTCAGCCTCGACAAGCCCGTCCAGCTTGGCGCACTATTTTCCAAGCAGGATGCCTGCGGATTCGGCGTCATCATGCCCGTCTCCGCAAAAGGGACCACAGTCAAGATGGCCGCCGGCATCATGGTCCTGCGTGTCCAGCAGCGTCTTGTCTTTGCCTACCTCTACACCGAATACAAAGACGACACCTCAGTGCAGTGGATGGGCAAAACCGCAGAAGCCTGGGCCGACTCTATCCTGGCTGCAAACAAACCGTAGCCGCGCGGCTTTGACCCGTTAAGATGGACGGGTATGCGCCGACTTCCTTTTCTGGCAGTTCTATTTTTCTGCGCCTTCAGCGCCTTCGCCCAAACTCGCCTCCCCATCACCGAAAAAATCGAGTGGACCTGGACCGACCGGCCCGAAACGCCGCAGCCGAATCTTCCCAATGTCCTCCTCGTCGGCGACTCAATCACCCGTGGCTACTATCCCGCGGTTGCCAAAGACCTGACCGGCGTCGCGAATGTCTATCTCTTCGCCACATCCTGCAGCAGCGGCGATCCGCGCCTTCCCGGCCAGCTCCATGATTACTTCAGCATGATGGACGTAAAGTTCGCCGCGGTACATTTCAATAACGGCATGCACGGTTGGGGCTATACGGAGCAGCAATACGCCGCCGGACTTCCAGGCATGATTGCTGCACTGCGCGCCGGCGCGCCACAGGCCACGTTGCTGTGGGCTACAACTACGCCGCTGCTGCATGACCCCGCTCCAACGGCGGAGCAGGCCACGCCCTCATCCAACGCGCGTATCGACGAGCGCAACCGCCTCGCTGCAGTTCTGATGTCAAGGGAAAACATAGCCACAGACGACCAGCATGCCCTCATGCTGCAGCATCAGGACACGCACAACGGCGATGTTCATTTTACTGAGGCGGGAAGCGCCATTCAGGCCGCACAGGTTGCAGCCATCATCCGCAAGGCGCTTCCCAAATTGTGATGGTGCTTACTTGGCGATTGTTACGTATCGCCGTCCGCAGTAAAGCCGAAATCCGCCCGCCGGATCGGCCGTGAACTGTAATGGTATAGGCCGCTTCAGCTCAGAGTCGGTTGACGAGGTTACGCTAAGCACGTCGTGCGCGCCCACATCGGTGATTGCAAACTTGTCATCTGCCACAAAACCCACACCATAGACGCCCGCGCCTAAGCTCTGTCCGCCGATTTTGACCGGCTCTTCGGCAACAAAATATGCCTGATACTTGGCTGCCACGCCTGTCGAATAGCCGCCGTTGTCCACCAGCACCGCCAGCACAAAGTGCCCGTCGGCAAACTTGACGCCGCCTGCATTGCGCAGTTGCGTATTCGCCTGCTGCCCGTCGTAAAAAACGCTCGAGGGAATGATCTTCTGTAGATCCGCAGCCTTCAGCACAGTGCCGCCGCCGGCCTGCGCAACAATTCTTGCCCCGCCCGCCATAAGTACGACAGCGAGCACCGCTGCCGATGCAACCTTGCCCATTCCTTGCCAATGCATCGAAAAATCCTCCATGGAGAAAAGCCGGAACAGAGTATACAGCATCTGAATTGCACCTGTCGGTGACGCATTGCTACGCGTGTGTCAGTTTTCAATGCTCAGCACATCGTAGTAATAGTTGATCAATGCGCGCTTGATCGGTGAAGGCGTCTTTGGCAATGACACTGTTTGATCCACAGTTTTATCGCCGGTGACGCCGATCTCGCCCAGCCGGACCGTTTTACCGTCGGCGAACTCCAGATAAAGCGGTACCAGCATCTTGAAGTCGGCAGGAACTCCCGACTGCACAAGCTTGAAGTGCAGCGTGGTTTTGTCGCCATCCGGCGTCAGCTGCGACTCGAAGTGATATGTCGGCAGGTTGGTCCCGTAGACATACTCATTAAAGAACCAGTCCATTTTGTGGTTCCCGTCCATGTCCATCATAGGGCTCATGTGTTTTTCGATAACCGCCTTGAAGTCCTCCGTCGTTGCCGGCCGCAGCTTATAGGTATTTACAAAGTCGTGCATCGTCTCTATAAACTGCTTGTCGCCTTCACGTGGATCCCACATCATCATCCGCACCATGTGCAGAATGTAAGCCCCTTTGGGGTAGATCAGCTCTCGTGTCACGCTCCATCCGGTCTTTTCAGTATTCAGCCGATAGCCCATCGTCACCGGTCCCACGTCGATCGGTCTGAAGCCCATCGAATTCTTCTCCGTGAGCATCTTGTGCTCTTCTTTCCAGAAATCGAGATAGTCGTTCGGCTTGGGCCGGGTCATCAGAAGAAAGATCGAGGCCGATTCATCCGCGAATCCCTCGCTCATCCACTGGTCACGATAACTGCGGAAACCCACCGTGTGCCCCCACCACTGGTGCGCCACTTCATGCGGAGTCACCATCTTCCAGTACATGTCCTCGGGATGCAGCCCCAGGGTGTGCTGCTGTGTCGAGTCGAGAAAGCCGCAGATCGGCAGATATACCAGCATCGGCCAGCTCTGCCCATAGTTGCAGGCGAACTGCTGTGTGATGGCGATGTGTGTGAATGGCAGCGGTCCAAAGTATTGCGTATAAATCTGAGCGGCCACCTGACTCTGACTCAGTTCCACTGGAAGCATGCCCGTGGTGTTCAGCTTGCCCACCGCGCCCTGTGGCGCATCGTCATTTCCGCCGAGCGGCGCATTGTTGATCGCATCGGCGAGGGCATTGAACATATCCGGCGGCTGCTTGTTGGCATAAGCGTCCACGGTCAGGTTGTCGCCCATCTTGTTGGGCACGGTCGCTTCCTTCATCGTGAAATCGCCAATATTAAAGCCCGCCACCGGCAGCGGCACGTCGCTCTTCCATTCAGTGGTCGTAACTTTGCCTTCCGTGGTCTCGTTCGTCTTGGTCCCCGTGGCAATCAGCTGCAGTCCCTTGGGTACATGGAACAGCATGTGATACGTCGCATAGTCGCCAAACTCCTGCCCTGCATTCGGATACCAGCTCTCGCGTGCCACCGGATAATAATTTGCATTGCCCTCGCTCTGCACAACCTCCTTGCCTCCATAGGCAACGCGCAGCGTAACGGCCTCACCCTTTTTGAGCGGCTGCGCCAGCACTACACCAAAGTCCGCATCCTCTTCCTTCTTCTCCTGCACGTAGTCCAGCGCCACGCCTTGGTCGGTCTCCACCTTGCTCACGCGCAGTGTTGGATACAGATCAAGCGGCACAACTGTCACGCCGTCCTGCAGCGCGATGATATGCACATTGGCAAGCCCGGTAAGAAAGCCGCCCTTTTCGATTGTTGTGTCCAGGTCTTCATGATCGGCCCGGAACGGTCTGCGCTGTGTACTGTCCGAGCTCAGATTCGACGCCGTCAGGAACATCGGTCCCCAATCATTCCAGCTCATCAGAGCCACACCTTCGGGCTCAACGCCGGGAACACCGTACGGATCGATCGTGAAAAACAGATGAGAATACTTGTGCCCGTGAATCGCGGCCAGGAAAAACCCTCCCGGCGCTGGGTCCAGCACATCCTCGAGCAGCCGCAGGTGAATGTTCTGCTGCAATTTCGTGCGCATCAGGGTATTCAGCTCTTCAGCCTGCTGTGTGAAGTTATGATCGGCCGTGCCCGGTCCCGCCGATGCTTTGTGCAACTCAGCGGCAGTCCCGTCGGTAAAACGCAGCACCGCTTCGTCAAAGTCTTCATCGAACTCTTCGCTGTGGGTCAGGATGGAGAGATTGTGCCGTTCTTCTGCATTCGCAGGAGTCACATGCAGATGTCCTGAGCCCTTGAACACCGCGCCGGTCACCTTGCCATTCACTTCTCCGTAAAACGCAAAGCTGCCGCTGTGAAAAGTAAACGCGGCTCCTTCGCGCTTGAGCTCGAAGTCTTTAACTGTGATGACATCGCCGCCCGGCAGCAGATTGCGTAACTGCTGGTAATACGAATTGGCGTTGGCTGGCCGTTGTGCCCGCGCCAAACCAAGGCAACTCACAAGAAAACACAAAACAGAAATAGAGATGACACGAAGACATAGCATCACGACAGGGCCCCCGAGGTATAGATTTGCTCGTGGCACCAATATAGTGCATCGGAAGCCCGCTGCAGCGGAATTATTGCCGTGAATGCAAATGAGAATAACGTAGTGTCACAAGCAATTCAGGCCTGGATCACATACAGATCCACATACTCGCATACCGGTATCTTCTCCAGCCGATCCCGGTCAAGCGATGCATCCAGAATCCGCTGCTGCCGTGCTTCATCGAATCGCCGCCGCAGATTTATCTTGAACTTCTCCACCAGCAGCGGGATCCCTTCCTCGCGCCGCCGCCTGTGTCCGATCGGATACTCGACCGTCTCCTCCAGCACCGTGCCGTCTTTCAGCTCCATGCGCAGCGCATTTGCAATTGAGCGCTTCTCCGGGTCGTGATAGTCCGCCGTGAACGCCGGCTCTTCCACGCACTCCACCTTCGCGCGCAGCGCATCGATCCGCGCATCGGCTGCTACATCGTCCTCATAATCTGCCGCCGTCAGCCGTCCATACAGCAGAGGAATCGCAATCATGTACTGCACGCAATGATCGCGATCTGCAGGGTTGGCCAATGGCCCCTTCTTGTCAATGATCCGCAGGCATGCCTCATGCGTCCGAATTATGAT
This sequence comes from Occallatibacter sp., assembly GCA_035546015.1. GTDB lineage: Bacteria > Acidobacteriota > Terriglobia > Terriglobales > Acidobacteriaceae > Telmatobacter. The sequence continues at coordinate 17,648 of DASZXD010000235.1, forward strand.
CCGTTCGATATCCTTTGCAGATCTATCCATCGCATCAAGCCGCGCCTTCAGTTTCATGGCAGCCTCCACCGCTGTTTGCGCGTGGAACTCCGCCGGGAAGCTGATCTTGAACAATACGTTCTCCATTACATACGTGCCATACGGCCGCTGAAACTTGAACGTATTCCCGCGGAAAGACACATCGTAAAATCCCCACGTCTTCGCCGTGAGCACAGAGGGATAACCCATCTCACCCGCGCGCGCCATCAGCGCCAGCCGTACAGCTCGGCTTGTCGCGTCACCCGCTGCCCAGCTCTTACGCGACCCCGTATTTGGCGCATGCCGATACGTACGCAGGCTCTGCCCATCCACCCAAGCCAGCGAGAGCGCGTTAATCGTCTGCTCGCGCGTGAGCCCAAGCAGCCCGCTCACCACCGCCGTCGAGGCCACTTTCACCAGCACCACATGATCCAGTCCAACTTTGTTGAAAGAGTTTTCGAGCGCAATGCATCCCTGAATCTCGTGCGCCTTGATCATCGCCGTCAGCACATTGCGCATGGTTAGCGCCGCGCCCGAGCGCGAAAGCCAGTCCGCCACCGCCAGAATTCCACCGAGATTGTCCGACGGATGTCCCCACTCCGCCGCCAGCCACGTGTCGTTGAAGTCAAGCCAGCGGATCATCGCTCCAATGTTGAACGCTGCCTGCACCGGATCAAGCTGATAACCCGTTCCTGGCACACGCGCGCCATTCGGCACCACGGTCCCCGGCACAATCGGCCCCAGCAGCTTTGTGCAGGCCGAATACTCAAGCGCCTCAAGTCCGCATCCCAGCGTATCCATCAGACAATATTGCGCCGTCTTATAAGCCAGCTCGCTGGTGATCTCATATCCAAGCGCATAGTCGGCAATATCGGTGAGAACCTGATCCGGCGCAGGCCGTTCATTGCTGATGTGCAGCGACACGTGTACTCCTTGCTGTAGTTGGTTTTTATTACGACAGAATCGTCAATGGCAATTCATGCCAGCGTTGAATGTTTGTTCGTCGACTGCGAGCATTTCAGCGACTGAAATTGTGTAGACGCCTCCACAATGCGCTCTCCAGTCCGAATATCCGGCTTCATAATTTGGCAGGTTTTCTCTCTGATCGACGAGCTTGAGCACACTCTTGTCGATTGCATCTTTGTTGAATGGAGCATGTTCAATAACATGCAGCGACGGACCACCGGAGCAGTTTCTGATGTTGATTCCATCTATTCTAATGTGGATCACCCGACCAATTTTAGGGAGCGTTTCCACGCGAAGAATTGTGATAGTCGATGAGCCTTCGCCCTCCCTGGTCTTATAAGACCAAACCTGTCCCGGGCTATATTTTGTGTCTGTTGCATCTTGAGGTACAGCACATTTTGTGTGGGTTTGGGCCAACTCCTGCCGGCCAAAGGCCACAAGGCCCGCGAGCGCAATGCAAACTGCCCAAGAGAGCTTTCGAAATAGCTTCACGGTTTTTCTTCACCTTGGATCACAATCGTTCACTGATCGACACAAACTTCAAATTCACCGGCCCTACATAATTTGCCGACGGCCGAATAATCTTCCCATCCTGTCTCTGCTCGATGACATGCGCGCTCCACCCTGCCGTCCTCGCCATCACAAACAGCGGCGTAAACAGATCCACCGGAATGCCCATCAGGTGATACGCAACCGCCGAAAACCAGTCGAGATTCGGAAACATCCGCTTCGTCTCGTGCATCGTCGCCTCGATCCGCTCTGCAATCGAGTAGAGCCGCAGCCCGTCCGCACCCGAGGCCAATGCGCGGGCCTGCGCCTTGATAATGTCGCTGCGCGGATCGGCAATGGTATACACCGGGTGCCCAAACCCGATAATCACCTCGCGATTTTCCACGCGCTTGCGAATATCCTTCTTCGCTTCATCGGCGTTCGAATAACGCTGCTGAATTTCCAGCGCCACTTCGTTCGCACCGCCGTGCTTGAACCCCTTCAGCGCGCCGATCGCGCCTGCAATACAGGAGTAAATATCCGATCCCGTTCCTGCAACTACCCGCGAAGTAAACGTCGAGGCATTGAACTCGTGCTCGGCATACAGAATCAGCGAAATCTGCATTGCTCGCGTCCACGCTGCACTCGGCGCCTCGCCGTGCAGCAGATGCAGAAAATGCTCCGCAATCGAGTCACCGCCCGCAGTCTCGTCAATCCGCTCTCCACCGCCGCGAGCAAACCGGTGCCAATAGACAAGCATCGACGGCAGGGAAGCGAGCAGCGCGTCCGCAATCGCCCGCGCGCCTTCGTCGCTATGACCTGCCTTCTCCGGCCGCAAACATCCAAGCACCGAAACACCCGTCCGCAGCACATCCATTGGATGAGCCGTCCCGGGCAGCAGCTCCAGTGCCTGCTTCACCTCCGCCGGCAATCCGCGCATCCCGAACAGCTTCTTCTTATAAGCAGCCAGCTCCGCCGCATTCGGCAGCGTGCCGTGCACCAGCAGATGCGCCACCTCTTCAAACTCGCACTGCGCCGCCAGATCGACAATGTCATATCCGCGATAGTGCAGATCGTTGCCGCTGTGCCCCACCGTGCAAATTGCTGTGTTGCCCGCCGGTGTTCCCGAAAGTGCCACCGATTTCTTTGGCTTGAATCCCGAACTTTCTGTGTTGCTCTGCTCTGTAGTCATGTCAATCACCTGATCGCACACACTGCACAAACGCACAGTCAGAAATGATCACTCAGTCGCTTTCCCCTTCGCAAACAACTCATCCAGCTTCCGCTCATATGCGTGATAGTCGAGATAGCGATACAGCTCCTCACGTGTCTGCATTGCATCCACCAGCCGTCCCTGCGTGCCTTCCGCGCGAATCGCCTCATATACCTTTAGCGCCGCTGCATTCATAGCCCGGTACGCCGCACAGCAATACAACACGATGTCCACACCAGCTGCGTCCAGTTCCTCGCGCGTAAACAAAGGCGTCTTGCCAAACTCCGTAATATTGGCCAGAATCGGCACGCCTACGGCCGCGCGAAACTCCTTGTATATAGCGAGCTCGGTCACCGCTTCGGCAAAGATCATGTCCGCGCCCGCCGCGACATAAGCCTGCGCGCGCTCGATCGCCGCGGGCAGCCCCTCATTCGCCAGCGCATCTGTCCGCGCCATAATCACAAACTGCTCATCCGCCCGCGCATCCACCGCGGCCCTGATGCGATCCACCATCTCGTCCGTGGCCACCAACTCTTTGCCCGGCCGGTGCCCGCAGCGTTTCGCGCTCACCTGGTCTTCAATGTGTACCGCCGCGGCGCCTGCCTTGATCATCGACCGGATCGTCCGCGCAATGTTGAACGCGCCACCCCATCCCGTGTCGATATCCACCAGCAGCGGCAGCGGCGTCGCATCCGTAATCCGCCGCACATCGATCAGCACATCCTCCATCGTGCTGATGCCCAGGTCCGGCAGTCCCAGCGAATTCGCGGCCACGCCGCCACCCGAGAGATAGAGCGCGCGAAATCCCGTAGCCGCCGCCATCCGCGCTGCATATGCATTGATCGCGCCCACCACCTGCAGTGGCTTCTCTTCCGCAAGCGCTGCGCGAAACCGCGCTCCCGCCGATCCCTGCTCTGCCGATCTCTGACCTGCTCCCTCCGTCATATCCCGTCCTTCCGCCGAATCATACCAGTTCGTCACATCGATTTCCCTTCGGCCGGTGTGCAATGCGACAATCATCGCGTTGAGGCCCTACGGCCTCTGCCCGGAGGAAAATTCGCCATGAAACGTCTGCTCGTCTGTACGGGTCTTCTGCTTGGCGCCGTCACTCTGTTTGCACAGCAAAAACCGCCTGCCAGCCCACCGGCTACCGAAGCGGCAACCATCGGCGGCAAGGCCATTACCATCACCTACAGCTCGCCGCGCGTGAAGGGCCGGGAAGGCCACATCTTCACCAAAGACGGTCTCATCAGCCACGATCCGCACTATCCCGTCTGGCGTGCCGGCGCAAACGCCGCCACCACGCTCATGACTAATGCTGACCTGACCATCGGCGACCTCGAAGTGCCTGCCGGCAAATACACGCTGTTCGTCGACATCTCCGATCCCGATAACTGGGTTCTCATCGTCAACAAGCAGACCGGTGAGTGGGGCCTCAAATACGATGGCTCGCAGGACCTGGGCAAAACCAAAATGACCATGTCCAAGCCGGCCAGCCTCGTTGAAGATCTCAAATACACACTCACTGACAACGGTGGCGGCAAAGGTACGCTCACCCTCGCCTGGGAAAATGTAAGCGCCTCCGTGCCAATTCAGGTCCACTAAAATTTTGCATCGGCGCGATTGAGAAGGCGGCAGAAAGCAGGAAAATCTGCCGCTTTCCGCTAAAATAGAGATAGAAGAGCCATCTCCGCCGGAGGTCCAGGACCTTGCCGCTCTACCCCTATCGCTGCACCCAGTGCGGCCATCGTTTTGAAAAAATCCAAAGCTTCAGCGCCGAGCCCGAAAAGGTGTGTCCGCAGTGCGGAGGCTCCGTTGAGCGCATACTCACTGCTCCCGGCCTGCAGTTCAAAGGCGCTGGCTGGTATGTGAACGACTATTCTTCAAAGAGCAGTTCGTCCTCGTCCGACTCATCCGCGTCATCGTCAGAAACCAAGGCGCCCGCCAAAACTGAGAGTACGCCCGCGCCGGCTTCCACGCCAGCCGCGTCCTCCAGCACAACCTCTACAACAAGTTGATTGCACCGTCGCAGCCGACTCATGTCCGCACATATCGGAATCGTAGCCTGCTCCGCGGAAGGCGCGGCCCTCTGCTACCGCACCATCTGTGTTGAAGCTGCCGCATCTCTCGGTTCCTACGCGCATCCTGAAGTTACTCTCCACTCGCTCTCTTTCGCTGATTACATGGGGCGTATCGAGCGTGGCGACTGGCCTGCCGTTGCCGAGCTCATGCTCATCTCCGCGCGCAAGCTTGCGCAGTCCGGTGCCGACTTCCTTATCTGTCCCGACAACACCATTCACCAGGCGCTCCATTATGCCGAGCCGCGCTCGCCTCTGCCCTGGCTGCACATCGCAGAGGCCGTCGCCGCGGCCGCCGCCAGCCGAGGATTCCGCAAGCTGGGCCTCACGGGCACGCGCTGGCTCGTATCGAGCGAGGTCTATCCGGAAAAGCTCCGCGCCCGCGGCATCGACTTCCTGCGTCCCACCGAAACCGAGTGCGAGCAGATCAACCACATCATCATGGATGAGCTGGTCCACGGCATCTTCAAGCCCGAATCTGTCGCCGCCTTCCAGCGCATCATTGCCCGCATGCAGTCAGACGGCTGCGATGCCGTGGTCCTCGGCTGCACCGAAATCCCGCTCCTGATGAACGACGCCAACTCCCCGCTGCCGACACTCGACTCCACGCGCCTCCTCGCGCGAGCCGCAATCCGCCGCGCCATCGCATAGCAACAAACATCCTCTCCCCGCTACCATAGTTGTAGAAGATGTCCCTGCTCGATCCCATCCCGTCGCCCGTCGCGCACGCCGATCTCGCAACGCTCGAGTGGCAGCAGCTCCTCGCGCTCGTAGCAGGCTTCGCCTCGTCCCCCGTGGGCCGCGATGCCATCCTCGCCCTGGTGCCTTCAACCGACGAGCAGTGGATCGCGCGCCAGCACAGCCTCACCGCCGAACTGCGAATTCTTCTCACCGAGCAGATATCCATCCCGCTCGGCGGCCTCTTCGATCCCACACTGCTGGCCGCAAAGGCCACAATCCCAGAAGCCGCGCTCGAAGCCGCCGAGCTCCAATCCATCGCCCGGCTTGCCAACGACGTAGCTGCATGGCAAGCTCTTCTGCGCGAACCGCCTGCGCGTCTTGCCGGCAAGCTGCCGGGTCTCACCGAGATCTCCGCGCAGCTCACCATGAACCTGCGTCCGCTCGCTGAGTCGATAGAGCGCAAAATCCAGCCTGACGGCTCACTCGCCGACGATGCCTCGCCTGAGCTCAGTCGCATCCGCCGCGATCAGGAGCGCCAGCAGCGGCTCATCGAAGAGAGCCTTCGCGCCGCCCTGCGCAAGCTCTCCGCCGACGGTTCCACGCAGGACGATCTCATCACCATCCGCGGCGAGCGTTTCGTCATCCCCGTTCGCGCCGAGCTCAAGCGCCGCGTCTCCGGCGTCATCCACGGCGCAAGCTCCTCCGGCCAGACCGTCTACGTGGAACCCCTCGAAACCATCGAGCAAAACAATGAGCTCGTCCGCCTCATCGAAGAAGAGCAGGCCGAAATCCATCGCATCTTCGTCGCTCTTACAAGCCAGGTGGGCATGTATGCGCAGCCGCTCGTTGAAGGCGCGCGCGTGCTCGCATTTGTTGACAGCCTGCAGGCCCGCGCCCGCTTTGCGCGCGACTACGACTGCATTGCGCCACAACTCACACCAGATCGGTTGAGTCTGGAAAATGCTCGCCACCCTCTTCTCGAAAAGCGCCTCCGCGCGACAGGCGGCCAGATTGTTCCTTTGATCCTCGAACTCACATCCGTCGAGCGCCAACTCATCATCAGCGGCCCCAACACCGGCGGCAAAACCGTCGCGCTCAAAACCACCGCGCTGCTCGCCATCATGGCACAGGCCGGCATCCCCATCCCCGCCGCCGCCGCAAGCCTTCCCGTCTTTACAGCATTTCTTGCCGACATCGGCGATGCTCAATCCATCGAAGCAGCGCTCTCGACCTTCTCTGCGCACATTGTCAATCTCGACCGCCTCGCGCACCTTGCCGATGCCCACTCGCTCGTCCTCCTCGACGAACTCGGTTCGGCCACCGATCCTGAAGAAGGCGCTGCTCTTGCAGTCGCGGTCGCGAGCTTCTTTCTCGGCGCCGGCGCGTGGACGCTCATCTCCACGCACCACACCTCGCTCAAGGTCTACGCCGCCAATACACCCGGCGTGCGTAACGCCGCCGCCGGCGTCGATGAAAAGACCCTCGCACCCAACTATCAACTGCGTCCCGGCGTTCCTGGTGCGTCAGCAGGCATCCAGACCGCCGAGCGTCTTGGCCTCAACCGCGCTATCATCGCCGCCGCACGTGAACGCCTTGGTTCGCAGCAGGCAGACGTCGCACGCTTCCTCGACAAGCTCCACAACGAACTCACACAGCTTGAAGCCGAGCGCAAAGCGACGCGCGAGCAGCAGTACGCGCTGAATCAGGAGCGTGCCAAACTCGCACGCGAAGGCGACGTCGAAATTCGCAACCATGTCCGCGAACTAGAAACCAAGCTCGCCTCGCTGCTTAAAGATTTCGAATTTCAGATGCGCGAGAATGTGCGTGCCGTCGAGGACCGTGCCGCGCAGCAGAAACTCTCCAAAGAAGCCGAGCGCCGCATCAACCGCCTCCGGCGCGAGTTTCAGGAGAGCTTCAACCAGACCGTCGTCGCCTACCGCACTGGAGCCGATCAGGGTGACGCGAACGCGCAGCCACACGTGCTCAAGCACATTGCTCCGGGTGACCAGGTCCGCATCAAGTCCATGAATAAGATCGCCATCGTTCAACGCGAAGTCGAGAAAGACCTCTTTGAAGTTGCTCTCGGCCCTATCAAAATGCGCGTC
>DASZXD010000236.1:0-20388 GCA_035546015.1 Occallatibacter sp.
CGGTTGAGCCGGCCAGCCATTGCTGCGGGGTTTCAAGACCGCGGATGATGCTCTGACCGGGGAACTGTTCCACGAAAGCGAGCAGCATGGCGTCGACTTTTTCGGGACCGACCTGCTGGCCGAACCAGTCGAGCGCGTGGGTCATGACCTCGGGGTCAAACTGCTCGCGGTAGCGCTTCATGAGCACATGGCTGGCTTCGTCGATGAGCCCCATGGCGAAGAGCTGGCCTGCATGGACGGCGCGCTCGGGGAATTTTTCCACTTCGCGGACCAGGTTCATGCGGTACGCAAACTCGCGGCACGCGGCCATGCTGGCAAAGACGACATTTCCGGTATAGGAAAAAAGCGATTCCTCGAACTGGTACCGATCGCGCGCTTTCCGCGAAATATGGAATTCCATCATCAAAGGTCGAACTCCCTGCCACTCAACACTGGCCGAATTGCCTGTGAGCTGGACCTTCGGCCCGGCCGCACACGCACCGGAAGACGAGGCCAGTAGCTAACGGTACATCAACGGGCGCGGGAACGGAAAACCACGCCACTCGAAATTGTGATTCTAACCCTTTGAGGGGGCTCCGCGCGCCGATGGGGGATCAAAATGCGAGCCGGAATCCGGCCACTCGCGCTCTGCAGCAATCCAAGATGGAAGAGATACGCAGCGGTCAGGATGCCGCCGTTTCCGGACAGCCAGATGGCGGAAGAACGACTCGATCTGGTTGCTCAGGCAGCACCCGGGCGGGGGTTGTGGCTGGGGAAGCGAGGAATGAGAATCAGACCCGTGCCACATTGCGAATAGTTCTCGCTGCCCTGCTCTCATCAACCCCCACGCATCACAGAAACAGGAGACACTCTCATGCCTACAGTGACAACGAAGGACGGTATCGACATCTTCTACAAGGACTGGGGAACGGGACAGCCTATCGTGTTTTCGCACGGCTGGCCTCTCTCTGCTGACGACTGGGACACACAGATGCTGTTTTTCCTGAGCCACGGCTATCGCGTAGTTGCCCACGACAGGCGCGGACATGGACGTTCCACGCAGACCGATAGTGGACATGATATGGATCATTATGCCGACGACCTGGCGGCGGTGATAGAGGAGCTCAATCTTAAGAATGCGATCCATGTCGGTCATTCGACCGGCGGCGGCGAGGTAGTGCATTACCTGGCACGTCACGGCGAAGGCAGAGCAGCCAAAGCGGCAATTCTTGCTGCGGTGCCACCGTTGATGGTGAAGACGGAAGCCAATCCGGGAGGACTGCCCAAAGAGGTGTTTGACGGCCTGCAGGCACAAGTGGCTAATAACAGGGCTCAGTTCTACTATGATCTGCCGGCCGGGCCCTTCTATGGCTACAACCGGCCCGGCGCGAAACCCTCTGAGGGGGTGATCTGGAACTGGTGGCGCCAGGGCATGATGGGCGGAGCCAAGGCGCACTATGACGGTATCGTTGCCTTCTCGCAGACGGATTTCGCCGAAGACCTAAAGAAGATTTTGATTCCCGTGCTGGTGATGCACGGCGACGACGACCAGATTGTGCCTTATGCCGACTCCGGGCCGCTCTCAGCGAAGCTGCTGAAGAACGGCACATTGAAAACCTACAAAGGCTTTCCGCATGGCATGCCGACAACGGAGGCTGCGACGATCAACGCGGACCTGCTGGCGTTTTTCAAGAGCTAAAGTCGTGAGCATGGATCTGCTCTGCGCAGATCCATGCTCAGTATGCAAAGTTATTTCGAATCGAGGGGCTTCAGGTCTTCGAGCGTGGTCGGAATCAGTTCGGCTACGGTGGGATGAATGTGCACGGAGTGGGTAAGCAGCGAGGCGGGCTGCTTTGCGTACATCGCCGTGAGGATGCAGTGAATGGCCTCATCGCCGCCGACTCCGAAGACTGTGGCACCAAGAATGTGCCGGGTTTCCGCATCGACAAAAATCTTGATGAAGCCGTAGGTTTCGCCTTTCTCGATGGCGCGCGCGATACGGGTCATGGGACGGAAACCGACCAAGGCTGGACTGCCACTTTTGCGGACCTGCGCTTCTGTCATGCCAATGTGAGCGAGCGGCGGGTCGATGTAGAGGGCGTGAACGGGGATGCGGTCACTCAGGCGGCGCGATGCGCCGTCAAGAAGATTTTCGGCGACGATCTCGTATTCGTTGTAAGAGGTATGCGTAAATGCGCCGCGGCCGTTGCAGTCGCCGAGGGCGTAGATGCCGGGCACGTTGGTGTGCAGTTCGTCGTCGACCGGAATGTAGCCGCGCTCGTCGGTTTTCACTCCGGCTGCGGGAAGATTCAGATCGTGAGTGTTGGGCGTGCGGCCAACGGCGAGCAGAACGTGCGTGCCTTCAGCGTGCGGCGCGCCTTCGTCACACTCGATACCTACGGCGATATTGCCTCCACGGTTCTCCAGATGAATGCAGTTGGCATTGACGCGGACATTGATGCCTTCTGACGCAAAGATCTCGTGGATCACCCTGGAAGCATCCTCATCTTCCTGCGGAGCAAGGCGGGGGTTGCGGTCGACGATTGTGACTTCGGAGCCGAAGCGGCGGAACATCTGCGCGAACTCAAGGCCGACGTAGCCTCCGCCCACGACGATGAGGTGCGGCGGGAGCTCTTCCAGATCGAGGATCGTGGTGCTGGTAAGGAATTTGACTGTTTCGGTACCCTGCATCTTAGGGACCGTGGGCCGCGCGCCGACATTGAGGAATATCTGCGGAGCTTCGAGGATGTCGTCGCCCACGCGCATGGATGTGGGCGACTCGAAGGCTGCGGTTCCGGTAAAGACGGTGCAGTTGCCGGTGCCGCGCAGCCAGTTTTCAACGCCGGTGCGGGAACGCATCACGATGGCGTCCTTGCGTGCCTTGATGGCACGCATGTCCACTGTGACCGGACCGGCGTGGACGCCGAAGTCTGCAGCACGGCGTGCAATGTGCGCGGCATGCGCACTGGCTACCATGGCCTTTGTGGGCGTGCAGCCCGTGTTGACACAGGTGCCACCGAAGAGCTTGCGCTCGACCATGGCTACTTTGCGGCCGGCGCCGGCCAGGCGCGCAGCCAATGACGGCCCTGCCTGACCTGCACCCACGACGATTGCATCGAAGGTCTGCTTCATACCAGTTCCAGAACGGAGAATATCGCAACGGCGATAGCGGTGACATCTTCGAGCAGCGCGGCAGGAAGATCTTTGCTGAAGGCGGCGGCCAGTTTTCCGCGCACGGCTGCGCCGCCTAAGGTTCCGGCAATGGCGCCGAGCATACCCAGGATGAGACCGGCAATAAGCGAGTGCCCTGCTGCGCCGACCGTTGCGCCGCTGAGGCCGCCAGTGAGCAAACGTCCGATGAACTGCGGCGGCGTTTTGCGGCTTGGCGTTTTGGGCAGCTTGTCATTGACGAGCTCACCAAGTGCAAGCAGCGAGAAGACGAATGGCGTGTAGCGGTAGCCCATGAACGCAAGCGGAGTGCCCCCGACTCCAAGTACGCCCATGCGAGCGAACCAGCTAACCACGGCCGGGGCCATCATGGCACGCAGCCCCGCAACAATCCCCACAATGAAAGCGCAAACAAGCAGCATGTTCTCTCCACTCCGCCAGTGCGGGCATGAATTTGAGGTCCGGCATCTGCCGGCCTTGAACAGATGGTCCCATTGGCTTGAGATGCGGTCACGCCCAGAAAGTGTTGAATATTTGCAGTAAATCAGTGCCGGGCCTGGACAAATTTTTCGTATGCATCAAGCGCGTCGTGGAGACGGTTGAAACACATTGAGGCATCAATCATGCCGGTGAGGTGATGACGGTCGAAGTCCTCTTTGGTTTGCCACTGAAGGCGTGCAAAGCCAAACGCGATGTCGAGATCGGCGAGATCATTCTTTAAAGCAGCCACCACACGCGATGCGCTGTAGTCGATGTTGGTGATGGCTTCGGCGTCGACAATGATCCAGCGGATTGTGGATTTCGGCACGGCGAGCTCGCGAATTTCGTCAGCAAACCGGCCAGAGTTGGCGTAGAAGAGCGCGGCGCCGAAGTGATAAAGCACCAGGCCGGGCTGCGTGACGACTCCCGGCGCGGGCGGAACGATCTTCCAGGCCTTGTTCGGCTCAGCGATCATGACGCCAGTGTGCGGGTGGTAGCTATGATGCACAATGCGCAGCAAAGACATGATCATGGCCAGCACAATTCCGTCTTCAACGCCAGCGATGATGACGACAGCCGCGGTGGCGACGGCAACGGCATACTCGCCGGGACTCTCGCGGCGCATGCTGAGCAGGCCACGGATGTCGACGAGGTGAATGGCCACAAGAAGCACCAGCGCGCCAAGTACGCAGCGGGGCAGATACTGGAGCGGCCCGGAGAGGAAGAAGAGTACGCAGGCTACAACGCAGGCCGTGGCAATGTGCGCCATCTGGCTCTGACCACCGGCGCTCTCAACCATGGCGGTCTGTGTAGGGCTGCCGTTCACCGGAAAGGCTCCGGTAAAGGCCGCAGCGGTGTTGGCCGCGGCGAGACCGACCAGGTCCTGGTTCTCATCGAGCCTTTCACCGTGACGCACGGCATAAACACGCGCAGTGGCGGCGCTCTGGGTCACGATCATCACCGCACAGGATGCGGCAATGGGAAGCAACATCGGCAGGTCATGGAACGATGCCAACTGCAGGCCGAAGCGCGGCAGGCCTCCGGTGACCGGGCCGATGGTGGCGATGCCGTGCGTTGAGAACTTCCAGAAGCCGCTGGCTGCTGTTGCGCCGACCACGGCCACCAACGGACCGGGGACTCTTGGCGCGACGCGACGCAGTACGAGGACTGAGATGAGTACAGAGGCGGAAACAAGCAGTGTGGGCAGCTGGACCGAGGACAGATGCGTGGCGACTTCATACAACTGGATCAGCGTTCTGCGCGAGTGCACCTCGATGCCGAGAGCATCACCCAGAACTGCGGAGCCGACCTGAAATCCAACCCCGGTGAGAAAACCGACAAGCACGGTTTGCGAGAGGAAGTCTGCGATAAAGCCAAGCTTGAAGAGCCTGCCCAGCAGCAGAAAGCCCGCCGTAAGCAGGGCCACATTGCCCGCGAGGGCGACGTATTGCGGGCTGGCGACAGGCGCCAGGCCAGCCAGACCGCCGGCGAGAATCGCGGCGGTTGCCGAGTCTGCCGCGACGACGAGGTAACGCGACGAACCGGCAGTCGCAAAGGCAAGGAGGGGGAGCAGCAGCGTGTAGAGACCAGTGACCACGGGCATTCCAGCGATGCGCGTGTAGCCCAGCGCCTGCGGAATGTTCATGGCGGCCAGCGCAACGCCCGCAGCGGCATCACGCAGCACGGCAGCACGCCTGAGCGGCCGGATTCCCTGAAAAAAACGCAACAATTCCGAACTCCCGCACCGGGGCTGACGCCTAACCCCATGCAATTGAATGGAGCCATACTAAATCAGCCAGAGGGTTTTCATGGCGGCCCTTCTCAGGGCTGATGCCGGTGATTGTCCGCACTGCTGAACCTGGCACTTGCTGCAAGCGAGCATGTGATGATCAGGCGTTCAAATGCGGATACTAAATCATCGAGTGAAATTTTTATTTATATACCTTGACACGTATATACACAGTGGCGTATATCGAAGGCATGGAGTCTGTGTTCGAAATTATTGCGGAGCCGAACCGCCGCGCGATATTGAGCCTGCTGGTTTCGTCGCAACAATCGGTTGGGGAGATCGAGCGTCAACTGCGGATGCCGCAGCCGACCGTGTCGAAGCACCTGCGCGTGCTGCGCGAGGCCGGCTTTGTGGAATCAACGGTAGATGCACAGCGCCGCCTCTACAGGCTGAAGCCGGAACCGTTTCAAGAAGTAGATGCATGGCTGGCTCCGTTCCGGCGGTTCTGGGAAAGGCATGTCGACGCTCTGGAGCGCCACCTTGACAGCATGGAGCAGCATCCCACGGCAATCAACACGAACAAAAAACAACTCGCAGGAAAAAGAAGACGAAGTGACGCGGCTGCGCCCGCAAATTTGACGAGAAGAGGAAACCGATGAAGATCAGAGTGATGAATGTGTACGTCGACGACCAGGAAAAGGCTCTACGCTTCTATACCGAAGTGCTGGGCTTTGTGAAGAAGGCCGACTTCAGCCAGGGGCCGTTTCGCTGGCTTACGGTGGCCTCAGCAGAGGAGCCGGATGGCGCAGAGCTGCAGCTTGCACTCAACAACAATCCGGCGGCCAAAACTTACCAGCAGGCCCTGTTTCAGCAGAGCCAGCCCGCAGCCATGTTCTTTACCGACGACCTGCAGTCCGATTACGCGCGAATGAAAGCGCGCGGGGCCGAGTTCACCATGGCACCAACGGACGTGACGGCTTCAAAGATCGCCATGGTTAATGACACCTGTGGTAATCTCATCCAGCTCACGCAGCTGATGCGCTGGTAAGCACGCCGTCGGCATCAGGAGGGCCGATGGCTGAGAAAAAGGCGGCGAGTTGAGTCCTCTCTGGGCCTCGAGGAAAAGAAGATGAGCGATCGCGAGCAGTACGCGCCGGGCCCCGCCAGAGCAGCCCAGGTGCGAAAAGATGGTGAGAAGTGGACGCTCATCCTGGTGAGAGAGCTGCGTCACGCGCCGGAAAAAGTCTGGCAGGCACTGACCGACCCGGCGCATCTGCGCGAGTGGGCTCCCTTTGAAGCCGATGGAAACCTGGGCACAGTTGGAAACAGAGTGAAGCTGACCTGGTCAGGTACGGCAAATGTTTCCGAAGCAAGAGTGACGCGCGCCGACGCTCCGAGGGTGCTCGAGTATCACGACATCCGTTGGGAACTCGAGCCGCTCGGCGGCGGCACGCGCCTCACGCTGTGGCACAGTATCGATCGCCGCTTTATCTCATGGGGCGCCGCAGGCTGGCACATCTGCTTCGATGTGTTGGAGCGGCTTATGGATGGAGCGCCCCTGGGACGCATTGCCGGCACCGATGCCATGAAGTCTGCAGGCTGGCAGCGATTGGTTGCCGAGTACGCAAAGCAGTTCGATGCGACCAAAGCATAAAGAAGTGAAGAGGCGTAATCATGAACCGCTCCAACCGAATCGTAATCGCATTTTGGATTTCGACCGCGTTCTTCTGCTTTCAGATCGGCTTCACCGCCTACGCGCAACTGAGCCTGCCGCAGGTGGCGCAGGAGTTCGCGCATATCGGCATGCCCGCCTGGTTTCGGATCGAGCTTTCATGGGCCAAGTTCGCGGGAATCGCCGCACTACTCATTCCAATGGTTCCCGCTCGCTTAAAGGAATGGGCTTATGCCGGCTTCGCCATCACGCTCATCTCGGCCATCACTTCCCATCTCGCTACCGGCGAAGGATTTGAGGCATGGGGCTGGGCTGCCGGGACTGGTGTGCTTTGGGCATTCTCGTATATCTTCTGGCGCAAGCTTCAGCCGAACGAAACCGCGCGCCGGTTCACCGGCTCCGCGACGCACATCTGAACGCACTACAACATTTGGAGTTAGACATGAACAAGCCAATCCCCGCCGAAGCGGCTACCTCAAAGATCGACCAGAAAGTTCGCGAACTTGGCGACTGGCGCGGAAAAACGCTAGCGCAAGTGCGCACGATCATCCACGAGGCAGACCCGGAGATTGTGGAAGAGTGGAAGTGGGCCAAGGCGACATCGCCAGGCACGCCCGTCTTCTCTCGCGGCGGCATCATCTGCACGGGAGAGACGTACAAGAACGTGGTCAAATTGACGTTTGCGAAGGGAGCCTCGTTAGAGGACCCCACGGGCCTTTTCAACTCCAGCCTTGAGGGGAATGTCAGGCGTGCGATCGACTTTCATGAAAATGACAGGATCAACCCGTCTGCCCTCAAGAATCTCATCCGCGCTGCAGTGGCGCTGAACCTTAAGACCAAGAAATAATCTGCCTGGCTCGATGTGTACCAGTCGATTTAGCTGTGGAGTCTCAAGAGGTTGTTCCGATTCAAGCCGGAACAAGAAGTGGGTGTTTGTAGTTGAAGGCTGGCATAAAGCGATGGGAATTGTGTTGATGCAGCCCGGGATCGAACTCACTTGTAGATGTCCGCACCTCCGCGGAACTCCATTTCGTCGCGTTTGCCCTTTGCTTCAACGGTGATTTCGACGCGGCCCAAGAGCAAGCCGGGGGAATATGCGCTGATGACCGAACGGCCAACACGATCAGTGGCCCGAAAAGCGATGCGGCACACGCCGGCGACTGCGTTCCATGTGAATCCTTGCGGATAACCAGCCCATATCTGCGGCAACAGCTCGCCGGGACCGTAAGAGGTGAACGAGATGGGAAGAAATGAGCCGGGGACCACGATGCCATCCTTGTCGACTACCGATGCGGTCAGATAGGCATAGCTGTTGAAGTCGCCCGAGCGGACGCGTGCAACGTCGCTGACAAGATCGATGCGCGCGGGAGGGCCGGCGGTCTTTCGCGTATCAGTGAGTGTTTGCGTGCCGGTGCGCGCTATGGCCTGAAGCGTGCCTGGCTCGTAAGGGACATCCCAGATGCGAGGCGGATGCCGGAGACCTGGATAGGTGTCTCCACGGCGCACGCCGAGCGAGCGGCCGTTAAGGAACAATTCGACTTCGTCGAGATTGCTGTATACCTTGACCTGACGCGTTGGACCTTTTCCCTCGCCCCAGGTCCAGTGACCGCAGATGTGGACCATGGGCGCGCTGCTCCACTGGCTTTGATAGAAGTAAAAGACATCTTTCGGAATGCGCCAGGAGTCGGCCATACCAAAGTCGACTACGTGCGGAATATCCGGATCGTATTCGTCGGCTTCGTAGTCGTACTGATGCCAGAGAACGCTGCCGGCAATCCATGGGCGCTGGTTTACGCCGCTGAGGAATTTTTCGTGGCCGTCACATCCGGCGTCTTCGCTGTCTGCTCCGTTGCCGTAGAGGCCACGCTGAATGTTGGCGACGGTGTACTCCTCGATGAGATATTTCCGAGTTGGAAAGTCGCGGTGATCCTTGTCGTCCTGTTCGAAGGAGCGATAGAGGCCCACGACATCAGAGGCGGCCTTGACCTTTTCTACGCGTGGATCGTGCATGGTAACCAGACGGGAATCGTCGAGTTCGCGATACTTGTTGAGCAAACCAACGATCATGTCTTCGGATTTGGATGGCTGCTCGACTTCGCCGGCAAGTCCCCAGAGGATGACGGAAGGGCGATTGCGGTCGCGCAGTATCATCTCCTCTGCCTGCTTCGTCTGATTCGCAACATACTCGGCGCTGGTCTCTACTTCGTCTCCAACGAATATCTCTTCGAGTACGAGCAGGCCGAGCCGGTCGCAGGCTTCCATGACGGCGGGCGCATGCGGATAGTGGCTGGTGCGGAAGAAATTGCAGCCCATGTCGCGAATCATCTTCATGTCGGCAAAGTGGCGCGAGTCAGGCAAGGCGCTGCCCATGCCCGGGTACTCCTGATGCCAAGTCGTGCCGCAGAGCTGGAGCCGCCTTCCATTGAGGAAGAAGCCCTGATCGGCATCGAACCTATACCAG
Organism: Occallatibacter sp.; assembly: GCA_035546015.1. Lineage (GTDB taxonomy): Bacteria > Acidobacteriota > Terriglobia > Terriglobales > Acidobacteriaceae > Telmatobacter. Next base: position 9,490 of record DASZXD010000236.1, read on the forward strand.
CGCAAACCGAGCGGAATCTCCATTGAGTCTGCGGCGCTTGCGGCTGACTTGTTTGTCAGAGTTGCACGGATGCGATAGAGATTCGGCGAGTCAGGATGCCATAACTGAGGATTTGCAACCCGCAGCGTCTGGCGAAGCGTGGCGGTGGAAGAGTTGGCGCCCGCAGAGGCGCTCAAGAGACCCTGGGCCGCTGTGGCACCGGCAGGATCAACGATTTCGATTGCCAGATCGCAGTTCACGGCTTGAGCAGTTGCATTCCGGATTACTGCGTAGACGTCAACTTGTGCGGCATGCTCGTCGATCTGCGGCGTCTTCCAATAAAGCTCGGCGCAGTAAACGGGTTCTGAGATGCGAAGCCAGACGTTGCGGTAGATTCCTCCAAAGAAGGTGATATCCGTCTTCACCGTGGGCGCGAGGTTGGGGTCATATATATTGTCGACCTTCACAGTAAGCACGTTGCCGCGGGAGCCAAATAGCGCGAAGTCTGTGATGTCGAACTCGAAGCTGGTGTAGCCACCTTTGTGAATGCCGACCTGCTTCTCATTGAGCCAGATCTCGCAGACCTGCCCGACTCCTTCAAACTCCAGAAAAATGCGCTTGCCGCGCCGGTCTTCACCGAGTTCGAAGTGCTTGCGGTACCAGCCAATGCCGCGAAAGTAGCCGGGGATGGCGTCACAGGAATCAAATGCGTTCCATGTGTGCGGAAGGTGGATGCATTGCCAAGAGAAATCGTCGTAGTCAATCTGGGTGGCATTCAGGAATTGCGGCTCGACCTGAGAGCCAAGTACAGAGTTGCGATCAAAAGAGCCGAGCGCGCCTCCACCATGCTTCTGGCGCTCGAAGAGCCAATCTGCGTTGAAGTTCTCGCGGAGCCGGCCATCGCCGGGAGCGGATGCCCAAAGCTGCTTTGACATGGACGGAGCAGCAAGTGCTGCCAGGCCAGCGGCCACCGTCTGCATAAAATCCCTGCGCTTCATTGTTGCCCCCTGAAGAAATAGAATCGACTGTCGCGAGGCCGAGCCGATACAAAAAGAAATAATACAACAGAAAATTAAATATAAACGAAAACAAAAAGACGGTATATACTCTGAGTTACTTACTGATCCTGAGGTTCAATGACCGATTTGAAGACAAATCTTCACGTTCCGAAAGCTGCAAGTGCTGGCCTGGGAGCGTTATGCGACAGTATCCGGCAGTTATTCCCAATATTAAGTGGCCAGCGAAGTCCGTCTTCGAGCGAAATCAAACGAAAGAAGTAGCAAATCGACAGGTAAAGCAGAGCACACAAGGAGAATTTGAGCATGTACGCCGGGCAAATTGGAAAGCTCCAGGTTGGAACACTGAAAGTTGAGATCTATGAAGACAGCCAGAGCGCCGGGCAGGCAGCTGCGCAAGCTGCAGCCGATGCTCTCACAAGGCTTGCCGAGGACAGCGGAGACATAGGCGTCATCTTTGCAACAGGTGCTTCGCAGATTCCGACACTGCGCGCGCTTACGTCCATTCCTGGCCTGCCGTGGGAACGCGTGATCGGATTCCACATGGACGAGTACGAGGATATGCAAGCGGAACATCCGGCATCGTTCCGAGGCTACCTGCGCGAGCGGCTGACAAGCCGCGTGGCGATGAAGGAGTTCAACGAGATTGATGGGACTGTGGGCGATCTGGATAAGCTCTGCCGCGACTATAGCGCACGACTGCATGCGGCAAATCCGCGGCTGTGCCTGCTGGGCATTGGCGAGAATGGCCATCTTGCATTCAACGATCCGCCGGTTGCGGACTTCAACGATCCCACTGACATGAAGGTGGTCACGCTGGATGAACCATGCCGCCAACAGCAGTTTGCGGAAGGATGGTTCAAGAGCATCGAGGATATTCCGCAGCGGGCGGTTACGCTCACAATTCCTGCTTTGCTGCGTGTTCCAAAGCTGATCGCGTCTGTGCCTGGTCCGCGAAAAGCCCATATTGTGTACCGCTCGCTGACTGAGCCGATCTCAACGAACTGCCCGGCGACGATTCTGCGCGAACATCCCGACTGCACGGTCTATCTCGACCAGCAGTCGGCTGCCGAGCTGAAAGACATGGCGGCCGGATTAGATCAATAGCGCACAGGATGGATGCTCCGACTGCGCAAGATAACCGGATGAAAGGAGCAGGTGAGATGCGCATGGAACGCAGAACCTTTGTGAAGCAAGCGGGTGCAGCGGCTCTGGCCGCCGGCCTCGACGCTCGCTCTTATGCCCGTATTCTGGGCGCAAACGACAGGGTACGGCTGGGGATCGTTGGATGCGGATCGCGCAGTGAAGACTACATCGACATGATTCGCGATGCGCAGAAGAGCTTTCCTGTTGAGCTGACAGCCATCTGCGACCTGTGGAACAAAGCCCGGGAACGGCGCGCGGCACAGGCTAAGAAAGAATTAAACGCGGAGCCGGCGACTTATCAGTATCTGGAAGAGATGCTTGCGCGCAAAGATGTGGACGGCGTGATGATTGCGACCGGCGACTTTCAGCATGCCAAATTGTGTGTCGACGTGGTTCAGGCCGGCAAGGACTGCTATGTGGAGAAGCCTTTTGCCAATGTGCTCGCAGAAGCCAAACAGGCACGCAATGCGGTTCGAGCCTCAAAGCAAGTGGTACAGATGGGCACGCAGCATCGTACGCAGCCTTATAACCTTGCGGTGCGTGACCTGATCCGGCAGGGCCGCGTTGGAAAGATCGTCAACATCGAGCAGGAATGGCATGTGAATGAAGAGCGCTGGCGGTTTGTGGATGTGGATACCGGCATCTCGACAAAGATGCTGATGGATGAACAGATGCAATGGAAGGAATGGCTGCATGAGCGCCCATCGCAACTGCGCGAAGAGGATACAGACTGGAAGCGCTGGCTTCTGGACAAGCCTTACCGGCCATTCGATCCGCACGTATATCTGGAGTTCAGGCTGTACAGGGATTTCTCCGCGGGGATCTTCGATCAGTGGCTGAGTCACGGCTGCGACCTTGTGCACCTGTGGACAGATGAAGCGTATCCCGAAAGCGTGGTTGCAAATGGCGGCGTCTTCATCTGGCCTGACGAGCGAGAGAACCCCGACACCTGTGTAGCTGCGGTTACTTATCCAAAGGGCTTTCTCTACACCTACAAAACAACCTTTGGGAACAGCTACCGGAGCTTCTCGCGCATCCAGGGCCGAGACGGAACGATTGAGAACTATGGCGGAGAAGGCGCTTCTCTTTTTGTTGTGACCGACGAAGGCGGCAGAAAAGAGTTTGACTCGCATGATTCAGGACCGATGTACAAGAAAGTGCCGATCACTGGTCCGGCTGCCGACCACGAGCAGATTGTACGTGTGCCCGGAGCTCCACCGCCTGACTCACTAGGACCGGCCGACGCCGATGCGCCACACCTGCTGAACTGGCTCGAGGCGATGAGAGACCGGAGGGATCCAAGCGCGACCGTCGAGCACGGATTTTCGCATGCGCTTGTCTGCATTATGGCGGCGCAGTCGTACTGGAGCGGAAGAAAACTCTACTGGGATCCACAAAAGGAAGAGATCTCACTCGAGCCTGCAAAGACTCTCGACAAGAACGCTGTTTAAAAACGACAACACGAGGATGGCATGAAGGGGATTTCATTCCGTTTGACGATCTTGCTTGCACCGATCTTTGGGGCGCTGTGCGTCGCAAACCATTCTTGCGCCGGGCAGGCTCCAGCGCCGGAACCTGCGGTTACGAGCGGTCCGTTTACCGCTGCGGAGCTGAAGCAGTTCACAGCGCTCGATCCGATCGACACGCACGTCCACATCTATCATCCGTCGTCTCTGTTTCATGCAATGCTCAATCGCCTTAACCTGCATGTGATCGAGATTCTGGTGGTGGATAACCACCACGGCAAGATGTCTGCATCGCTCGCAATGCAACGCGACGCGGCGATGCGCGTGATTGCTCAGGACCCTGACCGTGTAAAGCTCTGCACCACGTTCGATCCTTACGCGTTTATGCAGCCTGATTTCGCGGATCATGCGGATCACGAGATGAACAGCGATTTTGCGAAAGGCGCTGTGGCGGTGAAGATATGGAAGAACGTCGGAATGCAGATCAAGGATAAGGACGGCCACTATGTTCTGCCCGATAATCCGGTGTTCGAACCTCTCTATAAGGATATTGCGGATCATGACAAGACGCTGATTGCGCATCTTGCCGACCCGGATACGCTGTGGGCTCCTCCGAATCCGGATGCAGACGATTACTCGTATTACATGGAAGAAGAGCCGTGGTGGTACATGTATCACAAGGCCGGGGCACCAACGAAGCAGGAGATTCTGCGGGCACGGGATCATGTGCTGGAGATGAATCCGACGCTGCGCGTAGTGGGGGCACATCTGGGCAGCCTGGAAGCAGATATGGATAGCCTTGGCGAGCACTTTGAACGCTATCCCAACTTTGCCGTGGATACAGCCGGCCGAATTCCTTACTTCGAAATGATGAATCGTGATGCCGCAATTACATTCATCACAAAGTATCAGGATCGACTGATCTACGGAACTGACAACGACTTCGAGTTTTATCCTCAGGGGAAGGCGAAACAGGCAGAGCAGCTTTGGGAAGAAGCTTATGCCAACCAATGGCGCTATCTGGCTACGGACGAGTGGGTGGTGTATCACGGCAAAAAAGTACAAGGACTGGCGCTGCCTCTGCCCATCCTGCGCAAGCTTTACCATGACAATGCTGTAAAGTGGTTTCCCGGTGTCTACCCGGCCGCGAAGTAACCCGGCAACTTCAGGCCGGGAGATGCGCCATGCAAGAAGATCATCTTCAAAGAACGACTCGCCTGCAAAGGCACTGTAAACGCATTGCGGTGCCATTGACCTTCTGTGCGGCGATGCTAATCACTCGCGAGGCAGCCCTAGCCCAGCAAGCTGAAGAGACGCACTGGGTGGGAACATGGGCGGCGTCTCCTATGGCTCCGTCAGCGAGTGATGAACACTCTTTCTGTGACGTAACGATACGCGAGATCGTGCATGTGTCGGTGGGCGGCGGACGTATTCGGGTGAGATTCACAAATGAGTTTGGGAGCAACCCTCTTGCGATTGGCGCGGCGCGGATTGCGCTGAGCGCAGACAAAAGTTCCATTCAGGCTGAAACAGACCGGAGCCTGAACTTCAGCGGCGAGAACAGCGCGCAAATTCCTGCGGGATCGATCCTGTTGAGCGATCCGGTCGAGCTTAACGTTCCGCCGCTGTCCGACGTTGCCGTGAGTCTCTATCTTCCCTGTCAGCACCTGGAGCACTCCACATTTCACGATGAAGCGCTGCAGGTTAATTATCTGGGCACAGGCAACCAGACCTCGGCGCAAACCGTCCATAATTCGACTGAATTGGACTCATGGTATTTTCTGGATGGCGTGGACGTGGAGGAGAGCGGCGGGAGTCCGGGAGCGGTTGTGGCGCTGGGGGACTCGCTTACTGAAGGAGCCTACTCCGGTGTGAGCAAGAACCACAGGTGGACCGACTTTCTCGCCAAGCGGCTTCAGGAAAACAAAATAACGGCACAACTGGGAGTGCTGAATGAGGGTATTGGCGGCAATCGCCTGCTGCACGATGGGTATGGTCCCAGTGCGCTCGCGCGGTTCAATCGCGATGTGCTTGCGCAAAGCGATCTCCGATTCCTGATTGTTCTGGAAGGGACAAACGATATTGGACATCTTGTGAAGCCACCAGTGGCAAAGGTGACCGCACATGAGCTGGAGACGGCACTGGCACAGATAGCCACCCGTGCGCATGCAGCGGGGATCAAGGTGTATGGAGCAACGATGCTGCCGTATTTCGGAGCCAGCTATTACTCAGAAGATGGGGAGAAAATTCGCGAAGAGGTGAATGCCTGGATCCGCGAAGGAAGCGCATTCGATGCGGTGATCGATTTCGACAAGGCGATCCGCGATCCACAGGATGTTAAACGCATTCTGCCCGGCTACGACCATGGCGATCATCTGCATCTGAATGAACAAGGTTACAAGGCGATGGCCGATGCGATCGATCTGCACCTCTTCAAATAGACGTACACAGGGCCGTTGTTCAATCTTCAGATGTGCTGAAAATCTATGGCTGGCCCGAAACAGCTGCTGAGGGTGACACAAGGCGCACTTTGTTTTGTGGTTCGAACGTGGATGGCATGACGCCGTCAACAACAACGGGAATAATATCCCTGCGGGTTTGCCCATCGAGACTCTTGGAGTCAAGGGTTACCTGATAAGCACCCGGCTGGGTGAACGCATGCTTCACATTCACTCCGTTCAGCCGGACTCCATCACCAAAATCCCACTGTAATGCAATGGCTGCTGGGCCTGCGTCATCCATGGTCACGGAGAATTCTGCCGTCGCGCCCGCGGCAATATGAGACGGGCTGCTCACCCTGATGGCCGGAGGCGCCGCAGGGATCGCCGAATTGATGATTTTGTACATGCGCGCGGAGTGGGCGGGCTGATCGATGACGATAGCACCGTGGGAGATAGCGGGAATGTTGAGACTGTTGAAAATTTCGGCTACTTCGTAATGCGCGGACGGATCGAGACCTATCTGAGAAAAGTCGATCGTGTGCGTACCAGGCCGATCTGTCCAATTGAATGTGGTGAGGATGCTTTGCCGAGCGTCTTCTTTCAGAAAGAAAATGCACGGCTGATCGTCCCCGGGAAGATAGCTCATCAAGTCAATGGGGATCGAGGCTTTGCCGAGCGAGACCATCGCGAGCAGATCAGGGTTTTGAACGAGTGCAATGCGCTCCGGCCTGCTGCCAAGCGTCGGAAGATCGTCACCAATCTCGAACATTCCGCCAGACACGGCGCTGAGAGCGATAGAAGCTTCTGCTTCATCGAGCGTAAGAGGTACCTTGCCTCCGTTCCAGGCATGGTCTTTAACGGTCTGCGTAGAGACGGTAAACGCGTCAGGATCCGATACAAAAAAATTGCGGTTCATGTAGTAGCGTGCGGCCATGGCGGGTGCGGCCTCGCGGGTGGCTTCGAAGGTGTGTCCGGTGTCCTGCGCAATGCGGCCGTAATCGACGTAGCCGACAGGAGCCAACATGGAACTTCCATCCTTATCAAGCAACACGCGCTCGCCGACTGTACTGCGAATAATTTCAAGGCCTATCTTCTGTGCCTGAAGCGCAGAAGTGCCGGGGCGATAGCGAATGCCTTCGACTGCACTGTCATCCATGAAGTCCAGCTTGATGTAGCGGATGCCCCAGTTGTTTACGAGCGCCTTGTAGGTCTGGCGCAGATATTGCTGCGCGTCAGGGTTGGTTGTGTCGAGAACATATAGACGATCACGATGGCTGTTGGCCCATCCAAGATGAATGGGCGTGCCGGCAGCGTTGCGAACCAGCCAGTCCTGATGGTCACGATAGATGCTCGATCGCTCCGACACTTCGAAAGGAGCAGTCCAGATTCCGGGAGTCAGCCCGAGAGCGCGCACCTGATCTTCGAGCGCTGCCACACCGTGCGGATAGAGCGCTGCGTCAGGCGTTGTGTATTCGCCACGGGCATACTGGTAACCCTCATCGAGATGAAAGAAGGTATAGCCGAAGGTTTTCAGATGCTGCGAGAGCCATTGTGCATTGGTGAGCGCAGCACCTTCCGTTAGTCCATAGTAGTAGGCTGTCCAGCTCCACCAACCCATGGCGACGGGAGCCGAAGTGCGCGCATGGCGAAGACGCCGGATCAGTTCGCCATATGCTTCGAGCTGGCGATGATAGTCGTTGCCGATACTCAACTCGAGCTGCTCCGATGACAGACTTTCACCCGGCGCAACAACGAGCGACAGAGTGACACGATCTTCCGCAGGCGACTCGGCAAGAGAGTTGTCTTTTGTAATTTCAGTCGTGCCGGTCGAGTCCACCTCATACATTGCAATGCGAGGCTCATCCGATGTTTTATCGACATGCAGGCGGAGGATGGTGAGAAACCGGTCGGCCGAGATCGTACCGGCGAAGAAGCTCCAGCCACTGGCGCGGTTATAGATCAACTGGCTGCCTATGGCGCGATGAACTCCGCGATCAGCGTCTGCCAGATCGAGAATGCGGATGGGCGGAACATCCTCACTGAAGCTGTCGGAGAGGATACGGTCCTGATTGGCTGGGCCACCGAGGTTCAAGACAGAAGGTCCGGATGAACCGATGAGGCGAATCGACGCGACATGGATCAGGTTGTCAGTATCGTTATGAACGTCAGCCTGAATTGCGATTAATGAAGCGGCAGCGTAGAGCCTCAAGCGGTAGGCAAGGCCCGGCGTATTTGCGAGTCCTGAGAAAGACACTTCCCACTGCTTCGCGGACCCGATCTCATCCTGCACCTGCGAGACGTGAATTGTGTGCTTTGGATAACTTGCCGATTGCAGAAAGCGTCCATCGACTTCTGCTGCGATGCCAGCACGCAGCACTGTGGAGTTCAGGCCCGACGCGCCTATCGCATAGCTGCCGTCATTGCTGTCAATCGCGACAGACATGGATGGTGCGTCAGCAGCCCGTACCTGGACACATTGGCCAGACAGCAGCATGCCGCCAAGAATGAAGGAGTACAAGTGTGGACAGAGTCGCGACCTGTTCAGCATTTTTGCGCTTTGGACACTTTCTCAATTTTTCTCTGAATCCGCCGAATATGCGGGGATTCCGAGCGATTGCGGTGACGGCAACTCTCCTGTGATGTCGAAACCATCGGCGGCGGCACGCAGTTCCCTGCCGCGACGAATCCATAGCTGAATATTGAGGTCATATTCGGCAAGCACATTGTCGAGCCAGTAGGGGCGGTTCTCTTTAAGCCACGCAGCCTGAAAGAGATCGCGTATCAGCCCGTATCCGTCTCGGAGATCCTGACACTGCCCATTGATTCCGCTGATGTCATAGGAGTGATCCATAATGCGCTGGTGCATGCTCTTATCGTTGCGCATGGCATACATGGAGTTGTATTCCGCAGCAACGGCCTGCGCCTGCTGAAATTTCTGACCAATGAAGTCGAACTTGCGGGCAGCCAACTCCATCGCATCGAGAGCATCGGAGTTGCGAATGTCCTGCTCCTTGCGCGCTCTTGCAATCAGGATGATTGCGTTCTCCGCATGCAGGCGAAGGTTGTGCACAACCGGCATTATCTTAGCTGTATCTCTCTGACCGGCACTGCTCCAGGGGTCTTCCCAGAACAGCGTATTTTTTGCGTAGAGGCCGGCTCCGGCGAGGGTCTCGTGGGCCTGCATCAGCTCAACCTGCGCCCGGCTACTGTAGCCCGCTAGATCGTTATGGAAGACAGGACCGTAGCTGCGCTCAAACACTGCAATATCGCTGACGCCTGGCTGCCAGCTTGCGGCAGCTCCGAACAGAATTCCGTACCAGTCCTGCTCAAAGATGCCCTCGCCGCCGTCAGCCCAGACGGTGTTGAGCATCCCGGCAGCTCCGAGACGCTGGCCGGCAGCAACGAATTGCTGAATTGCTGCCAGGTTGTTGCCGTTGTCAGGATAGATGCGGTTGCCGCGATTGGCACTTGGAGAGACCCAGGTCTCTATTCCCGCATTGATAAATGGCGTGATGAAGCGATCGAAGCCGCCTTCGGGCGGGTCGTATTGCCAGGCTACCGCAATCATGTCTTTGGGCAGCGTCTTCACGAGGTCTGGAGAATTCATTGCGACATCGCCCCAGAACAACAGACGCTTGTGCAGCGGCTGCAATGTGGAGTCGATCTGCCGCAGGAAATCCACATACACCGGACCCAAGCCGCGACTGGCTACTTCCTGTTCAGTCTTGCCGTGCCCAAGATCGTCAGTTTCGTCGGCGCCAATGTGCACCAGCGGTCCGGGAAATATTTCCGAGATTTCGCCGAACCAGCCTGCAATCAGCTTTAGTGATTCCGGTGCGCCGGGAGCCAGCACAGAGCCATGCGGCGTTTCAGCAAGGTCATTGTAATGCTCGAACTCGAGCACGTGGTGAAGGTGGCCGAAGGCCTCCTGCTCAGGAACGATCGTGACGTGATATTGCTGCGCGTAGCGGACAAGCTCACGCGCCTCTTCCTGTGTCATTGCACCACGCGGCGGCGCAGGCAGCGGGCTGGAGTTGAATTGCAGCGTGTTTTCAAAGTAAGGCGAGTAGACGTTGAGCTTGCAGGCCGCAAGCGTGCGGATCAGCTTCTTCTCATATTCAAGCGTGTGCAGTGGACCACGTGACAGGTCATCATCCTGGCCGCGGTACTTCATCGCCGGCCAGTCGCGTACGGTAACGCGGCGCATAACTGCGTCACCGCCGTGGCCTGAGACGAGCTGCTTGATTGTCTGCGCTCCGTAGAAGATTCCCGCAGGCGTTGCGGCAATGTCATAAACGATGCTTCCCTGACCGACGACAATATAGCCTTCATCGCGCATCGCAGGCGAGAATTCGAGATGGTTGCGCGTGAGAATTGATGCAGCGCGTGCAGAGTTAACACGCAACAAGACAATGGAAGGACTCCCCGCGGCTCGCCGCCTGACTCCCGATTCGAGCAAGAACGCGGCAAGATCTGCGGCTGCGAACCGATCGCCGGCGTCGGCTGAAGACTGAATTGCGATTGCGCCGTGAAGAGGAATGTCGCTCTCGATGCGCATCTCTCTTGGCATGGGAATAAGGGAGAGTGGGTTCGCCGGAGCCTGAGCCTCGCTCCGCCGGCTCGGTATTGATACCAGAAACACAACAGCAGCGACAGCAATGATGCTGCTGCTCCAACGACAGGTCATGCAGAGAGCCCCTTGAGTTTCACACATCTACATTGTGGCTGCACTTTGATAGTGCCGTGCTTGAACGAGCGGGTGGATTCGCATTGAATGCAAATCCACCCGCGATTTTGAGAACCAGTCGGTTCCCAGTGCCGTGAGAAGCAGAACGGCAGGACTTCCGGTTA
>DASZXD010000237.1:0-3029 GCA_035546015.1 Occallatibacter sp.
CACATTGCGCAATGGTGCTGCCATTAAGGTTGATAACTCCGCTCCAAAGAAGGAAGAAGAAAAGTCCTAACTAATTAGGGCGTCATTCGTCCAAGAAGCTTGTGTAGGACGGGCACCCTACGCCCGGTCAGCGGAACCGGCCGAATAGCAGGGAAATGCAGTTTTCCCGTTTTCCGGAACTACTGCTCGATTCCATGCGTAATAGTTCGTAGGGCGGTACAATTTTTGTGGAGAACCAAATGGCAACTCAACTCGCCAATATGCAGGAAATCACGCCGCAAGCTCCTCCCGAGAGCTGTATGATCGCCACCGAGGACCTATGGAAGACCTACGACATGGGTTCCGAGCAGCAGGTGCACGCTCTCCGCGGTGTCAATCTTCGTATCGAGCGTAACGAGTACGTCGCCATCATGGGACCTTCCGGTTCCGGCAAGTCCACGCTGATGAACCTCATCGGCTGCCTCGACTCACCCAGCAAAGGCCGCTACTGGTTGAACTCGCAGCTCGTCTCTGAACTCGATGATGACGAACTCGCGCGCATCCGCAACAAGGAAATCGGCTTTGTCTTCCAGACATTCAACCTGCTGCCCCGCGCTTCGGCTCTTCACAATGTTGAGTTGCCTCTGATCTACGCCGGCATACCTCCTGAGGAGCGCATCGAACGCGCCCGCAAGTCGCTGGAAGACGTCGGCATGGGAAGTCGCATGAATCACAAGCCGAACGAGCTCTCCGGCGGACAGCGCCAGCGTGTCGCGATCGCACGTGCCCTCGTCAATAATCCCGCGATCATCCTCGCTGACGAGCCCACCGGCAACCTCGATTCGCAAACCGGCGACGAAATCATGGCCCTCTTCGACCGCCTCCACGCGCAGGGCAACACCATCGTGCTCGTTACGCACGAACACGACATCTCCGAATACGCCCATCGCGTGATTCACATTAAGGACGGCCAGGTGTACCGCGACGAGCGTGGCACTAAGCGCCGCGGCATTGGCTTCGACAAGACGTAAGCGTCCCGCAGGTTTGAAAGCCACACAGTGACAAGCAAAAAAGGCAGGAGCAAAACTGCCCCTGCCTCTCACTCACCAATTTTATAAATTAAGCCACGGTTCACATTTTCTTTGTTACTGCTTTCTACATCTTTCTCCGCAGAAGTCCAGCCAGCCCAAGCAGGCCGGAGCCGAGCAGAAGCAAGCTGCCGGGCTCGGGGACTTGTCCTTTGCTGTACAGTGTGAAGGCTTCTCCACCCGCACCGCAGTCACCCCAATTGACACCGCCCTGCATGAAGTTGCAGATCGCCGGACCGCCGAGGCCGCCGTTGGTCACGTCCCAGCCATCGAACTGCTCGCCAAAGCTGTCGTTCGCATTGCCCAGCGTGAGCCAATACATATTGCCGGCACTCAGTGTGCCGCCGTTCATACCGGTGATGTGGATTTCATAGATGTCATAGCCAAAGCTGTTGCTAAACATGAAATCCGACGTGAAATTGGTAACGGTGCCCGTGCCCAGGTCGCCCGCGAAGGCAGAGGTGCCGAGCCACCAGGTTATTGTCGTCAACGTGCTGCCGCTTGGCACCCAGACGCCGAAGTCCAGTGCGTATGCCTCGCCGCCACCCGTCGCGACAAATCCGTTTGAAATTGACTGATTCCACGGACCGGGATTCGGCCCGTCAATGAAAAATCCGTTATCGAAACCATCTGTCGGGCCATCGTCGAAGATTACACCGGCAAACGCCGGAGCGCTGATGACCAGGCAAACAAGTGTGAGGAATAGAATCGAAATGCGCAGTTTCAACTTAAGCCTCCTGCCTCACCATTGATTTGAGAGCCCAACAGAAGAAGACAGTGAGGAGAATTCTCTGTGCCAACTGCAATTCAAGCGCCGCGCTAACCCACTGGAAAGATGCAACCTCCGTAACGATTATGTGAAGAACTTTGCGGTATTGTTCTATCTCCTTTCAATCAAGATTATGGTGATCTTCATTCCCCTTTTCATGGACAAGTTATCAACTACGACGTAAACCCTTAAATCGTATCTAACTATTACGTTATACAGAAACAAGCACGGCCGGTTCCATTCCACGGACTTTTGTTCAAATAACCAGCTAACCTGATCTTCTCTTCCTCATGCTGCCTGTTTCCTCTCTCTGATCTGACCCAACTTTCTGATCGCCTGCCGTTCCGCTTCTTCCCGCGTATCCGCGGTTCCCTCCGCCAATTTCTGCTCCGGCCTCAACGCAAATATGCCGTACCACCAACCCGTTCGAACCAGAGTAGTGCGGTCGTACATAGGTTCCACATCGTAGGCAAAATCTCCCTCGCGTACTCGCATCCTTCTTCCCTCTCTTTCCGATTCAAGTGAGGATGGCGTGACCGCATGTGGGGATGGCAGGCATCTGTGCAATCTGTAGCAGAATGCGAATTGTGATATGAATAGAAAAATTGAAAGGCGCTTACCCGTGTCGATTGCCACTGTCAATCCAGCCACTGGAGAAGTCATCCGGGAATTTCCGGAACTGTCCGACAAGGAGATTGAGCAAAAGATCCGTCGTGCCTGGGCAACCTACCAGGAATATCGAAAGACGCCGCTCGCTGAGCGCGCGCGGCTGCTGAGTCGCGCGGCTGAAATCCTGGAGCGCGACAAAGAAAAGTTCGGCCGTACGATGACGCTCGAAATGGGCAAGACGCTCAAGTCCGCCATTGCCGAAGCTGCGAAGTGCGCGACTGCGTGCCGCTACTACGCGGAAAACGGCGAGAAACTGCTGGCCGATGAAGTCGTCGAGACCGGCGCCAAGCGCAGCTTCGTGCGCTATCTGCCTCTTGGGCCGGTTCTTGCCATCATGCCGTGGAACTTCCCGTTCTGGCAGGTGATTCGCTTCGCGGCTCCGGCATTGATGGCCGGCAATGTGGGCCTGCTGAAGCATGCGTCCAACGTTCCCCAATGCGCGTTGCAACTCGAAGCGTTGTTCCGTGAAGCTGGATTTCCCGAAGGATGTTTCCAAGCCTTGCTGATCGGATCGAAGAAAGTCG
>DASZXD010000238.1:0-8291 GCA_035546015.1 Occallatibacter sp.
GCCCTGCAGCTCTTCCACAACCTGCGGATAGCCAGTCGGATTGAGATCGTCGACCAGATAGCGGGTCGTGACCCCATTTACGGTCTTGGCAACGCGGTTTCCGTCGCCGTCATATAGGATGGTTGCCGATGTGCCGCTTGCGGACATCGAGACAAGATGATTCTCGGAATCATAACCGAAAGTCTTGCCATCTGCAGCAGTCACATTCCCGTTCTGGTCGTAGGATTCGCCGGAAACCTCATCGTCCAGGTTGAAGTTAAATGTCCCGGAGTTAATGCCGCTCAAAGAGGAGGTTTCCGTCAACCTGTTGCCGACCGGGTCGAGGCCATAGCTCACACTGCCATTGTGGCCGCTGGGGGCCAGGCTGACGGTCTCGTTTGTGAGCCGGTTCATGTTGTCGTAAGTATACGTCGTGCTTTCTCACTTGCCGCGATCAGGCTACGGCAAGCCAAAAGCCGTTCATCGCAAGAAGCGCGATGAACGGGACACAGCCCGGAGGATGTGTGGGCCACCTGCCCTGCGCGAGATAGCGGGCATCAATACATAAAACAAATGCGTGGAGCGGAGATCGGGTCTCTGCTCCACGCATTTTTATTGCGATTTATTCGGCTTCAAGGGCTTTGGTGCGAAAGAGGAGGCCTGCGGCGATTCCGCCGAGGCTGGGAACGATGAGGAACAGCCAGAGTTGCGCGAGGGCCTTGCCGCCAACGAAGATGGCGGGGCCCAGGCTGCGTGCCGGGTTGACGCTGACGCCGGTGATGTGGATGCCGAAGATGTGAATCACGACGAGAGTGATGCCGATGGCCAGGCCAGCAAAGCCGGAGGGCGCGGCCTTCTGCGTGGAGCCGAGGATGACGATGACGAAGATGAGCGTGGCAATGAATTCGAAGACGATGGCAGAGACTACGTTGTAGCCGCCCTGATAGCCGGGACCCCAGCCGTCCTGTCCGAGGCCGCTGGCGGCGATGTTATAGCCGCCGTCAACGCCGCAGACGATAATGGCGAGTGCGCCGGCAGCGAGGATGGCTCCGGCGAACTGGCCGATCCAGTAGCCGATCATCTCACCGGTCTTCATGCGGCCTGCGGTCCATACGCCGAGGCTGACAGCGGGATTGATGTGACAGCCGGAGATGGGACCGATTCCGTAGGCCGCGCCGATGAGCGAGAGTCCAAAGGCGAACGCGATGCCGAGGATGCCGACTTTGTCTCCGGCGACGACTGCGGTTCCGCAGCCAAAGAGCACCAGAATAAAGGTGCCGACGAGTTCCGCGAGATATTTCTTCATGTTGTTCCTCCTGCGTTGCGGTTGTGTTTTTGTCGAAGTTTCGTGGTGCGCAAACGATTTGGAGCCGCGCCATGCCCCTGCGCTGCCAGTTCTGCGCGGCGATGGAATCAGTACGGCAGAAGAAGAAAGAATCCCTTGAGCGAAATATGCCCACGGAGTGTTGCAGAGGGATGACAGGGCAGTCAAGAAAAAAGCGGGTGCTGCGACGGGCAGAACCTGGTGGAAAACCGGGCTGTTGGCACGGTCGGGCAGGTTTCAAATTCATCAAACGTTTGCAATCTGTTTGCCTCAGTGCATTACTCTGTTAATGGTTCCTGGCGGTCAAAAACTGGCCAAAACTCAACCTCCGCCGGGGCGAGGGCTGACTGTTTGAGCCAAACCGTTTTTGTTCTGGAAGACGACACCGACATCTCCCGTCTGGTGCAGCATCACCTCGAAGCAGCAGGCTTTGAGGCGCGGGTTTATCACACTCCCACCAACCTGATTCCTGATGCCGAGCGCAAGGCGCCGGGGCTGTTTCTGCTGGATATTATGGTGCCGGGCGGCGATGGGCTGGATGTTTGCCGGCGGCTGCGGAACCATAGCGGGCTCTCGACGGTGCCGATCATCTTTTTGACGGCGCGTGCGGGCGAGAACGACCGAGTGCTAGGGCTCGAACTGGGCGCCGACGATTACATCACGAAGCCGTTTTCAACGCGTGAGCTGGTGGCGCGCGTGAAGGCTGTGCTGCGGCGGTTCGAGCGGCCCACGACACCTTCAGTGATCAGCTTCGAGGAGATCATCATCGACGCGGGCGCAATGCAACTGAAGGTGCGCGGCGAGCTGACTACGACGACAGCGACTGAGTTCCGGCTGCTCGACTATCTGGCGCGGCATCCGGGGCGCGTGTTCAGCCGCGATCATCTGCTGGACGCGGTGTGGGGCGATGCACGGTTTGTGACGCCGCGATCAGTGGATGTGTATGTGCGGCGCATTCGTGAGAAAATCGAGGTCGATCCGGAGAATCCGCGCTATCTGAAGACAGTGCGCGGAGCAGGCTATCGTTTCGAGCTACCGAAGACCGAATAAGTTCGGTTCCGCTAAGCTGATTCCATCAGGGCCGCAATGACCTCCAAAGTTTTTCTCAAGCTGCTCGGGCTTTTTCTGCTGCTGCTTGTGTTTCACACGCTGGTGATGGAGTATCTCTTTCACCGTGTAGTGGCGCATGCGGCGAGCAGCACCCTGCGTCAGGTCGGGCGCGAGGCCTTCTGGTCAGGGCTGTTTGCGCTGCTGATTGCGCTGCCGCTGGCTGCGTGGGTGGCGATGCGCGTCTCGGGCCGTCTGCATCGGGTAATGGATTTTGCGCGGAAGATTGCCGATGGCGATCTGACGGCGCGGCTGGACGAGATTGGCGGAAGAGACGAGCTTTCGCCGATGGAAGCGGCGTTGAACCAGACGGCCGAACGGCTGGGCCAGGATTTTGCAGAGCTGGAAAGCAGCCGGCAGGAGCTGGCCGCGATGCTCGACTCGATGCAGGAGGCGGTGGTTGCCGTGACTGCTGAAGGCTATGTGCGTTGGTCAAATGCGGTGATGCAGCGGATTGCGGGGCTGCAGATCAGGCCCGGCAGGCCGCTGATTCACGCGGTGCGCGATCCTGAGATGCTGGCTTGCGTGCGCGTCGCGCTGGAGAGACGCGAGCTGTGCATCGGGCGCGCAAATGTGCTG
Organism: Occallatibacter sp.; assembly: GCA_035546015.1. Lineage (GTDB taxonomy): Bacteria > Acidobacteriota > Terriglobia > Terriglobales > Acidobacteriaceae > Telmatobacter. Next base: position 2,990 of record DASZXD010000238.1, read on the forward strand.
GCGCCGGGGCGCGTCTTCGAGGTGAACGCAGCTCCGCTGCAGCGGGGCGGTGCGCTGGTGGTGCTGCACGATGTGACGGGTATTGAGGCGGCGCAGAAGTCGCGGCGGGAGTTCGTTGCAAACGTGAGCCATGAGCTGAGAACGCCGCTGACGTCGATTCAGGGTTATGTGGAGACGCTGATCGAAGATCCGAATCCGGGGTCGGAGACGACACGCGAGTTTCTCGGCATTATCCAGAAGAATGCTTCGCGCATGAATCGGCTGACGGAGGATCTGCTGGCGCTGGCCAGTGTGGAGAGCCCGGACTACAAGCTGATGATGCAGCCAGCGAAGGCGAGTGCGCTGGTGAAAGACGCGATCGATTCGCTGGGCGGCATTGTGGTGGATTCGGGAGTGAAGCTGCAGTCAGCAGGCGCGCCGGATGCACTGGTGATGGCCGATCCGGATGCGATGAACCAGGTGTTCGGCAATCTGATTGAGAACTCGCTCAAATATGCGAAGGACGGCAAACGCATCAAGGTAGGCGCAAAGCTGCTTGCCTCAGAGGTGCAGTTCACAGTGCAGGATTTCGGACCGGGGATTGCGTCGGAGCATCTGGAGCGGATATTCGAGCGGTTCTATCGCGTGGACAAGGCGCGGTCGCGCGAGTCGGGTGGCACGGGGCTTGGACTGGCGATCGTGAAGCATATTGTGCAGGCGCACGGCGGGCGCATCTGGGCCGAAAGCGAGTTGGGCGAAGGAGCGTCGTTTCACTTCACGCTGCCGCTGGCGCCTGTGCAGCAGGCGTCGGCGACTCCGCAGATTGCGCAACAGACGCCGGCTGGCGCGGCTTCGTAAGGCTGTCTATTTAACTAAGTAGCTGATTGAGTGTTGTGCTTTCCCAGGTCCGAAAATCCGGACCTGGGATACCCATTTTCGTGCTCGAACTGAAAGCGCATTCTATACTGCGGTTCGCGGGAAGGCTTTGCCGAGCGCGGTGAGTTGCTCCATGAAGGGGTCGGTGATGGTGCCGTCGAGTTCGACGGGCACGTCCCATGTGACAGAGCCGCCGTAGTCGCGAATCCTCTTTGTGAATTCGATGACCTGATCGGTGGAGAAGCGCGGCGTGCCGTGGCCCCACTGCGTTCCGAGAAAACTGAGCATGTGAATCTGAGCGCCGTCCATGAGGCCGTCGTGGCCGCGGTGGACGGAAGCCTGCTCGGGGTGATCGATTTCGCCGGCGATGTAGTCTTCATCGGGAGAGATGGAGATGAGCCGATAGATGACGCCGGGATTGAAGGCGATGGCGGAGTTGGGATTGCCGGTGCGCGCGGCGGCGGCGAAGGTTGCGAAGTTGGGCGCTTCGAGCGAGCGGTACATGGAGTTAGGGAAGTAGCAGCCATCGAACCACCAGCCGACGACGTTCGATCCCCAGCGGTGGGACCACTCGGCGATGATGTGCTGCCACTTCTGCTGGAAGCTGTGGTTGGGATAGGGACCGTTGAGCCACTCGAGGGCGGCGCAGGCCTCGTGATCCTGACCGGGCGCGCCAGAGGGGAGATAGACCATGAGCTTGATGTCGCGCTTGCGGAGCGGCTCGGCGAAGTCGGCGACGAGGTCGCGGTGTGAGCATTTGCTGGGCGCGATGCCGGTGATCTGGTCGTAGATAGCATTGGGCGAGAGATAGTAGCCTGAGTTCTGGCCGATGCTGAGCTGGTAGTGGCCCGCCCCGGCCTGCTCCAGACGCTTTGCCATCCCCTCGACATCGAAGCCGTCGATCATCTTGTTCCACTGGCCGATGCTCATTTCGAGGCCGTGCGCGCGGGTCTGCCAGTCGGCGAGATAGTGGGTCATGACGCCCCAGGCATAGCGCGGGTTCTGCATCCATGCGGCGCGGCCGGAACCGGTGTCTGGCTGTTGTGCGGGCGGCTGTAGCTGCTGCGCGGAGGTGAGGCTGGCGGGAAGCGTGACGGCTGCGGCGAATTGTGCGGTGCCTATGAGGAGATTGCGACGGGTGAGTCTTGGCGTTGGCATCAGGTGATTGTCCAAAGTGCGAATTAAGTTCGCACACCAATTTCTATGAATTGGGTGGTTCATGTCAACGTTTACGGAACGGGAAATTGCTGATTTGCAATCAAGGCTGAAGGCGCGCCTGACACGTAGCGCCAGGCCGGGAGATCGCCAAGCACCCTACCTGAACGCACGGTCTTCCGGCGCGCCTGCTCCAGTGGTCTGGAGGCCACTGCTCCCTCCGGGACGCGGTAGACCTCGTTAGTGATTGCTGCCGGGGCCCCACTGGATGCGGAGGCCGGTGCGGAAGTTGAAGGGAAGACTTGGATAGCCGATGGGTGCGATGTGCCGGTCGCTGAGCAGGTTTTCGGCCTGGGCGTAGATGGTCATCCAGGAGAGCAACTGGAAGCTGCCGCCGAGGTCGAGCCTGGCGTAGCCGAAGTTGAGATTGCGGTTGGGCAGCAGCATGGTGGTGCCGTCCTGGGCGTCTTCAAGGTAGGTTGAGTCGTCACTGCGGCTGGCGAAGGCTGCGGTGAAGATGCCGGTGAGCTTGCGCTGCGAATAGGTCGCATTGAAATATCCGGTATGCGGCGGGCGACGGAAGGGACGCGCGCCTTTGAGCGGCGAGTAGGCGCCGATGGGGATGCCGTTGTAAATGGGCGCGTAGCCACCCAGGAGCGCTTCGTTGTCGCTGGTGAAGGAGCGCTGCACGACGGCGTCGAGATAGGTGTAGCCGCCGCGGAGAAAGATGTTGCGGCCGATGCCGGCTTCGACGTTGGCTTCTACACCCTGGGCACGAAAGGCTTGCGAGTTGAGCACAAGGCTGTAAGCGAAGTTGGAGATGAGGAACTGCTCCAACTGCTGTTGCTGAGCGGATGTGAGGTTGGGCAGCAGTGCAGGCACGAGATCTGTGCCGACGGATTCCAGTTCGCGGCCAAACTGGTTGTGAAAATAACTGGCGTGGAAGACGATGTGCTGGCTCAGGAAGGATTGTTCGAAGCCGCCCTCGTAGGTGCGTGTGGTTGGCGCGGCCAGTGGAGAGACGTGGAACTCTGCTATGGACGACTGGCCGCCGTTGGCTAGGAGGAAGTTGTAGAGCGAGCCGTACTGATCGGTGAGGGTAGGTTCACGGACGCCGTCACCGAAGTTGAAGAGAATGCGCGTGCCGCTGAAGATGCCGCTGCGCGGGCGCAGCACATAGAACGAAACGCCAGCGCGTGGCGAGGTCTGCGTGCCGAAGAGCGAGTAGCGCTCAAGGCTGCCGCCGAGAGTGTAGTAAAGGCGGTTTTTAAAGTCGCCGTGAACTGAGGCGAGGTAGTCGTAGTTGGTGCGCTCGACGGACTCGTAAATGGAGTAGGTGGGGATGTTCTCGACGCCACGCTCGTCTTCATAGTGGAAGCCAATGAGTCCGGCGAGATGTGGAGTGAAGCGATAGTCGCCCTGGTAGAGAAGCTGGTCGCGGTTGTTGATGAGCTGGTCGCCATAGGCTGTGGGGCCATCAAGCACGGCCTGACCGGTGACGGAGTAGCCGTTGGCTCCGGTGATGGTGACGACCTGGCCGAGGGTATCGCCATAAGGGTCGTACTGACCGCTGCCACTTGGCGTCCAGAGATTGTATTGCTCGCGCTTGCGGGTTGCGCCATAGCGGACGGTGTTGTGGAAGGACGGTGTGGTCTGATTGTCAATGAGCGCACTGATGTAGAGGTTCTGGTCTTTCTGCGTGGCGTCGTCGGCGATGTGGTAGAAGTCCCATGCGTTGGGCACGCCTGTGCCATCGATTATGTAATGTACCGTGCCGCGAAGCTGGGTGTTGCCGGTGAGCTGCAGGCCGATGTTGGCTGCGCCCGTGCCGACGTGATACTGGTCGTGCGGCAGGGCGTTGCCGGTCTGGAGCCAGCTCAACGCGGCAAGGTAGTCGAGCTTGCGGTGCGAGCCGGCGACTTCAAACTGTTCGCGTGAGGTGTTGAAGTTTCCGGCGTCGCCTTCAAAGAGAAGCGAGGGGAACGTGGTGGTGCCGTGCGGCGTGGTGAGGCTGACGACGCTGGTTTCAGCGCCTGCACCATAGAGATCGGAGTCAGTGCCGCGGTAGACCTCGGCTTGCTCGACTGCGGTGGTGGAAAGCGGTCCGAAGTCGAAGAGGTTGCCGAGCTGGCCAGCATCGATGCCGTCGATGAGCACCTTATTGGCGTTGGAGTTGCCACCGCGTACGAAGAGCGAGGCCTGTGCGCCGCGTTGCCCCGTTTGCTGCACGACTGCCCCGGGCATGAGGCGTAGCGCGCTGATGAAGTCGGTGCGGAGTGCGATATCAATGGGGCTCAGGACGCTGGTTGCGGAGCTGGTTTGCGACTGCGGCGTAGGCGTGCCGGTGGCAGCAACCACGATGGACTGGCGGACCCATTCGGGCTCGAGAACGAGATTGCGCTCGAGGGAGTCAAACTGGCCGGCGTAGAAGTCGGGCGTCTGGAGCTGGCGGAAGCTGCGCGCGGAGACGACGAGGAAGTAGCGGCCGCTGGCACCGGTGCTGATCTGAAAGCTGCCGTCGGATGCAGAGACGGCTGAGGCGACGACCTGGCCGTTTGAGATAAGAGCGATGCCAGCGCCGGAGACGCGCGCGCCGGTAATGTCAGTAACGGTGCCGCGGATGGTACCGGCAAAGCAGAGGCCGGCAAAGAGAGTTGGCAGGAGTGCGGTGAACGTGCGCAGCAGATAGCGGCGATGCAGGCGCAGGAAACGGGAAGTGGGCAAAAAGAAGAAAAACATGGATAGCTCCTTCGTCCCCCTCGGAACGCAAGCGGTTGAAGACGCCGCGGACCGGTCTCCTGACTTGCGCTGCGTCAGCCGCCTTCCCAAAGGCGCGTGGCCTTCAGTGGCTTGCGGATCGATCAAGACAAAGCGATCCGGGCTGCAAATCCTGTCGATGACGCCTTTCATTGAGACGGCGAATCGGTCAGGCGCGCTCACAGTTGCGGGGCAGTGGCGGAATTTCACCGCCTTCCCGAGCATCCTGGCGTGATTTCGATTGGATCAACTGGGCGTAAGAGCGCAGTTGCGTTGCGACATGGAAGCAACTTCCATGTCATGAACTTTTATAGCTTGCGGGATGCTGTGGAGTCAAAAAAAGCAGCGGTGTTGGGAGGATGGTGACCCCGGGAAGATTCGAACTTCCGACACGCAGTTTAGGAAACTGCTGCTCTATCCACCTGAGCTACGGGGCCACTTGTTGTAAGACATTGGTATTCATCGACTGAGCGCGATTTTCTGCAGTTCGCCGAGAAGACATCCTTTTGCTGATGACCGATGCAGTGATCAGTTC
>DASZXD010000239.1:0-20584 GCA_035546015.1 Occallatibacter sp.
AGCGGTAATGTGACAGACGAAGTCTGGAAGCGATATATCGAGGAACAAAAACCTCCGACGCCAGACGATGACTTCAACGTCGTGTAATCGGCTGTGTGGCCGATCGATCCGACTTCTAGCCGTAAATCCAAAGCCACCGCCTGTTAGGCGGTGGAGGATTCACGGCAATTATCGGTGATGTTCTCGACTTGCACGGTTACCACCATCAATTCCTCATGCCTGAGTGCCGCCTGCTTCGCCCGGATATGATCGTTCGCGGCCGTGCCATGACAGTGCTGGAGACAGATGATGCCGATGCCATTCATCCACCTTTTGGTTTAATGCTGAGAGCGCTCGACTCCCTCAAACAGGACGAAGTCTATGTTGCTGCCGGAGCATCGCCTCGGTATGCACTCTGGGAAGAATTGATGAGTGCTGCAGCACAAGTGCGTGGAGTTGCATCGTGCTGTCAGAAGTCAGCTCATCCACAACAGGCAGAGCCACAAAAGCCTGTTTGTTGGCGCGCTCACCTCAGACCGGTTCCTCACCATCCTCCGGCTTCATCTTGCAACTGCTCAGGGAAGTTCTCCACGGCTCGCTGCCTATGAGGTTGACTCAACTGGAACGATCGAACTGGCGGCAGAAAACGCTCTCGAATTCTTCCCGCAGGATCGAGTAGGGCTTCGCGTCCCGGTTGATCCTGGAGCCAGTCTCCGCTCAGAGCGTCTGCTTTTCGGATTATCCGCCGACTACCACAATCGGCTGGAAACTTACAGTTCGCTGATTCGACAGCTTCATCACGCACGCGTCTCGGCGCCACCTCTGATGGGCTGGTGGTCCTGAACGGCCTTCTATTCAGACCTCAATGAAGGAGAAGCGCTGACCAATGCCCAATGGGAGGCCGAGCATCTCGAGTCGCTCGGCCATAACATGATTCTCGTCGATGAGGGATACTAGTATGCCAGGGGCGAATATGCGACTCCTGACGCGACTCACTTTCCGCATGGAACGGCCAGCGTTGTTAACAAGATGCGCGGCCCGGGGCTGGTACCGGCCATATGGACCGCCCCGTTTCAAGTCTCAGTGCGATCCTGGATGTGTGGACATTACCTTGATTGGCTTGTTAGGAATGCAAATGGACAGCCGATTCACGCAGGCTCAGTGGATGGCAAGGACCCACTGTTTATCCTCGACACGACAGATCCCGAAGCTCAGGCTTGCATACGAATGACCTGCTCCATGCATCAAAACCAAAGCGTACGATGGCCCCGGCCATCTGATCTCAGCGGCGGGCCGATCCTCGGAGCCACACCACCGAGCTGTCTTGGAGTCGTTAGAAACTGTCTAGTGCGGCAGCCTATATGGAGGTGTAAAGGAAGTAGGTGGATTCTGATATGGATTGGGTCGCGGTGAGGCGCCCGTCGGGGTGCTCCAGTCGCCTTTCCGTTGCTTTAGCGTTTTGTACTCTTCCACCACGTTTGGCGGAAAGCTAGGCATCTGTTCCTCTAAGCTGTTCATCAGTTCCTGCACGATCTCTGGATGCAGATGCGCCACATCGTAGCTTTCGGCCATATCACGCTCAACGTTGTAGAGTTCCGGAACTTGTAGCCATGCGCTGGAGCGCGCGCCGGTAGTCCTGTCGTTGGTATAGATCTCGCCATCGATCCCCTGCGCCACGCGCAACTTCCATTGCTCTTTGCGAATACAATGCACGTCGAGACCGCCATTGCCCATCGCGCAGAAGTAGAGCAGCGGCTTACGTTCCGGTTCGGTTCCGTGGCCATAGAACACGGTTTCCTGGTTGACGCCATCCAGCGGTTTCTCTGGAATTGACAGTCCGCACATGGCCGCCAACGTGGGCACCACGTCTAACGCCGATACCCACTCATCGCGCACTTTGCCTGCCTCCAGGCTGCCGGGCCATTGCAAGAGGAACGGTACGCGGAATCCGCCTTCGAAGCTCGACGCCTTGCGCCCGCGCAGCAGTCCGGGGCTGCCCTGATACCACGGGCCATGATCGCTGGTAAAGATGACCAGCGTGTCGGAGGCAAGCCCCTTGCGTTCCAATGCTTGCATCACCTCGCCTACGCTCCAGTCAATCTCTGCAATGCAATCGCCCTGGTTGCCGAAGCCGGTCTTGTCGTGAAAGCGCGGCGAGCCCATCGGCGGATCGTGCGGATAGGAAAATGCCAAATAGAGAAAGAAAGGATCGCCGTTGCTCGCTTCGATGTATTTCACTGCCTCGTCGGTATAACGAGGTGTCAGTGTGCTGCGGTCAGTGTTGGCTTCGAGCACTGTCTCGTCGCGCAGCAGCGGTAATGGGTCCATGTCGATGCTATACGGCACACCGAAGAAAGAGTCGAACCCGCGATTCGTCGGCAGATACGGGCCGCTGTTGCCAAGGTGCCATTTGCCGATGGCCTTGGTTTCGTAGCCGCCCTGCTTGAAGAGATTTGAGAGCAGGGTCTCGTCAAGCGAAGTGCCTTTCTTTTCATTCGGCCCAAAAGCCCCAGCAGTGTCCATGCGCAGCGCATAGCGACCCGTTAGCAGAGCCGCGCGCGAGGCTGAGCAGATGGGATGCGCGGCGTTGTAATGTGTGAAGCGCAGCCCACGCTTGGCCATGTCGTCCAGATTGGGTGTAGGCAGGTTTGAACCGTAGCAATGTGGATCTCCGTAGCCGAGGTCGTCGCAGATCATTAGCACTACGTTCGGTTTGTTCCGCTTGCGCGGCGCGTGTGCGACGGCTGGCTTCCGCTCCTGCTGCGGCTCGGACATCGCCGAAGCCACGCCCGGTGCAGCCACCGAGGCAACCAGCGATTTCATAAAGTCTCGTCGATCAAATGCCATGATGGTCCCTTTGCGGTTTCGTGTTGGAATTGCATTGCTGGTTCCGGCATCGAGTTATACGGCCCGCTGCTCAAGTGCCGCTCAAAGCATAGCGCATAAACCCGGTTGGGCTATTTCGGCATTCCCGATGGCTCAGAGCACAACTATGTAGGTCGGAGTACCCACTCAAGCTCCGGTCTGTGCAAATTGCGAATAGTTCAAAATACCAGTGAACTCATCGGCTGGGATTACTGCTGTCGGGTCAGCTTCTTGTCACTGATCTGGTCCCAATCTGCATGTCAGACCTCTTGCTGCTATCTGATTTCGCTTTACCGGCTACATCCTGATCGACGAGTGTTTTGAGAAATGCAATCACGTCGTCGATGTCCTGCTCGTTCCAGGCCGGCATCTGACCGAGTGTGCGATTGAGCGGCGCATCGATTGTATCCACATTCTTGCGATATTGCGGTGGCAGATCATTAAACTTCTCTGCTTTGCCGCCAGGTCCTGCCGGATACCACTTATCCGGATTTGTGTCGCGCTCCACATAAAAACGCAGAGCTTCACGCAGGGAATGAAAGCGTCCGTTATGAAAGAAGACCTGTCTCATCGCGGCATTACGTAGCGATGGCGTACGGAAGAGCCCGCAGTTCGCTGGGGCTTCGCTGGCCTCGTCTTTTCGGAATGGGCCGCAAAGCCCCATGTCGTAGTAGTGGGCATTTGCATTCCAGGGAATCTCGTTGTTGCGCGGCACGCCAAGCGCTTCAAACTGAAAGTCGGTCAAGATAGGATGCGCGCCGTTCGCGCCCACTTCATCCAGATGGCATGAGGCACAATTGCCTCCATCCGGATCGTCAAACAACTGCTTGCCGCGCAACTCATGCGGCGTCAGAGAAGCTTTTCCATCGAGCCACTCATCGAACTTGCTGGTATAGGGATGGAAACTCACATCCTGCAACTCGAATTGCTCGACGGCGAGCGAGGCCTTCTCCACTGCCTGCGCCGGATGATCGAAGATATCTTGCCCAAAGACGGCGCGAAAGTCATCGGCGTATGCGGCTACGCTCAGCTTCCTGGCCAGCTCCTCCGCGTTGCGATTGTCCATCTCTACGGGTGAGAAAAATGGCAGCATAGCTTGCGCATGCAGTGAATTGTATCGACCATCCCACGTGTAGCCGCCAGCGGGCGACTCATCGGCTTCGGTGAGCCGCTCGACCGGGTTGGTCGCCAGCACATGCGTCCAGACAGGCACGTAATTGAGGATATAGCGTAGCGATGGCACCGCCCGGTAACCTGGACTCTTCAGCGCAGGCCCGCCATATTGAACCGCCGATCCGTTCGGCGGTCCGTAGGCATATTTCGGATCGTGGCAAGTAGAGCAAGCCATCTTTCCTGAAGCGGAAAGAGTTTGGTCAAAGAAGATATCTTTGCCCAGAATGGCTGTCGGGCTAAGCTCAGAATTCTGCGTGCCGGAAGCCATCACACGCGTCTTGCACATTACGCACAACGCACTCATGGTTATAAAAGTTCCGGCCATGAGAAATCTGCGTGTGATCGACGTGGGCTGCCATCGCGAATGCAAATTGTGTACTCTTCCGCGGCGTTTCATCCATCAATAGTTGGTAAAGATGTCCCGGCCAAACGCGACCAAACCTTGCTGGCCGGCGTAGCCCAGATACTCATGGATGCCGAAGATCTGCTCGAGTGACTTCAGCAGGGAATAGTGATTATACGGCACATTCGAGACGGTGCCGGGACGAATGTATTTTGATAAAAGCAGCGCGCCGGGCAGGTCGCCGCCAAAGCTGAGAGTCTTTTTGGTAACCGGGCGGCCATGCGACATCTGCCTGGTGATTACGGGATACTTTCCGCCGAGATTCGGCCCTTCCTGCTGATTGCAGCACGAAGCACCATACACCGTGACCACTGTGCCGGTGGCCGTCTGTTCGATCTTTCCGCTCCCGCCTTCATCGAAGTTGATGATGATCAGGCCATCCTGTTGGTAGGCCGGCGAGTCGAGTATCGCCGGAACCCACTTCTCGAGAAAGACATTGATAGACTTCAGTCCTCCCGGTTCGCCGTTGGCGCAGGGAGAATCGTGTCCGTCGTCGCAAAGATTCGGCGTGATGAAGCTGAAGTTGGGCGTGGTGGCAACTGAGCGCAGATCGGTCTTCAGCTGATTCAGATTTACGACGTTTGTTTTGCAGGCAGGCAGATCGATGACGGAGTGAAAATACATGAAGGGATCGTGCCGGGTCGCATACATATCGCTCTGCGGCACCGCCGCGCTGGGCGCTTCTGCTCTCTCAGTCAGGTCCAGGGCATTCAATGGAGGGTGCCCGCAGGTTGAGGCCTCGCGCACCGGATCGTTGCCCATATCTTCCATGTAGCCTTTCCAGGTCAGGCCTGCTTCCGCTAGCTGATTAGCCAGTGTCCTTACCTGTGCGGGATATACGCATCCCTGTCCCACAGCCTGCCCGTCAGCAGTCGTACCAGTCTGGCGAAAGTCGGCATACGTATTGCAATCGGCCGACGTCTGCGGAGTTGTCGCCTGTCCGCTCACCATCGCAATGTAATTGTCCAGGCTGTTGTGCCCTGTGCCGTAGTATTGCGTCAACAGTGCGCCCTTTGCCCGCAGCGTTTTCGCCAGATAGGGCGCATCCGAATCGGGGCCAAAGGTTGCGGAGAAGTTCTTGTTCTCCAGGGTAATCACGAACACATGCCGAATCGAAGGCATGCCGGTGTGACTATTTTGTCTGGAAGATGCAAAATCCAGCGTGCCGGAGATGGGCAGGAGTAATAAGACACTGAGAGCGAAGATTAAACGAGACACCAACTGTTTTTTCATCAAGAACATCTTCCAATCTGGGGCATGATAAGTTCGCTTGGCGCTGAATTTGGATCCGGGAATACTCTGGCAGTTGCCGCGGAACGCAATTTCGTGTGCAACGTTCGCTACCAGTGTACCGGTGTGGATTTGGGCTTGTCGCTAGCATCCTTATCTGGGACGGACAACCGCATCTGCAGCTTAGCAGTGATGATCCGCTTCCCTGGCTGTTAACCGATGCAGCTCATCCGCTGCCTGCGAATGTGGGTGTTCGCCAGCTGACCAGCCGGTTAACGTAAAATTCTAGTTAAATCCGACCATGGATGGGGAAACATACCAAACTTTCGGATGAGGCGGGTTCGGGATTCCCTGTCTACACTTGCGGTGACTTGGATCACACATGTGCACGATGCGTGCGCGGTCCCGCCTTACGAATCACGCAACGGGAAAAATACATTGAAACAGTTCACATGGCTGAGGCCTGCCATTTTCATTCTGGTGCTGTTAGGCGCCTGGCAGTTGGCCGTCTTCCTGCACCCGCGTCAACTAATGCCGGGTCCGTGGAAGACTGCGCACGGTATCGCCGATCTGGTAAATCACGGGCTCATCGTCAAATACACCGTTGCTTCGGTGTTTCGCGTAACGTGGGGATTTTTTCTTGCTGTCATCATCGCGGTGCCCCTTGGTCTCGCAGTTGGCTGGTATCGCCGTGCGGAGATGGCGCTCAACCCGATCCTGCAGATTCTTCGTCCCATCTCGCCCCTGGCCTGGATACCGATCGCCATCCTCTGGTTTGGAGTAGGCGATCTCGCCGCGGTCTTTCTGATCTTCGTCGGCTGCTTTCTGCCTCTGCTGCTTGCAGTCATTAACGCGGTGCAGAGTGTGCCCGCTGTGTATATCAACGCCGGACGTAACTTCGGTCTCGGCCCAATCGCACTGATGCGCAGGATTCTTTACCCAGCCATCGTTCCACGTCTTGTAACAGCTCTCCGCATTACGTTAGGCATCGCCTGGCTGGTGGTGGTCGCGGCGGAGATGATTGCCGTCAACTCGGGACTTGGCTTTCTCATCGTCGACGCGCGGAATGCCGGCAATCGCTACGACCTCGTCGTTGCGGGCATGGTTATCATCGGCGTGGTCGGCTTATTGCTTGACAATGCGGTCCGCTCTCTCGAGCGCGTGAACGCTCTGCGCTGGGGATACCTGGAGAAAGTATGATGTCTCAAAGAGCCATGGCTGCCACTGAAGCGCCCGCATTGAGTCTCAAAGTCAAGCTGCGGACTGAGAACGTCGGCATGACTTTTCTGCGCGACGGCAAAAGCCTGCCGGTGCTCGAGAACATCAATATCGAGGTAGGTGACGGCGAATTTGTCTGTCTCCTCGGCCCGTCCGGCTGCGGCAAATCGACTCTGCTGAGCGCCATGGCGGGTTTTCTCAAGCCCTCCACCGGAGAGATCAGCATCGACGGTGAAATCGTGCGCGGCCCCGATCCGCGCCGCATCTTTGTCTTTCAGGAGCGAGGAGTTTTTCCCTGGCTGACTGTCGAGGGAAACATCGGCTTCGGCCTCAACGCACTTTCGCGCAGTGAGCGGACCCAGCGCGTGGAGCATTACATCAGGATGGTGGGCCTGGAAGGATTCGGGAAGACCTATCCGCATGAGCTCTCTGGCGGCATGAAACAGCGGGTTGAGGTTGCTCGCGCACTCGCCGTCAATCCCGACGTGATGTTTCTCGACGAGCCGTTCGGTGCGCTGGACTCCATCACGCGCATGATCATGCGAAGTGAGTTGCTGCGCATCTGGCAGGCCGAGCGTAAAACCATACTCTTCGTCACACACGATATCGACGAGGCGGTCCAGTTGTCTGATCGTGTTGTGGTCATGAGTGCGCGCCCCGGCCGTATACAGCAGATAGTCGCTATCGACATTCCTCACCCGCGCGACATCAGCTCGCCCCGATACCTCGAACTGCGCGACGGCATTCTCAGCCAGATTGGATTGGCGCACAAGCTATGAGCCAGCCAACGACATTGCAAAGATGGGAACGCTGGATATGGCCGGCGCTGGCTGCCGCGGTCTTCCTTCTGCTATGGCGCTATGCCGTGGTCTGGTCGGGCACGCGGGTTTTCCCTTCGCCGCGAGAAGTGGAGCGCGGTCTGGCTCAGCTGATTCACGCCGGCGTGCTCTATCGCGATATCGTTGATTCGCTTCGTCGTGTTGCCATCGGCTATTTTTCTGCGCTGGCTCTCGGCATACCGCTTGGGCTGCTGCTTGGCTGGTATCCGGCGCTTAACCAGATCGCTAACCCGGTTGTGCAGATTCTTCGCCCCATAAGTCCCATCGCGTGGATTCCCATTGCCATCCTCTTCTTCGGCGTTGGTGACGATGCGGCAATTTTTCTTGTTTTTCTCGGTGCATTCTTTCCCATCGTCGTTACATGCGTAGACGCGGTCGCAAACGTCCCGCTGATCTACCGCCGTGCCGGCAGCAACTTCGGCCTTGGCGCTCCGCAGCTTCTGGCTCGGGTTGTGTTTCCGGCAGCTCTGCCGCAGATCCTCGTCGGCTTGCGTATCGCGCTTGGCATCGCCTGGCTCGTTGTGGTTGCAGGCGAGATGATTGCCGTTGACTCGGGCCTCGGGTTCCTCATCATCGACTCCCGTAACTCCGGCAAACGCTACGATCTGGTCGTCGGAGCTATGCTGCTCATCGGTGTTATCGGACTCGTCCTCGACCTGCTCTTCCGCCGGATTGAAACCGTCAAGTCCATCCGCTGGGGGTTCCGCAATGAATCTTAAGAGCCTGGTCCGCATCCGAAGCTGGAGCCTCAAGAGCAGGATCGCTGCCGGTGCCGCTGTCTGGCTGGTGATGGTCTCCACTCTTCACGGCTGGCTCAATGTCAACTGGAGCGCCGTGCTCAACGATTATGTATCGCCTGCGAAGCGCAAAATCGTAGTCGGCTACATTCCCGTTACGTGCCAGTTAACCTGCCCGGTGACCGACTACATCTCAAAGTATTCCAAGAATGGTGAGATGTATCTGCCGCGCATGTTCCAGGGCTTTCCTGAACTCAAAGAAGCGCTCATTGCAAACAAGATTCAGGCCGCATTCATCGTGGCTCCCATGGCCATCGCACTCGCTGCACAGGGAGTGCCCATCAAGGTGGTTTATCTGGGGCATCGTAACGGAAGCGCAGTGGTCGTGCGCAAAGATGGCCCGATCCAGAACTTCGGCCAGTTACGTGGCAAAACCATCGCGATACCAAGCCGCTTTTCCGACGAACGCCTCCTCCTTTTCCGCGCTATGCAGGCATACGGCATGCCGCCCGATTCCTTGAGGATGGTCGAGATGGCGCCTCCCGATGTATCCGGCGCACTCGAAGCTGGCGCCATTGATGCTTTCGTGATGGGCGAGCCTTTTCCTTCGCAAGCTGAGATGGGCGGTTACGGTCGCATTCTGTTTTATGCGGATAAATACTGGCCCAACTATATGTCCTGCATCCTGGTCGCCCGGGAAGATCTCATCGAGAGCCGTCCGGAAACGGTGCAGGTGCTGGTGGATGGCATCGCCCGCTCCGGCCTCTGGCTTGACCTTAGCCAGCCGCATCGCGTCGATGCCGCTGATTTTGTAGGACGCTACTACTACAACCAGAAGCCGGAGCTGCTGCGTTGGGCGCTGACCAAGCCGATGTCGCGCATCCGTTATAACCTGCTTGAGCCGCAGAAGTCCGACTTCGACGAAGTGCGCGATCTGATGATCCGTTCCGGCGTGCTTAACGTCAAGATTCCTTTCAGTGCCTACACCGATCTGCGGTTTGCTGATCACGCAACCATTCAGACTGCATGGAAGTATGAGCCAGGCGATGCCGTCGCCAAATAACCTGTATGTCCTCCAGGAGAGACAGTCATGATTCGCCGTCAATTTCTCAAGCTCGCCACAATCACCGGTGCTACCGGTATCACGTCGTTTAGCGCTATCGAGGCGCTCAAGGAACACGAGGTCCACGCAGCGTCGGATGCGAAAGCTACCGAGACCGTCACCTGGCATGTGAGCGGGTTTACCTGTGTAACCTGCGCCGTAGGTCTTGAAACGCTGCTGCGCCAGGAGAAAGGCGTGGTCAAGGCGAATGCCAGTTACCCGAATGCATCCGTTACGATTCAATATCATCCTGACGTTGTGAACCAAGCTGCCCTTCGCGCCACGGTTGCAGAACTCGGCTTCAAGGTAGACGAAGACAAGAGCTGAATGCGCATAGTGCATCACCGCCACCGTGAGGTGACTCTTCACCGGAATCCAACCCGGAGATCTGCAATCTCTCCAGAGCCGATCCTTTTGAAAAAGGAATTTATTCCATGGAACAGTCTTACTCTCAGCTTGCAGAGAGCCTCATGCGGAGTCTTCGTCTTGCTCAACCGCCGGTAGCGGTCTGTTTCGCTGACGCGGTTCCCGAATCAGTGCCTGCATATGAAGGTCACGCACCGGCCGGATGCCGTTTCTGGCGTGACGCGGCTACGGCGGCATTTGCTACTTCATCGAGTGATCATGCTCTGTGCGCCGTTGGCAGTTATACACATAACCTCGAACTGTCCGCGGCAGAACAGGGAGAACTGCAAGACTGCCTCACTGCTTTCGGTGGTCTTGGCTATGTCACGCCAGAGGACTTGCCGCTCATCCCCGTGCTTGGGCGGCGCCCTAAGCACGTCCTCTATGCTCCACTCGCGCAATCCCCTTGCCCTCCCGAGACAGTGCTCCTCTTCGGCGATGCCAGCCAGGCCCTTATCGTGAGCGAAGCTGTGCAGCAGGTGGAGCATCGTAACCCTCCGGCTCTGGGAAGGCCTGCTTGCGCGGTGATTCCGCAAGTGGTAAACACGGGCCTTGCCGCTCTGAGCCTGGGCTGCTGCGGTGCTCGCGCCTATGTTGATACCTTCACAACCGATCTTGTCCTCTGTGCTCTGCCTGGAGCCAATCTGGCAGCGTATGTAGAGCGCATCGCTGCCCTCGCTCAGGCAAACTCCGTGCTCACTCAGTTTCATCAGCGGCGTTCGCAGGATGTCGCTGCCGGAGAGTCGCCGACGGTGAAAGAGTCTCTGGCCGTCATGAATTCGCCTCGCAACTGAATCTGTTCCGTTGTCTCGTCACGTAGAAAAAGTGCGGCGAGACCGTGAAGGTCCCGCCGCGCCAGTCCTGTGTTTGTACCGGCTTCAGTCGCCTGCCATCAGCATTTGCTCTCTCTCTTCAATAGGAGCATTCGAGCTTTCATGCTTCTGGTAGGAGTGTCCGGTGAGAAGGCCGATGACAAACAGCCCTAGGATTGCAGCGCCCACTGCGAACAGCACGTCGCCGGGTACACGCATCCAGCGCAGTATTTGCATAGACGGTGTCTGCAGAAACTCGGCCGACCGCGCATACCATGTGCCGCGCTGAATGGACGCAATCGCTTGCAGAATACCGATGGGAAACATGCTCAGGACCACCATCAGGCTGAGTCCGATGTTGACCAGCCAGAAGGCGCACTTCAGCGGGAGTTCTTTCCACTGCTTCCCTGGCCTGATCGCGCGCATGCAGAAGAGTGTCAGCCCAAGGCCCAGCATCCCATACACGCCGAAGAGTGCGGTGTGACCGTGAACTGGAGTGAGGTTCAGGCCCTGCATATAGTAGAGCGCTACCGGCGGGTTGATAAGAAAGCCGAATAGTCCCGCGCCCACCATATTCCAGAATGCGACGGCAACAAAGAAGTAGATGGGCCATTTGTAGCCAGCCACCCACTGCGCCTTGCTTGTGCCGCGAGTCAGGCGGAGATTCTCCCAGGCTTCGTAGCCAACCAGAGTTAGCGGCACCACTTCCAGTGCGCTGAATACAGCTCCCAGTGCGATGACCACTGGAGACGATCCCGCAAAGTAAAGATGATGGAACGTGCCGATGATGCCTCCGGAGAGAAAGATCGTCGTTGAGAACAGCACCGCTCGCGTCGCTGAACGGATCTCGAGTAAATTGAGTCGCGTGAACAGGAAGGCGATGACCACGGTGGCAAACACTTCGAAGAAGCCTTCTACCCAGAGGTGGACTACCCACCAGCGCCAGTATTCGGCTGTGACCAGCTCGCTGCGCTGGCCATACATCAGGCCGGCAGCGTAGAAGAGCGGAATGGCAATGCTCGAAATCAGGAACAATACCATCAGCGGCCTGCTCTCGCTCTTGCTGACGAGTGCTGGCTTGAGCGCACGCACCATCAGGAACAGCCAAAGCACGAGCCCGACGAAGAGCAGAATCTGCCAGAAACGGCCAAGGTCGACATATTCATAACCCTGACTGCCAAACCAGAACCACAGATTGCCGAGCTTCTGCTGAATACCCATCCACTCGCCTGCAAGCGATCCTGCAACAACCAGGACCAGCGCGGCGAACAACACGTTTACGCCCAGTCGCTGGCCCTTCGGCTCATGACCGCTCACCGCGGGGCCAACGTAGAGGCCGGTAGCGAGCCACGACGTCGCAATCCAGAAGATCGCGAGTTGCAGGTGCCACGTGCGCGTGACGGCATAGGGCAGAATCTTGTCGAGAGGAATGCCGAAGAATCCGCCGCCTTCAACACCGTAGTGGGCGGTGAGCACGCCCATCAGAATCTGCGCGCCCCACAAAGCGACCACGACAAAGAAATATTTCATCGGAGCGCGTTGGCTGGGCGTGGGCCTGAGGCTAAGGAAGGGATCCTTCTCTGGAAATGCGGGGTGAAAATCGGTCTTCTCCTGCGATGCGTACCACCAGACCAGTCCGCCAATGCCGGCAAGAAGAAACACAAAACTCAGAATGCTCCACAACACTGCCGATGGCGACGGCTGATTGGCAACCAGTGTTTCGTGCGGCCAGTTGTTGGTATAAGTGATGCTCGAGTCGGGGCGTTCCGTATGCGCGGCCCAGGATGTCCACCAGAAGAACGCCGCCATCTCCCGCTGCTTCAAAGGATCGGTGAGTGAGCCCGCTGGAATGGCATACTCTGTGCGGCCGGCGCTGAAGACATTTGCGTAATAAGCCTCAAGCTGATGGAAGGCTGCAGCCGTGTCGTCGCTGACGATGATCCGGTTTGTCGCCGCATCATACGTGTTGCGGCGCATTTCGCGGACGAGCCGCGCTTTGAGCGCTGCTTGCTGATCGAGACTCAGCGCATCGAAGTTTGCCGCGCCGCTATGCTGTGCCCACGTGTCCAGAAGGATCAGCGATTCGCGATGCAGCCAGTCGGCAGTCCAGTCCGGCGCGACATAGGCGCCGTGACCCCACACAGTGCCGATCTCCTGCCCGCCGATCGATTGCCACACACCCTGGCCGTCGGTAATTTGAGAACCGGTGAAAAGAAGCTGACCGCTGGCCGTATATACATCCGGCAGCGGCGGAGCTTCACTGATCATCTTCCGTCCCACGCCTCCCAGGACGGCAAACGACCCCACAAGAACGATGGCCAACGCCACCCAATAACGTTTATAGGACATGAGTTCTCCTTGCGAATAAATGCGATGTTGCATGTTGCTCATCAAACCCACACTAGCGGGCACAGCGATGCAATGCAGGAACTTTTGTCACAGGTTTAGAAGCAAATTTGTTTAAGCTTGTTGACCGCAGGTTTCATCAGGCGCGATTGAGCGCGTACACCAGATCTGGCGGCTAGATAGCAATTCAGCCAAAGGAATCCAGCGTGGAGTTCGCTCATCAAAGTTCCGGAAAAATGCTTTGCCCGCGTGCGAAAGTCATGATCAGTTGGAATGCAAAAAGGAGCACTGCGCTTAGTTCCAGGCAGCCTGAAATTGGCAGCAGCTTCCAGGCGAACTGTGCGATACCTTCGTAAGCCAGTGGCTCCATGCTGACGCGCAGAGTGCAGCCTGCGAGCAGCGCCAGAAGAGTCGCAAACATCAGGCCACGGTTCCAGAGATTGCGCACGCCTGCAAAGTGCGGCAATATGCGCGGCCCCACGGTCATGACCATCATTGCCGCGAAGCCCACAGTAAGTGCGTGGCGTGATGCGCCCCAGATGCCGCCATGAATGTCGGCCGTTGCAGCCCAGAGACCCAGCAGTGATGCCAGGATCGACCACGCGTACGCAATGCGCAGGAAAACCGGAAAGCTGGAGTGAATTCCAATGGTCTTTGCGGGTCGCTCCGGTACAGAGAATACGCCCATGGCCATCGCAGCTTCGATAGCCGCTGCGGCCAGAAAGAATGTGGCTGGCAGCGTCAGACCCGACATGCCTAGAATGACGCCGGATACATCGAGTCCCACGGCGATCTGAAGCAATCGGCCTCGCACAGGCTTCACGCCGAGAAAGATCGGCAGCCAGCGTGCGCTGAATCCCCACACAAGCGGTGCCAGAAATCCCCAGCCCAGCAGTACTAAATAGCGCTGGTCGAAGCCATGTGGCCGCGCCGGAGTTAATCCTGCCAGAGCCAGCCGTACCTCCACTACGAAGTTGATAGCAATGGCAAGAAACAGAGCCGCGTTGCTCACCAGTACAGTCTGCATCCAGGGCTCGATGCGCGATTTAGCCTTTGGCGTGGTTTTTTCGTCGGAGTGCTCAGGCAACTTGTGCTGGCTGGCCGCGTAAAGAAACAGCAGAATCGCCGTGAGCTCCATCGCGCCTGAGAGCGGCAGCATGATGCGCCATTGCCAAAGGTAAGCACCTGCCAGCCAATGCAGCGTAAGACCAGCTGTCCACATGGTCCAGCAGGTAATGGGCAGTCGGCCGCGATTGGCGCGGGTATGTGGCTGCGAGTAGAACCCGATACCCAGCACGAAACTGCCGATCCAGCCGAAGACCTGCGAGTGTCCGTGCGCCTGAATCCATGCCGGCGACAATCCATTCAGACCATGATTTGCTGCGATCACCAGTAAGTTCGTAAAACCGAGAATGGTGCCGGGAAGCACCATAAAGAAGATGCCCGTTGCGATCCACAGCCGGAACAGCAGGCTTTTACGGCGCTCGGCGGCAACCAGCGCAGGGCGTTCCGCCGCCGCTCCGCCATGAATAACATTCGTCTCAATCAGTGTGGTAGCCATTGCTTCACTCCGCTCACAAAATCAAGCGTAGAAGCCAGCTCCACGGCACGCAGTGACTTTAGTCGCGCGCCGTCCCCAAAACTGTTACGAACCGTTTTCGAGGATTGCCGCTAATCCGGATAGGTCGAGCACGGAGATATTGCGCGCTTCCACCTGTACCAGGCCTTCTGCCTGCAGACGCATCAGATTACGTGAAACCAGTTCGCGCACCGTGCCGAGTTGATGCGCCAACTCCTGATGTGTGCCCGGAAGCTGAATCTCGATGCCTTGCTCGGTGCGTTTCCCTTCAGTCTGCGCCAGCCGTACCAGCACAGATGCGAGCCGCTGCCGGACCGTGGTAAATGAAAGTTCTTCAATAATCCCCACCAGGCGGCGCAGCCGCGCACCCACAACGGCCAGCATCTTTAGCGCCACTTCAGGATGGGCAAGACAAAATCCGCGAAAATCGCTGCGCGAAATAAACAGAATCTGCGAGTTCTCGACAGCGCTGACAGACGCGGGATAAGGAGCGCCGTCGAAAACGGGCAACTCCGCCACCGAACCGCCTGGCCCTTCCACGGCCAGCACTTGCTCGCGCCCGCTGGCAGAGCTCTTGAAGATGCGCAATTTGCCGCTGACTATGATGTGCAGCCCCTTGCACGCGTCACCTTCAGAAAAAAGCAGCTCGCCCTGTGCGTAGCTCTTGCGTACCGCGTGTGCTGCCAGCAGCCGCAGTTCCTCCGACGACAGGTTCGAGAAAAGTGAAGCCGCGCCCAGCGCGGAGACAACATTTCCTGGTTCAGGCATCGGCAACATTCTAGCGAACTGACCCCGGTAGTGACTTTAGTCGCAGCATGTCCACATACATCTGCGTAAATTCGGGTTCAGGAGAATCATCATGGCCACACCTCAAACCACTGTCCGCGACATCGCCCTAGAACAGCCGGCTTCGATCCGCATCTTCGAACGCTTCGGCATCGACTACTGCTGCGGCGGCCGCAAGCCGCTCGCCCAGGCCTGCCAGGAGCGCTCCATCGACCCCGAAGCCGTTCTCGGCGCCATCAACGAAGCCACTACGGGCGGCAATGAACAAACTCGCGACTGGACGCAGGTTCCGCTCGAAGCCATCTGCAAGCACATCGTTGAAACGCATCACGCTTACATCCGTGTTGAGCTGCCGCGTCTTCAAATGCTGGCGCAGAAGGTTGTCTCGCGTCACGGAGAGACATGCCCCGAACTCGAGCAAATACAACAACTAATCAAGTCGTTGGGCGAAGAGTTATTGCAGCATCTGGGCAAGGAGGAGATGGTGCTCTTTCCCTATATAACCAACCTCGAGCGCAACCTCGCCAGTTGCGGTCCGCGCCCGCTCGGCTGCTTTGGCGCCGTAAGCAATCCTATCCGTGTAATGATCGCCGAGCACGATGCCGCCGGCGATGCCATGGCCGGAATGCGCGCGCTGAGCAATGGATTTACACCGCCGGAATGGGCATGCCCCACCTACCGCGGCTTCTACCAGACGCTTGCCGAGTTCGAGAAGGATCTGCACCAGCACGTGCATCTTGAAAACAACATCCTATTTCCGCGAGCCATCGAGCTTGACGAGAGTTAAGCCTGGGTACGAAGTGCGCCACTCCCCCTATCAGGAAGATGGCCGCGAAGGCGCTGCACGGTACGGGCTAAGCGATGCCGCGCAGCGCTTTAACCGGCGCCTTATCCATCTGATGTCTGACCTATACCTGTTTCTGGCAAGACGCAGGCCCCACTGCAGTTGGGAAGACATTGACAGCGGTTTATCGACTCGCTATTGTTAATCGCCGAGATGGTAGATCGATGAGGGAGGTCGCCCGTATTTCCCGCGGGGGCGTGGCAGTTTGCCATCATCGAACGCTCACTGATTCTTCCGGATTGACCTAGCCTTCAGCAGGGAGATTCCGGAACAGGGAAGCCTCAGCTCCACGCTGTCCTCTCTGGCGCGGGGTAGGTTCGTTTTCGAATTGCAGACTACAACAATCCCATTGGTCGGATTCCGCATGCATTCTTGAGGGTCCCGAATCCGGCATTCGGCGTGACGCTTGCGATGTTGACTGAGACGGTTATCGCGGAGAACGAGGCGGTCCAGGTGCAGGTTGACCGCATCCTGCGCAGTGAGGAGCTTCGCGGGTCAGAGGTTCTGCGCCGTCTGCTCAGGTTTCTTGCTGAAAAGACGGCGACCGGCGAGGCCGACGACCTGAAGGAGTACATCGTCGCTATCGACGGACTTGGCAAGCCCGCCACTTATGATCCGCGCCACAATTCCGCAGTTCGGATTCAGGTTGGACGGCTCCGTCAGAAACTTGCGGACTATTATCGTGGCGAAGGCCACTGCGACCCGATCGTCATCGATGTCCCCAAGGGCCGCTTCAAGCTGAAGGTCGAATACCGGTCTTGCCCCGCGCTCACCTCGCCACCTGTGGACTTTGTTCCTGAGCAAATCCCTGCTGCCGAGCCACTCGAGCCAGTCGACACTAGGCGCAGACCGTGGCGCGCAGCCCTGCGGGCCATAAAATTTGCCGCTCCCCTCTGGGCAGCGGCCATCCTGATACTTGCATTTGCGGGCTACCGCTGGCTGAAGCCATCCAGCGCAAAGGCTACCGCATTTGCGTATCCAGCCGGATGGAACGCCGACATGGAGACCCTCTGGCAGCCCTTTATTTCCAGCGGCCGGCCGCTCGTAGTCGCTATTGAAGATCCTCTCTTCGTCGAGTTGAATGGCAGTACAGGTATCTATTATCGTGACCGCACGCTGAATAGCTGGAACGACATCGTTGCCTCAAAGAATGTAGCGGCGCTGCGTAAGGCGCTTGGGAACCCGGTGATTCAGCCAAGCCGCTACTACACCTCGTTTGGTGAAGTGGATGCCTCCTTCCTGATTGCCAAGCTGCTCGGCCCTCGCGTCCAGAATCTCAACGTCGTGAAAACCAGCGATCTCTCGCTACGGCAGACAGGGGATAACAACGTCCTGTTTGTCGGCGTCGAGAATCTGTTCTTCAACGAGCAGAGCCAGGCCATGCCGGTCCAGCCGCAATTTGTCCAGGTTCGCGAAGGGATTCGCAATCTGAATCCCGGGCCCAACGAGCCGATTCTGTTTGCCGACCAGTACTCGACCGCTCCAACTGAAGAAGGTTTTGCCTACGCCCTCGTGACCCACTTCCCGGGCCCGCTTGGCGACAATGAAGTAGAAAGCTTTACCAGCAGCCGGGCCGCGGGATATGTGGCAGCCGTGAAAGCCTTCACTGATCCTGACCAGGTTCACACCATCGTGACCGAGCTCAAACAGTCCTGCCACGGCCACATGCCGCGGCACTATCAGATCCTGCTCAAGGTCAAATTTAAAGACGAAGTCCCCACCGAGATCACCTACGTGCTGGGCCGGGAACTCCACTCCTAAGCTGCTACCGCTTTATCGTCTCGGTCCATATTCTCCTCGCAGGCGGATTCTCAATGAGCAGGCGGGTGGCCATGCATCATCCGGCTTAACATGCTCATCAACTGACAGAAGGTGAGAGCAGGTACAGCCTGCCTGACGGCGTGTCCTCAGAAAATCGCTGATGATACTGTATGTTATGAAGCTGAGCTCGTGTCACAGTTGTATGAATCATTGACCGGATACTCCATATAACCTGTGACTAACCGGTTTCCTGCCTTCAATTCATCAGTCTTCAGCTATGCTCAGTCGAGTTTCGAGCCGCTCTTCAGCCGTAATGCAAACATGAATGGCTGACTGGCTGGCAAGATGTCTGTCTACAGGGGCGTGGGTATGTCCGAGCCGGAATCGGTGCTGCTTGCCGGGATGAGTGCCGTGGAGCGGAGAGAAAGCAATGCCCAGAACAGCCACCCGCCTGCGGTCATCGCCGGCTTCTCCGGCTGGCTGCTCGACGCCTTTGATTTTTTTCTCGTTACATTCTGCCTGACGGCCATCGCACACGAGTTTCATAAGACTGACGCCCAGATCGCGCTGGTCATTACCATGACCCTGTTGTTCCGCCCTGTCGGTGGGTTTGTCTTTGGTTTGATGGCCGATCGTTATGGCCGGCGCCTGCCCTTGATGATCAATATAGGGACCTTCGCGGTGGCCGAAATCCTGACCGGGCTTGCGCCGAATTACACAACCCTGCTCGTTGTGAGAGCGCTCTTTGGGATCGTGATGGGTGGCAACTGGGGTGTAGGCGCTTCGCTCGCCATGGAAGGCGCACCCACAGAACGCCGCGGAGTGTTATCCGGATTGCTCCAGGAAGGGTATGCGGCCGGCAACCTGCTCGCTGGCCTCTGCTACTTTTTCCTCTTTGACCGCGTAGGCTGGCGCGCGCTGTTCTTTTTGGGCAGCACCCCTGCCATCGCGCTGGTGCTTTTCATCCGTTTCCGGGTGAGAGAGTCGGAAGTATGGAAAAAGAAAGCAACCGCGGCGCTGAGCTGGAGCGACCAGCGACGCGAAATTTTCTCGCACTGGAAGCTCTTTCTCTATCTCCTGCTCTTCATGTCCATGATGCTCTTCGCCTCGCACGGCACTCAGGACATGTATCCGACATTCCTCCAGCGTCAGTGGCACTTCAGCCCGGGACATCGTTCGGCTATCACCGCTTTCTCTGCTGTAGGTGCGATTATCGGCGGCATCGTCTTCGGCCACTTTTCTGACCGCTGTGGCCGCCGCCGCGCTATCATCGTGGCCTTTATTCTTGGCGTCGTCATGGTTCCGGTCTGGGCCTTTGCTCCGAACCAGTTTCTGCTGGTAACCGGAGCATTCCTGATGCAGTTCATGGTACAGGGCGCATGGGGCGTCATCCCCGCTCATCTTGCTGAACTGTCTCCTGATAGAGTGCGTGCGCTGCTTCCGGGCTTTGCTTACCAGAGCGCTGGAGTCATCGCGAGCTCCGTTGTCTACATTGAAGCCGTCTACGCGCAGCGGACAAGCTACGCCACGGCCATGGCCCTTACCGCGGTCACAGTCTTTGTGCTCGCATCCATCATGGCCTGGTTGGGCCGTGAACGCCACGGCCACACATTTGGCGCGTGACCACGCGCCGCTCCAGAGTATTACAAGCTAAGAAGGCCTTTACGAAACGGCCCGCTTACGGGCTTGGCAAGCCGCTCTCCCATCCCCAAAACACATGACAGCAACTTCAAGTGCCCCGGTGCGGGCATGCGAGGAATGGCAGGACCAATCTACAGGTCCTGCTACAGGCCTTGTGTCGTTACAGCGCCGTCATCAGAACAGGAATCCAAAGCCGGTGCGCCTCCAAAAACTCCCTTGTTACTGCATTTTTAGCGGCCAGGACGGGAATGTAACAGGCAGCAAACAGGTTTCTAGCCTGTTACTGCTTGCCAGCGTTGTTCAAGAGGAATAGCGTTCCCGCCGTGATCGATCCCCGCTTCGATCGCGCTAACCACAATCCGAGCTTGAAACAAACAGGAGGGTACTTCGAATGAAGCGTTTTGCCGCGGTTTTTATATTCGCCGTGTTCGCCAGCATCGCGGCGGCCCAGACATTTACCTGCGACCGCCAGAACCTGAAGCCGGTGAATGGTATGACCGCCGCACAGTCCGGAGACACGGTCACGCTGACATGGACCGGCGAGTCGAACCAGCAGCTCCGCGCGCGATTCGCCATCCGCAATGGCCAGCCGCAGGTGGTCGAGTTGGCAGCTCGCGAGGGTGCAGGCGCGTGGATCGTCCTCGGTAAGGACCTGAAACCGGAGTTCCAGGTCACCACGGGCAAACGAAGGCTATCGGCAACCCAGCAGTCCTTCATGAAGAAGCTCGGCATCGACACTCCGGAAGAGGAGGAAAAGCGGAAGTGGAACACCTTCTGGGATGCCCCGCTTGTCGTGCCGGGTCACCGCGACTCGACCAATCTGCCGCGCAACCCCGACGAAATTCGCCACGCCAGTTCCAGCTT